>JAZNJE010000088.1:0-3495 GCA_045577905.1 Acutalibacteraceae bacterium | reverse complement strand
CCTTTACAAAGGCTTTCTGCTGGGCGGGCGTTCCGTGCTCGGACAAAACCTTGTAAATGTAATTGTAATCAAGGGCGTTGCGTTCTTTCTTCTCTGCCATAGCGGGGTATCTCCTTTCGTTCTCCTTCGTGGTATCTCTATTCTATCACAAATCAAAGGGAAGTTCAACCGCATTGCTATCTGTTAGGACGGTAAGGTTTCGGGCGGTTTTCAAGTATTGGTAATCTGGAAGAATACCCCCACGGCAACCAACGGGAGAACACTTATTTGAAAATGCTTTCTATTTCGTCTCTTGCCTGGGCTATGCTGTGCCTATCTATCTATACTTGAATATTCCTTTCCCGCTGTCTTATAGCCCTTTCTGCCTCTCTGCGGGCTTCCTGGCGGGCTACTCTTTCGGCTTCCTCCCTGGCAATCTTGCGGGCGGTTTCCTCCACCGTTTTTGTGGTTCTTCCTTCATCTAACCATTTTTGAATAAAGTCTTTTTCCTCTTGCTGTCGTTCGTCCTACAACCTTTTCAAAAACTTGAAATATTCTTCACTGATACTCATAAAATATCAATCCTCCATTTATTTTGAAAGCCTTATTTGGCTTTTCTTACCTTCCTGCCGCCTCCGTTCTACTTGTGCCATAACTTCTTTGTATTCAAAGCAATAGAAATGAGAACGGGCGGGCATTGTGTTCTCAAAGTCTTTATTCTCTATACGCTCCCGCCTGGTTTTTGTAAGAGAAACATATATATCTAACATTTCGTCAATCGGGTTTGCGGCATCCCGTATTCTATCCAATGCCCCTTCATCCTGGGTAAAGAAATAAAAGGAATTATTTACCGCATTTTTCATCACATAATAGGCACAATGACAATCTTTTGAAATCAGTCTTTCAAAGATATACATACCTTTCCCCCTCCTGCTACTTGATAAGAATAGCGTCTCTTACTGGATAATCTGCGAACACATACACCACAACATTATTACGCAAAGTTCTTGCCCTGGCTACTGCCTGTTCTATGCTTTGCCGCATTTGCTGGGATTGTAAGCCCCACAAAGTATCATCTTCAAAGGCATAGAGGCTATGCCGCCCCTTTATGCCCTCTATGTGCTTTTTGTTTCCGCTTTTCTTACTCATTGTATGCGACTTTGTAAGGGCGGCACTTCCCAACATATCTATGTATGTGTCTTTCGGTTTGTCTGCCTTACCTATAACAATAAGGTTTTGTCCTTTGAGGCAATCAAGCCCCGCACAATTCTCTATGTATATTTCGTCTCCGTCCGTCGTCTGCGGGATATGAAAGCCCAATTTCCTCGCCATTGGAAGGCATTGCTTCAAAACAAGCGTGTTTGTGTTTCTCCAATCAACGCCCTGGCGTTCCAATACATCAATTATCTTTTGCCAATTCTCCGGGCGTGTAAGGTAAGCCTTGCTCCCATTGAAATCGATAAACTGTTTTATCGTTCCTACGGGTTTCGCCCTTTTGATTGTAATATTGCCTATAATCTTCTCATATTCGGGAACGGCAACATATAATTGCTTATCCTTCGGCGTTCCGTTGAATAGTTTCACACGAATACCCCGCCGCATTGCTACTTGAATAAGACGGCTCTTGACTTCAAAATAAAGATATCTAATGCCTTTATAATCCTGCGTCCCCATTATCTTATCCGCATTCCTCAATTTTCCTATGGGGTAAAGGCGTTTTGTGTCCGCATCCCGGAAAGTTGGTTCTTCAATAAGTCTCTTATAATCCATATGGCTGTATATGGCTTCAAAGTCTATCTCCTGCGGAGGTATTTCCTCCAACTCTTTCGCATTGTCTAACCGCATAATAAAGGCATCCAATGCCGCCCGCCCTTCTTCGTCAATATAGCCCTTCAAAATGTCAAGGCAGGAACGGGGAATGTATTCTTTACAAATAATACTATCTTCTATTCCTTCGTCAATAATAACCATATGGGCGTTGTAATCCCGCAAATGGGTAAGACAAGCGTGGGTAATGAGGAAAAGCCCCATTTCCCTACAATCTCCAATCTTTTGAAGTTCTCTTTTTCTCTCCAACATTTCGGGAGTTGTCTTTATTCCCTTTGGAAAGCCCGCATCAAGTAAAAGCAATTCTTCTTCTGTGTATTCTATCTTTGCGGGTGCGTGTATGAATTGCCTATCAAATCCGTTCTTTGTAAGCCTTTCTATAAATTCTTTGATAAGGGCATATGTCGGCACACTATAAATTATCTTTTGCCTGGTGAAGTCCTGGCGGCACAAATACCTTATAATCTGTTCTGTTTTGCCCGCCTCCGTTTGGCAATTTACATAATGTATTCCGTCTTTTTCCAATATCTCCGCAATGGAAGCCATTGTTTCGTCTAATTCTTCAACGGTTGTCCGTTCTTCTTCGTCTGCTCCTTCTTCTTCTTCCATTTGCTCTTTGAGAAGGTAAGCCCCACTATTGAAGTATTCGCTTATAGTGTAATCTTTGCCCGCAAATGAAACGATTTTGTTCCCAATGTCTGCCCTGGTTTTGTCGCTCATAAAATAAGCAATCTCTTCCCTGGAACACTTACTCCCCGCATACAATTCCGCATTGTAATAACGCATAATCCTTTCAATGGGGGACTTCTTCAACCGTTCCGCATACTTCAAGCATTTCAATTCTGTGAATAATAAAAGCCGCTGGGCGTAATGAAGATAAATGCCTCCCGCCCATTTGTCCCACAAATCACATACGCCTTTCAAGTAATAAGGGAAATCAAAGCCCGCACTTTCCATCACAAAGTCTGCTTGTGTTTTGCCCTGGGCGTATTCTTCCTTTACTGCGGCAATACTGCCTCTTTTCTTTCCTGCCGCCGTCCTGGGGTATTTGTCAAATATAGATAGGCTTTGCGGTTCATCACTAATAAGCCCGCCTCCGTTGCTTGTGCCGAACCATAGGCGGGAAATATCCTTTGTTTGCTTGTCTGCGTTGCTGAATAAATCGTCTTGTAAGACGGCTTTGTAAAGGGCTTCATATTCGGTTATTGTAAGAATATTGTCAAAGCACCACACAAGGCGAAAGTTATTTTTCTCTTTCTTGCCCTGGCTAAATGAGTAATACCAAAAATTCGGCTTTGCCGCTACTATGCCCGCATACTCTATCATTTCTTCGGGGGTATAGTCGCAAGTATCAAAGTCAAGGGCAAACAAATAACTTCCCTCAAAGGCTTCTTTCTTCAAGGTGGAGGCGGTTGCCTTCAATACGCCCGCCCGCCAACATCTGCCCTGCGTGATATACTGGTATATCTCCGCAATAGTGCTTTGCTTTATAACGTAATGCCCTGGGCGTTGGCATACATTGGCTATTGTATGTCTATCCGGCTTTGCGTCAAAGCGTTTCTTACCGACAACGAACGGGATTTTTTGTTCTTCCATTGGTGTTTTAGTCCTCCCATTAAGTCGGAGGCCAAGCGGTCTTAGGAAGACAAATTATTGTGCCAACTCCTTGGCTCACAGAACGACATGGCT
>JAZNJE010000087.1:0-5695 GCA_045577905.1 Acutalibacteraceae bacterium | reverse complement strand
GAGCCGTTATCCTCTACGGTGTTATAGATACAGTCGTTTGCGTACTCTGCAATAGCGGCGGTACGTTCTTCTACAACGGGGTGGCGTTTAATGGCATTGCCCGGCATCATAATATACTTTGCAGGGTTTTTAACATATTCCTTTAATACCTTTTCTGTCCTTCCTTGGCGGTCAACAATTGACTGCGAGTGTGCAATTCGGGTGCACATGCGAAGAAGAACGGGTGTATCAAATCTTTCTGAAAGTTCAAATGCCGTCTTGGCGAAAAGATATGCCTCGGAGGAATCGGAGGGCTCTAACATAGGAACCTTTGATGCAATTGCATAATGTCTGCTGTCTTGCTCGTTCTGTGAAGAATGCATAGCAGGATCGTCTGCAACGCAGATGACCATACCGCCGTTTACACCCGTATATGCAAGGGTAAAGAGGGGATCTGCCGCAACATTCAGTCCGACGTGCTTCATAGCACAAGCCGAGCGCATACCGGCAAGGCTTGAACCGAAAGCAACCTCACAGGCGACCTTTTCATTTGGCGCCCACTCTGAATGAATATCATTATAAAGGGATAAAAATTCGGTGATTTCGGTAGAAGGTGTTCCGGGATAACTCGAAACCATACCGAGCCCGCCGTCATAAAGACCTGCGGCAACAGCCTCGTTACCAATCATAAGTTTTTTCATAATATGTAACTCCTAAGATTTATTCTGTGAATCAACAAGTCCTTCGCCGCCATAAAGTTTGCGAAGAAGGGGCTTTTCAATTTTACCTGTGGGGTTTCTGGGAACATCGGCAAAAACAATCTTGCGTGGACGTTTGTATCGTGGAAGGTCGTTGCAAAAATCGTTAATTTCTTCCTCGCTGCACTCCATTCCCTTTTTAATCTTAATAACTGCGGCGGCAATTTCGCCGAGTCTCGGGTCGGGAAGCCCTATTACCGCAACATCACCAACCTTGGGATGAGCCGCGATAAAGTCCTCAATCTGAACGGGGTAGAGGTTTTCACCGCCCGTTATGATAACATCCTTTTTACGGTCAACAAGATAAATAAATCCTTCTTCATCCTGCATCGCCATATCCCCGGTAAAGAGCCAACCGTCTTTTAGCGTTTCGGCGGTGGATTTCGGGTCGTTATAATAGCATACCATAACACCGGGTCCCTTAACACAAAGTTCTCCGACATCGCCTTGATTTACGGCATTACCTTCGGCATCAACAATCTTGACCTCCCAGCCGTAGCCGGCAACACCGATAGCACCGACCTTTCGGACATTCTCAACACCGAGATGAACGGCACCGGGTCCAATCGATTCTGAAAGACCGTAGTTTGTATCATACTGATGGTTTGGAAAATATTGAAGCCAACGTTTTATAAGACTTTGCGGTACAGGTTGTGCACCAATATGCATAAGTCTCCAATTTTCAAGGCTAAAATCCGAAAGTTTCAAATCGCCACTGTCAAGGGCATTAAGAATATCCTGTGCCCAGGGGACAAGCAACCAAACGATAGAACATTTTTCAGCACTTGCAGCCTTTAAGATGTTTTCGGCTTGCGTACCCTTTAATATAACCGCTTTTGAACCTGAAATAAGACTTCCAAACCAATGCATTTTAGCGCCGGTATGATAAAGGGGAGGGATACATAAAAAGCAATCGTCCTTTGTCTGTCCGTGATGGGCTTGCTCTACTCGGCAGGAGTGAATAAGACTTCTGTGTTTGTGCAGAATTGCTTTCGGGAATCCCGTTGTGCCGGAAGAGAAATAAATTGCAGCGTCATCATCTTCCGAAAGTTCACATTCGGGGAAAACGCCTGAACATTCACTTATAAGGTCATTATAGTCATCCGCAAAGGCAGGACAACCGGGGCCTATGTAAATAAGCATTCTGTTTTTTGAAATATTTTTGGCAACCGCATCAACTCTGCCGATAAATTCAGGACCAAAAATTAGGGCATCGGTCTCGGCAAGATTAAGGCAGTATTCAATTTCGTCTGGGGAGTAGCGGAAGTTAAGAGGTACCGCCAAAGCACCCGTCTTTAAAATTCCAAAATAGAGGGGAAGCCAGTCTATACAGTTCATAAGAAGAAGGGCAACCTTTTTGCCTTTCCCGATTCCGTTTGCAATAAGCATATTTGCGGTGCGGTTTGCCTTTTCGTTAAAAACCGCCCATGTAATCTCTCTTCTGTAATGGCGACTCTTGGGTGTAGATTCAACCAGGTCAAATTCCTGCCAGGTGCGTCTGGTTTCAGGTTGGTCGGGGTTGATTTCGACAAGAGCAACGTCGTTGGCATATTCCCTTGCGTTTCTTTCAAGCAGATTTGCGATGGTCATAAAAATTCCTCAACAATTTATATTTTTGCGGTGTAAAATAATACATTTGCTTACAAAAAACATTTTAATCCTTTAAAGCGTTGTTGTCAACTGCAAATTATCTCAAATTTAAGATTTTTTCAGCATTCAAGTGTAGAATTTTCTCTTTTTCGACAGAGGTAAGTGCAGTCTCGCTAAGGCTTTTGAGTTCATAGTCGGCACTGCTCCAAGGAGAGTCGGAACCAAACAGCACTTTATCAGCACCGTGATTTCTCACAATTCTTTCAAACTGTTCTCTCGAATAATATTCCTGCCCCATAGATGTATCAATATAAATATTGGTGCCAACAAGGTGTTTTTCAACATCATCCCACTGACGTCCCCCGCCGAAATGTGCGGCAATCATAATACCGCCTTTAAGTTCCCTCGAAACCTCGGCGAACATTTTGGGATTTGAACGGAATGGTGCTTTAAAGGCGGGGTCCCAGCCTGCGTGTTGCAGGATTACGAGACCTTTCGAGAATGCGTAATCGTATATTTTAAGCATAAATGGGTCGTTTACTTTAAAGTCCTGATATTCACAGTGCAGTTTAATGCCCAAAAGCCCCAAAGAACATACAAAATCTATATCTCTTTTATAGTCGTCGGTATGGGGGTGGATTCCGCCGAACGAAATAATATTATCGTTTTCCTCTGTTATTTTGGCAGCCCATTCGTTTAGGCTTTTTGTTTGAGAGGGCTTTGTTATAACGGGTTGAACAACTGACAAATCAACCCCAAAGTTTTTCATATTTAAAAGCAGACCCGAAAGCCTACCGTCGTGGCAGGGGACAAGCAGATTGTTACTGTTCTCGCAAAGAGAGGCTATTGCACGATCGGCTATTGCGTCCGGAAAAGCGTGGGTATGAAAATCGATTACCATTGAAAATCTCCTTAAATATAAAAAGGTAATTAAATATTGAATAGTGTAATTATATCATAAAATTTATGTTATATCAATAGGAGAGCAGTTGAAAAACTGTAAAACTGCGGTGTTGCGTAAAGTTTGACCAAAAAACCAACAATACTTAAAGTTAATTGTGAAAATATTTTTCCCCGACCCGAAGGGAATAATCATTTTTGAGCATTTTTTGAAAAAGGAGCCAACATTCAAAAAATGTTGGCTCCTTTAATATTTCAGTCGAGATTCGGCTTGAATGACGGCATAAGTTTAAGTTTAAAGAGGTTCGCTTTATGCTTTCGGTCGATAAGTTCCTTTGTTTCGGGGTTATCAATTTGACCGGTTCTGATATATCGGTCAAGTTCGGCATAGGTAAAGCCCAAATTCTCCTCATCGGTCTTTCCGCAAAGACCGTCAATGGGCGTTTTGTCCACAAGTTCTTTTGGAAGATGCAAAACGTAACCTATTTCTTTAACCTCGGCAACGGTAAGGTTACACATAGGCGAAAAATCGCCTGCCGCATCGCCGTAACGGGTAGAATAGCCGACCCAGTCCTCCGACAGATTGCAGGTGTTTACAACCCTTCCGTTAAGGGACTGACTCACGGCATAAAGCACACTCATTCTGATTCGGGGGGGAAGATTTGTTTTTGCCTGAACCGAGAGTTCCAAGCCCTCGGGCATAGCCGACAGAACAGCACTTTCAACATCTTTAATATTTATTTCATAATGCTTGATTTTCAGGTGGTTTACGAGCATATAGGCGGCATCGATGTCCTGCTGTTCCCCCTTGGGCATTAAAACGCCTATTACCCGATCACGGCCCAAAGCCTCCACACACAAGGCGGCAGCAACAGAGGAGTCCTTTCCTCCCGAAATACCTATAATGGCAGGGGAGTCGGCACCGTTTTCGCGGAAAAAGGACCTTATCCATTCTACGCAATCGTTTTTAACCTTTACTGCATCAAACATAACAAAACCTCTTAAATCACATTTTGGGCAAAAGGGAACCCTAAAACAATTAGAACAAAAAAGGGATAACTTGTCAATAGTTTTTTCAAAAATAATTCTTTAATGTATTTTATTTTTACTAAAACTGTGTTACAATTTGATAAAACATCCAAAGGAGAAAATAAAATGGTCATAAACGGTTTTCAAAAATTGACATTGCTTGACTTTCCCGGAAAAACTGCCTGCACGGTATTTACCGCAGGATGTAATTTTCGTTGCCCATTTTGCCACAACGCCTCCCTTGTTACACATATAGATAATAGGAACAATATCAATGATGAGGAAATCTTTTCCTATCTCGAAAAAAGAAGGGGTATTCTTGAAGGAGTTTGCATTACGGGAGGAGAGCCTCTGTTACAAAACGATATAGAAGATTTTATTAAAAGAATAAAAGACCTCGGATATGCCGTAAAACTCGACACAAACGGAAGCCGTCCCGAACTTTTAAAGAGTCTGGTCAATAAGGGTTTGGTCGATTATGTTGCGATGGACATAAAAAATTCTTTTGAAAAATATTCGGAAACGGTCGGCATTTGCGGTTTTGATATAAGGTGTATCGAGGAAAGTATAGACTTTCTATTATCGGGCGCAGTTCCTTTTGAGTTTCGAACCACCGTTTGCGAAGAACTGCATACAGCGCAGGACATAGGAAAAATAGCCGGGAGAATTGCGGGTGCACCGAAATATTTTATTCAAAACTTTAAAGATTCGGGAGATATAATTGGCAAAGGACTGACCCCCGTTTCCAAAGAAAAAATTATTAATATGTGCAAAACAGCGGAAAAAGAGGGTATAATTGCACAAAATCGCTAAAAACACAATATATAGTAAAAAAGTGCTTGACAGAACACAAAATATATTATATACTGTTACCTGCACGATAGTGATAATGTAGAAAAAGGAGATGTGAATATATGTATCATGTAATAAAACGAGACGGAAAGATTGCTTCCTTTGATTTAAACAAAATCAGTACCGCAATCAAGCAGGCGTTTGAGGCTTGTGATAAACAGTATAACGACGATATTATTGACTTTTTGGCTTTAAAGGTTACAGCCGCGTTCGAGCCCAAGATTGAAAATCAGGGGATTACTGTTGAAAATATTCAGGACAGCGTTGAGTCGGTTCTTATAAAAGCGGGCTACGATGATGTTGCAAAGGCATACATTATCTATCGCCGTCAAAGAGAAAAAATCCGCAATCTTAACGCAACAATGGTTGACTATAAGGCAATCATTGACAATTATCTTAATGTAAACGACTGGCGAGTTAAGGAAAATTCCACCGTTACATATTCTGTCGGAGGACTTATCCTTTCAAACTCGGGCGCGATCACAGCTAACTATTGGCTCTCCGAGGTCTATGACGACGAGATCGCAAACGCTCACAGAAACGCGGATATACATATTCACGACCTTTCTATGCTTACGGGCTACTGC
>JAZNJE010000086.1:0-7486 GCA_045577905.1 Acutalibacteraceae bacterium | reverse complement strand
GTTGAGCTCAGGAATTACAAGGCCGATAGCCTTTGCAGCACCTGTTGAGTTCGGAACGATGTTAGCAGCACCTGCTCTTGCTCTTCTCATGTCGCCCTTTCTGTGGGGGCCATCGAGAATCATCTGGTCGCCTGTGTAAGCATGAATTGTTGACATGATACCTGACTGGATGGGAGCGTACTTGTTAAGTGCATCAGCCATCGGAGCCAAGCAGTTTGTTGTACATGATGCAGCAGAGATAATCTGATCATCAGCTGTAAGTGTCTTCTCGTTTACTGAGTATACGATTGTCTTAAGGTCGTTACCAGCAGGAGCTGAAATAACTACCTTCTTAGCACCAGCGTCGATGTGAGCCTGTGCCTTGTCCTTAGAGCAGTAGAAACCTGTGCATTCGAGAACTACGTCAACACCGATTTCTCCCCAAGGAAGGTCCTTAGCATCCTTCTCAGCATAAATTTTGAGGGTTTTACCGTCAACTGTGAGGGTACCTGCCTCGTCATCTGCAGAAACGGTGTGAAGATTCTCACCGATATATCCGCAGTAACCGCCCTGTGCTGTGTCATACTTTAAAAGGTTGGCAAGCATAGAGGGTTTTGTTAAATCGTTGATGGCAACAACATCATAGCCTTCTGCGCCAAACATCTGGCGGAAAGCAAGACGACCGATACGGCCAAATCCGTTAATAGCAACTTTTACCATATAAAGTAACCTCCAAAAAATTCTTTTATTATTCTAACCGAAATCAGGCTAATTTGCAAGTAATTCGTTTAAAATATAGAAATAATTTTATCTATTTTGCAATTTCGCACTAAAAAGCGACTGCAAAGAGCAATTTTTAGTGCAAAATCACAAACTGTTTATAAGGCTTTCGGCAGATTTTATGCCGTCAACCGCCGCCGACATAATTCCGCCTGCATATCCTGCACCCTCTCCCGAGGGGTAAACACCCGAAAAGGTCACAGATTCCATATTTTCTCCGCGCATTATTCTGACGGGGGAGGAACTTCGGGTTTCGGGGGCAGAAAGTATCGCACCGTTATTTGCAAAACCTGAAAGACGATAGTCGAGAAGTTTTAATCCTTCACGCAGATTTTCATTTATAAAGTTCGGAAAGACAAGGCTGATGTCGGTAAATTTGAAGTTTGGTTTTACGGTGGGGGAGCAAAGCGGTTCTGACTTGGTACCGTCAAGATAATCGCCGACGGTAGATACAGGCACAGAACCTTCACCGAGAAGATATGCTCTTTCTTCAATTTTACGTTGAAACTCGATTCCCGACAAAACATCGGCATCCAAATCGTCGGGCAAAACCTCGGTTAATAGGGCGGAATTTGCATTTTCACCGTCGCGAGCCTTATTGCTCATTCCGTTCACCGTCAGCCGATTTTCCTCACTTGAAGCATTTACTACAAAACCGCCGGGTCACATACAAAAGGTATAAACACCGCGCCCATTTTTAAGATGTACGGCAAGTTTGTAATCGGCGGCAGCAAGGGAGGGGTGACGGGCGAAATCCCCATATAAAGCCTGATTTATGAAAGACTGCGGATGCTCAATCCTTACACCTACTGCAAAGGGCTTTTTAATCATTGAAAAGCCGCAGTCACGGAGCATATAAAAGGTGTCTCTTGCCGAATGGCCAATGGCTAAAATCAGTTTTTGAACAGGCAGCATATAGAAGCCTTCCCCGTTTGATACCTCTATCGAACAAAGGCGGTTTTCGGCAAAATTCATAGCGGTCATTTGGCTTTGAAACCTGATTTCTCCGCCCAAACGGATAATTTCTTCCCTGATGTTTTTTATTACAACCGCCAAAACATCGGTACCAATATGGGGTTTTGCATCGGTTAAAATATCTTGTTCGGCACCGTTTTCTTTAAAAACGCGAAGCACCTCACGGCAACGAATATCCTTGATTCCGGTAGTTAATTTTCCGTCCGAAAAGGTTCCTGCACCGCCTTCGCCGAACTGCACATTTGAGTGGGGGCAAAGACCTTTTCCGTCCCAAAAATCTTTCACGGTTCGTCTTCTCGAATCAATGTCCTCTCCACGCTCCAAAACAATGGGACAAAGACCTGCTTTTGCCAGGGTCAAGGCGGCAAAAATACCCGCAGGACCGAAACCTACAACCACGGGACGGCATTCGGGTTTTGCATCTGTTT
Organism: Acutalibacteraceae bacterium; assembly: GCA_045577905.1. Taxonomy (GTDB): domain Bacteria; phylum Bacillota; class Clostridia; order Oscillospirales; family Acutalibacteraceae; genus SFWF01. The sequence goes on along the minus strand of JAZNJE010000086.1, from coordinate 5,324 downwards.
TCAGATAACGGTAGGGCTTTTCTGTATAAAATTTTGCATTTTTAATTTTCTTGGCAGCGACCTCGTCATTATCGGTGGTAATTAAAACCGAACAACAAAAATGGATGTCATTTTTATGTCTTGCATCTACCGATTTTCTGTAAAGTTTGGCAGTTTTTATTTTAACACCGCGAATATTGATAGCCGATGATAGATTTTTAAAATCGGTATCAAGGGGTAATTTAATATCAGAAATTAAGAGCATAGGCAATCTACCGCACTTTCTCCCGCCAAAATTCCCGTCGCCCACGCCCAAGCAAGATTAAAACCGCCGCAGTCTCCGTCAATATCGAGAATTTCTCCTGCCGCAAAAAGGTTCTTGTATTTTTTGTTCACCAGAGTCTTGTCGTCAAACTCTTTTGTCGAGAGACCGCCTGCCGTAACTTGCGAGTTCAAAAATCCTGTGTTCGACAGCACTTTAAAGGAGAAATTTTTTAGTGCAAGGGCAATCTTTTCGCAGTCATCATCGGTTAGTGAAGATACCTTGTCCGACATTTTATATCCTATATATTTAAGCACCACCTGACCGAGTCTTTTGTTGAGTGAACCCGTAAAAAAGTCCTCCAAAATGCGGTCGGGTAGGAGTGAAACTCTTTTTACAAGATAGTTCGCAAGGGTTTTAACATCGGTATCGGGATAAAGGTCGAGCGAAATCGAGTAGTTTTTGTCGTCCCTTGCACTTTGTCTTGAAATCTGCAAGATGGCGGGGCCTGAAAGACCGTATTCGCAGAAAAGCACCTCGTCTTTACAGTTGCAAACCGCCTCTCCCTCACACAAAAGGGTAGCGAGAGCATCTGTTTTGATGCCTTTAAGTTGTTTTACAAAATCGGTTTCGGTTTTAAGTTGAACAATAGCAGGGGTTGTTTTTACGGCAGTGAACCCTTTTTGTTTTAAAATACGGAGGACCGAACCGTCCGAGCCTATTTTTTCGCCGCCCGAATACAGGCCTGCCGCAACAATTATGGCAGAGGCGGTAATTTCCCAGTTCTCGGCTTTAAGAATATATTTTTTACCGAAGATGATATCGGTTATTTTGCAATTCAAGATAATATTAACCCCTATTTTTTCACACTCAAAACGCAGCGCATCCACAACCGAAGATGCCTGAAAAGAGGAGGGGTAAAGTTTATCGCCTTCGGCACTGAAATCAACCCCGATAGAGGAGAAAAATGCTTTTGTTTTTTGGTCGGCATAGTTTTGAATAGCAAAACGGCAAAAATCCCTATCCTCCCCGTGAAAACGGCTCAAAGCGAGATTTTTGTTAGAAATATTGCATCTTCCGTTGCCTGTTGTAATAAGTTTTTTGCCGACACGGTCAAGCCCTTCAAGAACGGTTACTTGAAGAGCAGGATTTTTACGTTTAGCGGTTATTGCGGCGGTAAGACCCGAAGCCCCTCCGCCAATAATGGCAATGTCGGCAAAATGTTTCATATCATTCACCTAAAACTTACAAATTATTCCAACCAAAGCACCTATTCCGATATACAGAATGGGGTGCTTTTTAAATTTTAAAATGCCGAAAAGCAATACAGCAAAAAGAATTATTGCCTTAATGTTTACTATTTCCAAAAAGGTTTCGCCTGCAAGGTTAATAAATATAGGCGCTACCAATCCGAGCAGAGTAACCGCCAACATTCCTATAACGGCAGGTCTAAGACAGTAAAAGGTGTCTTTTACAAGGCGGTTTTCCTTAAATTTTTCTAAAAAACCTGCGATTATTAGTATTATGATTACGCTGGGGAGGGCGAGCGACAGGGTAGCAACAATGCCGCCGAGAAGACCGCCTGCAATACCAAACTCACCAAAACCTGCCTTGTAGCCGGCATAGGTTGCCATATTGATACCGATAGGCCCGGGTGTAGATTCCGAAATAGCAATCATATCGGTAAGTTCGGCGGTAGTAAACCAATTATAGTTTGTTGCAATATCCTGCAAGAAGGGTATTGTTGCAAGACCGCCGCCTACGGCGAAAAGTCCTGCCTTGAAAAATTCGATAAAAAGGTATAAATAGGTCATTTGCTTTTGCCCTCCTTTTTATCGACGAGGGTTTTTATTACAACACCGACGATTCCAACACAAATGATAATGATTATCGGTGAAATTCCGATAATAGACATACCAAACGCGGCCGCGGCGATAATAACCGTCATAATGTCTTTGATGCCTGATTTTGAAAGTTTGAATATTGCCTGAATTATAAGGGCACAGACCGCAACGCTTATTCCCTCGAAGGCGTGTTTTACAATCTCGTGGCCCGCTATCATCTGCAAGATTGAGGCAAGCAAAGTCATAATGATTATGGATGGGGCAATAACACCAAGTGTCGCAAAAATCCCTCCCCAAACACCTTTTCGCTTGTAGCCGGTAAAGGTTGCCGTGTTTACGGCAATAACACCGGGCGTGCACTGACCGACCGCGAAATAATCCATAATTTCTTCCATAGTGACATACTTGTGTTTGATAACGAGTTCACGTTCTAACATAGGAAGCATTGCGTAGCCTCCCCCAAAGGTCATAATTCCGACCTTAAAGAAAATACCAAACAGGGTTAAAATATCTTTCATTTAATCTCTTTTACCTCCGAGACAAAAAGAGTATCTTCATCGACTGAAAATGAAATTTCATATCGGTCAAAAATCATTTTATAAATGCGGTCACGGTCATTTTGATAGGCAGGCCTAGGGTCCTCTTTTAAAATGTCCGAAAGGGCGGCTGACAGTTCCTCCGAAATAGAAAGAGAGTCACAAAAAGAAACTTTAAGTCTTTTCTTTTCCTTGATGTCGGTAAAACCGCCGACGGCAGATGGAATAGCATCAGCATAGGGAATATAGGGCTTAATATCAAAAATTGGCGTGCCGTTCATAAGGTCTGCACCGCTGACATATAAAACAGGCCCGAGTTCTCGGTCAATTTCGACCTTTTCAAGTTTAACTACGGTCAATCCGAGGGGATTCGGGCGGTAAGGAGAACGGGTTGCAAAAACACCCACCCTCTGATTTCCGCCGAGACGGGGAGGCCTGACGGTCGGAGACCAATCCGTTTTGTGTGCCAAAGAAAAGTCCCAAATGAGCCACAAATGAGAAAAATCTTCAAGTCCTCTTACTGCCTCTTTAACTCGGTACTCTTTTTCAAATATTATCTTTGACAAAACGGTGTTTACGAGTCCGCTTTGTCTCGGAACACCGAATTTTTCGGTGTAGCCGTTTTCGATTACGGCAATTTTCTTTATTTCCATATTAAAACCTTTTAAGAATTTTATTCAGTCTTGACACGGGGAGTCCAACCACGTTAAAGTAGTCCCCGTTAATCTTTTCGATAAGAAGGGAACCGTAACCTTGAATACCGTAGGCACCCGCTTTGTCAAAAGGTTCTTTTGTTATAATATAGTTTTCGATTTCTTCCTTGCTTAGTGCATAAAAGGTTACCTCGGTAGTCTCGCTGAAACTGACAGAACGCCCGTTTTTAAAAACGGCACAGCCCGTTATGACCTTGTGGGTTTTGCCCGACAAAAGAGAAAGCATAGAAAAGGCCTCTGCATCGTTTTTGGGCTTTCCGAGGATAATACCGTCAACAATAACCGAAGTATCTGCACCTATGACGGTGTCGTTAGGATATTTTTTTGCAATTTCCGCCGCTTTTTTAACTGCCAGAAACTCGGGAGACGCTTCGGTCTCGATTTCGCTCGGTACCGTCTCGTCAATATCGGCAGGACACACCTTAACATCTACGCTGATAAGTTTTATAAGTTCTTGCCTGCGGGGAGAATTTGATGCAAGGACTAACATTCGATTAACTCCTTAAATTTCGGAAGGGAGCGTTTAATCATATCTGTATCGACACAATAACTAATGCGTACATATTCTTTACAACCGAAGCCTTCTCCTGAAACCACAAGAACGTTTTTCTCTTTTGCTTTTTGGCTAAACTCATTTCCGTCGCCGCCCGGAGCCTTTAAGAAGAGGTAAAAAGCACCGTCGGGTGCGGCACATTCATAGCCCATAGCGGTAAGGTTTTCAAGTAAAATTTTACGGTTTTCTTTATAGACGGTAAGGTCGGGTAAAACATCAACACATTTTGTGATAACCGCCTGCAAAAGTGAGGGGGCACAAACATATCCCATAGCCCTGCCTGCACCTGCAACAGCAGCATAAATATTTGCACTGTTCTCGGCATCGGAGGGCACAAAAACATAGCCCAAACGTTCACCCGGAAGGGAAAGCGACTTGGAATATGAGTAACATACGATGGTGTTCTTATAGATTGTGGGAATAAAAGGAACTTCGCTATCGGTATAAACAAGTTCCCTGTAAGGCTCGTCTGAAATAATATAAATAGGATGGCCGTACTCACTCGACTTGCGGTTTAAAAGAGATGCTAATTTCTCTATCGTTTCTCTCGAATAAATAACGCCAGAGGGGTTGTTGGGAGAATTTACAATAACACCTACTGTGTTTTGGTTTATTGTTTTTTCCAAAACATCAAAGCGAATCTGGAAATTTTCGTTATCTGCATCAACGATACAGAACTTTGCACCCGCACCTTCGGTAAAGACCTTGTATTCGGGGAAATAAGGTGCAATGCCTACAATTTCGCTTTGTCCGTTATCGTCGGCAAGGGCACGGAAAGAGCAACAAAGGGCTGCGGCAGCGCCGCAGGTCATGTAGAAGTTATCAGGAGAAGTGGGGAAGCCGAAACGCCTTGTAATACTGTCTGCAACGGCTTTTCTCACCTCAAATGAGCCCTGCGCACTCGTATAACCGTGTATTGCTATCGGGTCGTTATTTGCGATAATTTCGGCAAAAGCCTCGGTTACTGCGTCAGGAGAGGGTACACTTGGGTTGCCGAGCGAAAAGTCAAAAATATTTTCATTACCCACTATGGCGGCTTGCTTTTTCCCGTATTCAAAAAGTTCTCTGATTGCTGAACGGGCAGAGCCTAATTTATAACTTTTTTCTGAAATCAAAAGAATCTCTCCTTAATGTTAATTTTCTTTATGATAAACGCACCACCGACGCCTATTAAGGCCCCTGCAACCACTCCTGAAAGGAGCAGAAAAGGAAGATAGTATGCGATTTCATTGGTATTCATAATAATCATTGCCAAAAAGGTCTGAGCGATATTGTGAGAAACACCGCCCGCAATACTGACCCCGACGGTTGAAAAACAGTTTAACTTTTTGAGCAATAACATAATAAGCAAACTGATGAGTGCTCCTGCGGTGCCGTAAGCGGCAGAAAGCAGGGAGCCAAAAAGCAGGGAAGTCGGAGGCCAAGCGGTCTTAGGAA
>JAZNJE010000085.1:0-5606 GCA_045577905.1 Acutalibacteraceae bacterium | reverse complement strand
CGGGTATATCTTATTATATAGAAAGAGAATTGATTATTGATAAAACTTTATTGGATTTTTATGATAATATAGATAGATAATCTTGTTTTCAGGAGCTTTTAATTCGTGTCATTAAGTTCAAAACACCCAAAAATCCCGTTCTCGTAAGAGGGCGGCATTTTTACTTATTACCTTTTCACTTTTCACTTTTCACTAAATAAAACTTTGCAACGTGATTTTTGGGAAGTAAGAAGTAATAGGTAAGAGGTAATAAGTATTGCGGCTTTGCCGCTTTTATGCTATAATACACCCAAGGCGGTGAGGATATGAAGAAAAAAAGTTTGAACATTATTTGGATTGCAGTAGTAATCTTGTTGATTGTAGGAATGGTAGTCTTTTATCTATATGATGTAATATGGGTAAAAACGCCGTATACTAAAAATTTGTTTCGCACTATAGCAATTATCTTTTTGCTTTTAGGAACTCTACTGAAGCTAATTAACGGATCTGGTAGAAATAGTCTTGAAATATATGAAAAAGCTTATGCGAATGAATTGGGATTTGCTTTTAAGAACAAGCCTTTCCAACGGAAAAAACTTCTGTGTGCTTGCCGTTTGTATGATGAATCAAATTATAGAAAAGCTTTAAAATATTTGTTTCAGTTGCTTCGTGAGGTTGAATTTGAAAGAGATTCGATTCCGGTTCTACTTTTTATTGCATTGTGTTATACAGATGCAGGAGTTACTAGCGAGGCAATAAAAGTTTATTATGATTTATTGAAAATTGATTCTAATAATCCGCAGGTACATAGTAATCTTGGCAGATTATTTATTGAGGAAGGAGATTTTGAAACAGCCCTTAAACACTACAATAAATCTATTGAACTTAAACCGGATAATTATTTTGCGTATATAAATAGAGCGAATTATTATTTCAGAAAAAATGAGTATAATAACGCGATTATTGATGCAAAACAAGCACTCGAGTTTAAAAACAACGGTGTTGAAGCAGCCGGCTTGTTAACTATCATTTATGCGTTGCAAGGGGATGAAGAAAACAAAAAGAAATATTACCATATTGCTATTACCTCAGGAAAAAATCCGGCGGATTTAAACGAGGCTATTCAATTCTATTTAAGTGAGCAAAATATACCTTCAGAGGAAGATTAACAAAGAAATCAGGTTTTAAGACCGGTTACATTTTGAGTGTCGGTCCCAAAAAACACGCATTCAAGAGAATGCGTGTTTTTTTATCCAAGCCGACAGGCTTGGTATATCATCACGATTTAAACGGATGTATAGAGAAACTATTGTATTATATTGTTTACAGGCGGTTAGTTTAGTATGTGATTGCTGTCTTTGTTACTCTATATTTCATTGTAATACATCAATTGCAAACCTACACAAGAAACATAATTTATTTTATATATTTATATTGACATTACTGTGCAATTGAATGTATAATAATGAGTAATATACTGATAGGAGACTATAATGGTACACAATAAATATTCAGCAATTACTCCGGAAATCATGGAACTTGCAAAGTTATGCACAAAAAACGATAAGATTGACCCTGAGTTATTTACGACTAATAAAGTTTACAGAGGACTGCGTGACCCCAAAGGCAAAGGTGTGCTTACCGGTCTTACTGAAATTTCAACAAGTTATTATTCAAGGGTAATTGACGGAGTTGAAACTCCTATTGACGGAGAACTTTATTACAGAGGCTACGACATAAACGAACTTGTAAACGGATTCCTTGATGAAAATCGTTTCGGATTCGAAGAGACGGTTTACCTTCTTTTGTTCGGAAAACTTCCAACAAAGGCAGAACTTGAATCTTTTAATAAGGTGCTTGCATCCAATAGAATCCTACCGCGTAATTTTGTGCGTGACGTTGTTATGAAAGCGTCTAATGCGGATATAATGAATTCTATGGCTAAGAGTGTTTTGACTCTTTATACCTATGATGATAACGCAAACGATACTTCAATCGAAAACGTTTTACGTCAGTCACTTCGACTTATTGCAACCTTCCCGCTTCTTTCAATTTATGCTTACCACGCATATTCACATTTCAGGAAGGGAAAGGCACTTGTTATCAACAACCCGAATCCTAAACTATCTACTGCCGAGAATATTCTCATAATGCTTCGTCCCGACAGTAAATATACCGAACTTGAAGCAAAAATACTTGACCTTGCCCTTGTTCTTCACGCAGAGCACGGCGGCGGAAACAACTCAACATTTACCGATCGTGTAGTTACATCTTCGGGTAGCGACACCTATTCTGCAATTGCGGCATCTCTTTGTTCGCTTAAAGGACCCAAGCACGGTGGAGCAAATATCAAGGTTTGCCAGATGTTCGATGCCATGAAGAAGGAAATTCGCGATTGGACCGACGAAGAAGAAATTGAAGATTATCTTAACCGTATGATGAATAAGGAGGCCTTCGATAAATCAGGCCTTATTTACGGCATCGGGCACGCAGTATATACAGTTTCCGATCCAAGAGCAAATATCTTCAAAAACTTCGTTGAAAAACTTGCCAAAGAAAAGGGTAGAACTAAGGAGTTCGTTCTCTATTCAAATGTTGCTAAGATTGCTCCTAAGGTGTTTGCTGAGCATAAGATGTCGCAGAAACAGGTAAGTGCAAATATCGACTTTTACAGCGGTTTTGTATATTCAATGCTTGATTTACCTCTTGAACTTTACACACCCATCTTTGCGATTGCGAGAATTGCAGGCTGGTCTGCTCACAGAATTGAGGAGCTTGTAAATTCTTCAAAAATTATTCGTCCCGCTTATCTCAGTGTTCAGCCGGAGCAAGATTATATAAAACTTGAAGACAGATAAAACAAAAGAAAAATGCTTATCCGTTTGGATAAGCATTTTTTAATTAAAGCATTTCTTTAAGACGGTTGTTGACCTCAACAAGGAATGTTTCGGTATCCACCTTCTTCTTATTCTCGAGTTTTGAGAGTAGATAAAGGTCGCCCGTCATAACCCCATCTTCAATAGTCTTGATAGTTGCCGCTTCAAGTTTGTCGGCAAAGGACATAAGATCGGGGAGATTATCAAGTTCTCCGCGCTTTCTGAGTGCGCCTGTCCAAGCAAAGAGGGTAGCAACAGAGTTAGTGGAGGTTGTTTCGCCCTTTAAATGCTTATAATAGTGTCTCTGAACCGTTCCGTGAGCAGCCTCATATTCGTATATACCTTCGGGAGAAACGAGCACAGAAGTCATCATTGCAAGCGATCCATAGGCAGTCGCAACCATATCCGACATAACGTCTCCGTCATAATTCTTGCAAGCCCAGATATAACCGCCTTCCGAACGGATAACACGTGCAACCGCATCATCTATAAGTGTGTTGAAATATTCAATTCCTGCGGTCTCAAATTTCTCTTTGTACTCGTTCTCAAAAATTTCGGCAAAGATATCTTTGAAATGGTGATCATACTGCTTTGAAATAGTATCTTTGCTCGCAAACCAAATATCCTGTTTTGAATCAAGAGCAAAGTTAAAGCAGCACCTGGCAAAAGAAGCGATAGAGGTATCTTTGTTGTGTACACCCTGTATGATTCCGTCGCTATCTGAAAAATCATATATGATTTTTCTTGTTTCTTTTCCGTCCTTGTTGGTAGCAACAAGTTCACATTTAGAGCCCTTTTCAACCTGCATTTCAGTGTTCTTATAAATGTCGCCGTATGCGTGACGAGCAATGGTAATCGGTTTTGTCCATGTGGGGATGTAAGGCTCAATTCCTTTAACAATAATGGGTGTTCTGAAAACAGTACCGTCTAAGATAGCGCGAATGGTACCGTTAGGAGATTTCCACATTTCTTTAAGGTTATACTCCGAAACACGTGCTGCATTGGGCGTAATTGTAGCACACTTAACCGCAACACCGTATTTTTTAGTGGCTTCTGCCGAGTCAATGGTAACCTTGTCATTAGTATCGTTACGGTAGGGAAGACCCAAATCATAATACTCTGTTTTTAAATCAATATAAGGGGTTAGAAGAATGTCCTTAATCATTTTCCAGATGATTCTGGTCATCTCGTCTCCGTCCATTTCGACAAGAGGCGTTTTCATTTGGATTTTGTCTGCCATTGTTTTTCTCCTTATTTTAAATTTTCTTTGGTGTAGCTTAAAAGTCCGCCGGCAAGAACAATATAAATTGCACGCTCGGATAACTCACAAGTAACGGGAATATCAATTCCTTTTGTGATATTACGGACAATCAAATTTGTTCCGTTTTTAATGCAGTCAACTACATTTTCAATTGACAAATCATCTAAAAGATCTATCTTATCATAGTCTGCTTCGTTTACAAAGTTCAAGGGCAAAATACCGGCGTTGATAAGATTTGCTCTATGTATTCTTGCAAAAGATTTTGTAAGAACCGCCTTTACACCCAAATGAAGAGGAGCGAGAGCCGCGTGTTCGCGGGAAGAACCCTGACCGTAGTTGGAGCCGCCGACTATAATGCTGGATTTTAGTTGTTCTGCTCTGGCGGGGAACTCTGCATCACAAACCGTAAAGCAATGTTTTGATATTGCAGGAATGTTTGAACGGAGAGGAAGAATTTTAGCACCTGCAGGCATTATATGGTCGGTTGTAATGTTATCTCCAACCTTTAATGAGCATTTGCAGGCGATTTTATCGTCCAGAGGAGATGTTTTGGGGAAAGGTTTGATGTTTGGACCTCTTAAAATCTCAACTGAATCGGCATCATCCTCGGTTGCTGGAACAACTACCATATTGTCATTTATTTCAAACTCATCAGGCATTGGGAATTTAGGCATGTTTCCAAGTTCTCTGGGGTCGGTTAAATATCCCGTAATTGCAGATGCAGCGGCAACCTCTGGAGAGACAAGATAAATCTGACCGTCCTTTGTACCTGATCTGCCTTCAAAGTTGCGGGTAAAAGTTCTGAGGGAAGTGCCGCCGGAATTGGGGGACTGTCCCATTCCGATACATGGACCGCAAGCACTTTCAAGAATGCGAGCACCTGCATCAATCATATCAGAAAGCATACCATTCTTTGCAAGCATATTAAGAACCTGCTTTGAGCCGGGAGCGATTGAAAGTGAAACATCAGGGTTAACGGTATTTCCTTTAAGTATGTGCGCTACTTTGCTCATATCCATAAGGGACGAGTTTGTGCAGGAACCGATGCAAACCTGGTCAATCTTCATTTTTCCAAGCTCTGATACTTTTTTAACGTTATCGGGAGAGTGGGGACAGGCAACCATAGGTTCAAGTTCTGACAAATTGATGTTAATTACCTCGTCATATTCGGCATCAGCATCAGCAGAAAGGGCAGTCCAAACTTCTGAACGTTTCTGTGCCTTCAAAAACTCCAATGTAACCTCATCGGAGGGAAAAATCGATGTTGTTGCTCCTAATTCTGCACCCATATTGGTAATTGTTGCTCTTTCGGGCACCGTAAGGGATTTAACACCGTCTCCACAGTACTCGATTACCTTACCGACTCCGCCTTTAACTGACAAACGACGCAAAACTTCAAGAATTACATCCTTAGCGGCAACCCAATCGGGAAGACGGCCTGTAAGTTCAACCTTAACAATTTTAGGATATGTAATATAATATGCACCGCC
>JAZNJE010000084.1:0-5873 GCA_045577905.1 Acutalibacteraceae bacterium | reverse complement strand
GGGTCTTCGTTTCGCTATCCGTGAGGGTGGTAGAACCGTAGGTTCCGGCGTTGTTACCGCTATCAACGAATAATTTTAATTTCGTTATCAAAACGGATGTACCGCAAGGTGCATCCGTTTTTCTTTTGTTAATCTATTGACAATTTGTATTTTCGGTAATATAATTAATTACAATATATTATTTTTAACATGGGGGATAAAATTATGTTTGAGATTAAGACTTATAACAAAATATCGGCTGTTGGTATGAAAGAATTCGACAGTGCTAAATATGTGGTTTCCGATGAAGTTTCTGCTCCTGTTGGTGCGGTTGTTCGTTCTGCTGCTCTTCACGACGAGGTTTTTCCGGAAAGCCTTCTTGCAATTGCCCGTGCCGGTGCAGGTGTAAATAACATTCCTTGCGACCGCTGTGCAGAAGAGGGAATTGTTGTTTTCAACACTCCCGGTGCTAATGCAAATGCAGTTAAGGAACTTGTTATCGCAGGTCTTCTTCTTGCTTCCCGTAAGGTTGTTCCCGGTATTGAGTGGGCAAAAACCTTAAAAGGTAACGGTGCAGAGGTCGGAAAGATGGTCGAAAAGGGAAAGGGTCAGTTTGTAGGCCCCGAAATTATGGGCAAGAGCCTCGGTGTTGTAGGTCTCGGTGCCATCGGTGTTCTTGTTGCTAATGCTGCTGCAAAACTTGGTATGAAGGTTTACGGTTACGACCCTTATCTTTCTATCAAATCTGCTTGGAGTCTTTCAAGTTCAACCATTCATTGCAATAGCCTTGATGAACTCTATGAGAAGAGCGATTACATTACTTTGCATATTCCCTGCACAAAGGATACAAAGGGCTCTGTAAATAAGGACGCTTTTGCAAAGATGAAGGACGGCGTACGAATTCTTAACTTTGCAAGAGGAGAACTTGTAAACAGCGAAGATATGCTTGCAGCACTTGAAAACGGTAAGGTTGCATCTTATGTTGTTGATTTCCCGTCTGATGAAATGATAGGTGTAGAAAACGTTGTTGCTATTCCTCACCTTGGTGCATCCACTCCCGAATCAGAGGATAACTGTGCATATATGGCAGCACATGAGCTTATAGACTATATCGAAAACGGAAATATCGTAAATTCTGTTAATATGCCCGCCGTTTCTATGCCCAGAAGCACAGAGGCGAGGGTCTGCGTAATCCACAAGAATATCCCAGGTATCATTTCTGCAGTCACAACCGCTCTTGCAGAGAAGGATACCAACGTTGCTCATATGCAGAACAGTTCCCGTGGCGACTTTGCTTACACCATTCTTGATATTGATTCTGTTCACGATGGTATCGAAGATAAACTTATGACGGTTGAAGGAATCATCCGCGTACGCGTTATCAAATAATTGTTGACAAATCGAAAAATAGTGGTATAATTTTAAAAAACGTTGATAGGGACAGTCGTTTTGTTCGGATTTTCAGAGAGTCGGCGGTAGGTGTAAGCCGATATGAAGATAAAATGAGAATCACCCTTGAGTAGCAAACCGAAAGCGGCGAAAGGCTGCCTGTAAGTGAGCCGTAGGCCTGCGTTAAAGGAATGGCACATACCGTCATATTATCGGATAGTGTGTAAAGTGGCTGTTTTCAGCAATTAGAGTGGTACCACGGAGAATTTATACAATTTCTTCGCCTCTATGGAATTTCCATAGAGGCGTTATGTTTTTAGGAGGCAAAATTTATGGTAACTCTTGATAAAATTTACCATGCGGCGTATCTTTTAAAGGACGTTGTTCGACATACCGAACTTGTTAAGGCGCCGAAACTCAATCCGCTTGCCGATATTTATTTAAAACCCGAAAACCTGCAAAACACAGGTTCATTTAAACTTCGCGGTTCGGGTTATATGATTTCGCAGTTGTCCGAGGAAGAAAAGGAAAAGGGAGTTATAGCCTGCTCGGCGGGAAACCATGCGCAGGGTGTGGCTCTTGCCGCATCAAAATATGGCATTAAATCGGTAATCTGCCTACCCGACGGTGCTCCTATTTCAAAGGTAGAGGCTACTAAGAGTTACGGGGCAGAGGTTGTTATGGTAGAGGGTGTCTATGACGATGCCTATGCCGAGGCTATTCGACTTCGTGATGAAAAGGGATATACATTTATTCATCCGTTTGATGACGAGAATGTTATTGCCGGTCAGGGAACAATCGGCCTTGAAATTTTAGATGAACTTCCCGATGCCGATGCAATAATCGTTCCTATCGGAGGAGGCGGACTTATTTCGGGTATTGCTCTTGCTGCAAAAAAACTACGTCCTCAGATAAAGGTTTACGGTGTTCAGTCGGCAGGTGCACCTTCAATGTATAACTCAATAAAAGACGGTAAAATTGAACGTCTTGATTCGGTTTCAACCATTGCGGATGGTATTGCAGTTAAGGAACCGGGCCAAAACACTTTTAATTACATAAAAGAATATGTTGACGAAATCGTAACCGTTACCGATGACGAGGTTTCTTCGGCAATATTAGCGCTTATCGAACAACATAAGATGATAGCCGAGGGTGCAGGTGCCGTTTCGGTTGCTGCCGCTATGTTCGACAAGGTTCCTCTTGCAGGAAAGAAGGTTGTTTGTGTTGTTTCGGGCGGTAATATCGATGTTACAATACTTTCACGTGTAATCAAGCGTGGACTTTTAAAATCCGGCAGAAATTACAGTATCTGTGTTGAACTTATGGATAAGCCGGGTCAGTTAAAGGGCGTTTCGGATATTATTGCTTCCAAGGGTGGAAATGTTACCTCTGTACATCACGAGAGGGCAGGAGAAGGCTCGGATATTAACGGCTGTTTCCTACGTATCGTCCTTGAAACCCGAAACTTTGAACATATAAATGAGATTAAGCAAGCACTGATTGATGGCGGTTATCGGCTTGTATAAGGAGAAGGTACAATGAGCGAAAAAATATATACAAAAAATGCCCCTGAGGCAATAGGCCCTTACAGTCAGGCGGTAAGGGTTGGAAATTTGGTCTTTACTTCGGGACAGATTGCCATTAACCCCAACACCAATACGGTAGAAGCCGACACCATAGAGGCTCAAACCGAGCAGGTTTGCCAAAACCTTTCTGCCGTACTTGAAGCGGCGGGCAGTTCACTCGACAAAGCGGTAAAAACGGTCTGCTTTTTGTCCGATATGGGTAACTTTGCTGCATTTAATGAGGTTTACGGCAAATATTTCAGGTCTAAACCTGCACGCTCCTGTGTAGCGGTAAAGACTCTGCCCAAGAATGTCCTTGTAGAGGTTGACGTGGTAGCCGAAATATAAAAAACTAAACTGACATCGCTTTATGTGGTGCCAGTTTAATTTTTTATTTAATGTATAACATTTTAAAAGGCTCTGCTCGGTGCATATTTGAATTAAAGTGTGTTTACTTTATTCGTTTTTTGTGATAAAATAAATAAAAATCTGTTACACAATACCGAAAACTAAACAGGCGATATAAAGTTTGATTTGCTTTTTATTGTGACGGTAAAAGGAAAGGAAGTGACCATTTTGAAGGTATATACCATAACACTTAATCCTGCTTTTGATGTTTATGCAGAAACTTCTGATTTTTGTGCTGAAAAGGAATGTCTTGCAGATATTATAAGGCGAGATTCGGGCGGAAAGGGAATAAACACCTCACGTGCACTTTCGGTCTTGGGCGTGGAAAACACTGCTTTTTTACTGGTCGGGGAGGAAAATAAGGAAGAATTTATAAAAGAACTTAAAGGGTATAATTTGGACTTTCGCTATATAACCGTTTCGGGCAGGATAAGGGAAAATATAACCCTGAAAAGCCAAGGTAAAAAGGAAACAAGAATAAGTTTCAGGGGATTTTATGCCGATAAAAAGAGCCTTGACCAATTGTTCTCACTCCTTTTTGAAAACGACCTGAAAGACAGTTTTGTAACACTTTCAGGCAGTCTTCCCGTTGGAATTTCGGCAGAAGATGTGTTGCCTTATCTTAAAAAGGCAAAGGACTGCGGAGCACGTATTATAATCGACTCAAAAAACTTCACAAAAGCCGATATTCTTTCACTTGCTCCCTTTATGATAAAGCCAAATGAAGAAGAAATATCCTTATATACCGAGGAATTTGCGGATGATATAGATTCTGCGTTAAGGTCGGCAAAAAGTCTGCAAGATCAGGGAATTGATAATGTAATCATAACCCTTGGACCAAGAGGCGGAGTTTTGGCAAACGATAGGGGTGTATTCTCGGCAAAGCCTCCTAAAATTTCGGTTAAATCAACCGTTGGTGCAGGGGATAGTACAGTTGCGGGATTTATATATGCCGTAATAAATAATGAGACCGGTTTTGATGCACTGAAAACGGCACTTTCGGTAGGCACTGCGGCATGTATGAGTGAGGGAAGTGAGCCACCTCGAAAAGAGATTATAAAAGAGGTTAGGGAAAATATATGCTAAACTTGCTTTATAATGATAAGTTCATAGTGTTAGCCGAAAAACCAATAGGTATTTTGTCTGAGCCTTTGGGAAGGGAAAAGAATATGCCCGAACTTATAAAAAAGCAGACGGGTGCCTATCAAATAGATGTTATCCACCGACTTGACCGAAACGTCGGTGGAATAATGGTTTATTCAAAGAGCCGAAAGGCAACCGAAGTTCTTGCGAAGATGATGGCAACCCATAACTTTACAAAGGAATATCTTGCCGTTTTGAATGGGTCGGCCCCCGATAGCGGAGTTTTTGAGGACTATCTTATCAAGGACAAGAAAAAATGTAAGGTTTATGTCGGCAAAGAGACCGATAGGGATGCCAAGTACGCAAAATTGGAGTTTACAAAGATTGCCGAGAAAAGGGGCAAATCGCTTGTCAGAGTCAGGCTTTATACGGGGCGTACCCACCAAATAAGGGTGCAGTTTGCCAAAAGAGGATTTCCCCTTGCGGGGGATACAAAATACGGTAATCAGGAAACCTTTGACAACGGCAAAACGCCTATTGCCTTGTGGTCGGTGCATTTGGCTTTTTTGCATCCGATTAC
The DNA here is from genome assembly GCA_045577905.1 of Acutalibacteraceae bacterium. Classification (GTDB taxonomy): domain Bacteria; phylum Bacillota; class Clostridia; order Oscillospirales; family Acutalibacteraceae; genus SFWF01. The sequence continues at coordinate 869 of JAZNJE010000084.1, read as the reverse complement.
AAAAAAGCCCCTTGATTTTATATTGCCGCCACCTTGCAAAGGCGAATTTTCGGCATTTAAAGATGAATTACAGTCGAGCGAGTATTCGGCATTGTCAAAAGAATAAAAAATTAAGCCCTTCGAATTTTTTCGAAGGGCTTTGCTTAACTAATAATAACGATATGACATAAGATGTGATGAATTAACTGATAGCTATAAATATTGTAATTATAATAGCGAGTAAGATAAATACAGTTCCAAGAATTCCGAGGACCAAACCTGCAGTACTAATGCCGTTTTTGTAACCTTTATGTTTTGAAACAAGAGAGAAAATTAGTGCGAGAACCGGAAGGACTCCATAAACTATAATTCCTGAAAGAAGTGCAGATAATGTTGACATATTATAAGATAATGGCATTTCTAATAGTGATGAAAAACCAATAAATAGTACGAATGAATAAAACCCGCCTATTATTCCAAGCACTAAAGATGAAATACCAAAACCGCGTCCCGGAACCTTAGGTTTTACACATACTACTTGTTGATACATAATGTTAGAAGGGGTTGGGACTTGAATCTTACTTCCGCAATTTGTACAAAAAGCAGCTTCATCAGTTAACAAATTTCCGCATTTTGAGCAATACTTTGACATAATAACACTCCTCTGATAGACAACGTTTTCTAAATTTTAACATATTTTTACAAAGATTGCAAGTTATATGCAAAGAAAAAGCCCCTCGGTTAATACCTGATATGCACCCCAAAAGTTAGACACTTTTGGAGGTGCATATTTTTATGGCAAAAAAAGGAACAATACAACAAAAGTATAGTGCGGAATTCAAAATAGGTGTTATAATGGATATGCGAGAACACCATATGGGATATCGAGA
>JAZNJE010000083.1:0-11271 GCA_045577905.1 Acutalibacteraceae bacterium | reverse complement strand
TGGACTTTAAGGTTGCAGGTACCAAAGAGGGTATTACCGCAATTCAGATGGACTTAAAGGTTCACGGGCTCACTCCCGAAATCATCAAGGAAGCACTTGCCAAGACTCACAAGGCTCGTAACTATATCCTTGACGAGGTTATGTTAAAGGCTATTGCGGAGCCCCGTGCAGAAGTTTCCGAATATGCACCCAAAATGATTCAGACTAAGATTGACCCCGACAAGATTCGTGAGGTTATTGGTTCGGGCGGCAAGGTTATCCAGAAGATTCAGGCAGACTGTGATTGTAAGATTGACATTGAAGACGACGGAAAGGTATTTATTACCGCCGTTAATGCCGATAATGCAAAGCGTGCTCTTATGATTGTTGAAACCATTGCTAACGACCCTGAGGTCGGCGCAATTTACAGAGGAAAGGTTACCCGACTTATGACCTTCGGTGCATTTGTTGAGATTGCACCCGGCAAAGAGGGACTTGTTCATATTTCAAAACTTGATGTTAAGCGGACCGAAAAGGTTGAGGACGTTGTAAATGTCGGAGATGAAGTTATCGTTAAGGTAACCGAGATTGACGATCAGGGCAGAATCAATCTTTCCCGCCGTGATGCTCTTGTTGAAATCGAAGGTGCAGTTGTAGAGGACGACGGTGCAGAGGATAACAAGGATAGAAAACCCAGAAAGCGTCAAGGATTTAGAAAGTAACTAAAAAAGACCTCGAAAGAGGTCTTTTTTTAGGAAAAAGGGAAAGGGGAAAGCGTCCCCATACCTTATCTTTTCAAGGAGAAAACTATGTCTGAAATTAAAAATGAAATTTCAAGAAGGCGAACATTTGCGATTATTTCGCACCCTGATGCCGGAAAAACAACACTAACCGAAAAATTACTGCTTTACGGACGTGCTATTCAGTCTGCGGGAAGCGTTAAGGGAAAGCAAAACGATAAACATGCTGTTTCCGACTGGATGGATATCGAAAAGAAGAGAGGTATTTCTATAACCTCTTCGGTAATGCAGTTTGATTATGAGGGGTATTGCATCAATATTCTCGACACTCCGGGACATCAGGACTTCTCGGAAGATACCTACCGCACCCTTACTGCTGCTGACAGTGTTGTTATGGTTATTGATGCCGCAAAGGGTATCGAGCCGCAGACGAGAAAACTTTTCAAGGTCTGTGCAATGCGTCATATCCCGATTTTTACCTTTATCAACAAGATGGATAGAGAAGCGAGAGATTCGTTTGAACTTTTAGACCAACTTGAAAAGGAGTTCGGCATAGGCACCTACCCGATGAACTGGCCGATTGGATGCGGAGTTAATTTTAAAGGCGTGTTTGACCGTGCAAAGCAAAGAATATTGACCTTTGAGGACTCTCACGCAGGCGATAGCCGTATTGAGGCCATTGAATGTTCTCTTGATGACACCGAAAAACTTGACAGTCTTATCGGTGAATACTCTCGCCGTGACCTTTGTGACGAATTGGAACTTGTCGATGGTGCAGGATATGAGTTTGACCTTGAAAAGGTAAGACGCGGCGAACTTTCTCCCGTGTTTTTCGGGTCTGCACTTAATAATTTCGGTGTGGAACCATTCCTTGAAAATTTCCTTAAAATGACTACTGAACCTCTTGCTCACAGGTCAGGGAATGCCGAAATTCAACCGACGGACGAGCGCTTTTCCGCATTTGTTTTCAAAATTCAGGCAAATATGAATAAGGCACACCGTGACCGTATTGCCTTTATGCGCATCTGCTCGGGTAGGTTTGACAGAGCCAATGAATATTATCATGTTCAGGGCAAAAAGATGATAAAACTTTCCCGTCCTCAACAGATGATGGCACAGGATAGAGCAGTTATAGATACCGCCTATGCAGGGGACATTATCGGAGTTTTCGATCCGGGAATTTTCTCGATCGGAGACACCATCTGCGAAAAGGGAATGAATGTGCAATATGCGGGCATACCCACCTTTGCACCCGAAATGTTTTCGATTGTAGAGCAGATTGATTCCTTAAAACGCAAACAGTTTGACAAGGGCATCCGTCAGATAGCACAGGAGGGTGCTATACAGATGTTCTTCCTGCCGGGGGCAGGAATGGAGAAGGTTTATGTCGGAGTTGTCGGTCAACTTCAACTTGAAGTTTTAGAGTCGAGGATGGAGTCGGAATACGGGGTAAAATATAATCGTATTGACACACCTTTAAGCATAGTTCGTTTTGCCGAGACAACCGACGGCACCGAACTTAAAAACCTTAATCTGATGCAGTCCACCAAAATAGTAGAGGATGTAAAGGGCAGAAGTCTTATGCTCTTTACGGCAGAATACGAGATGAATTGGGCACTTGATAAAAATCCGAGTTTAGTCCTTAAAGAGTTTTCGCAAATGAATTAACCGGATACCGGATAGTTTCTGCTTTTTATGAAAAATCTCCTTTATTTTGAGTATAATATAATAAATTGTACAAAATTAAGGAGAATATTATGAAAATAGCATTTTTTGATACAAAGCCTTACGATGTGGAATATTTTCATGAGTATAGTAAAGATTACAATGTAAGTTTCAAGTTTTTTGAGACTAAACTTAATGAGGATACGGTTGATTTGGCACAGGGTTTTGACGGGGTTTGTGTCTTTGTAAACGATACGGTAAACGCCGCAGTTATTGACCGACTGTCGCAGTTTGGCATTGAGGTTTTGGCTTTGCGGTGTGCGGGTTTTAACAACGTTGATATGAAACATGCACAGGGTAAACTTCATGTTTTACGAGTGCCGGCTTATTCTCCTTATGCTGTCGCGGAGCATACAATGGCTCTTCTTCTGACTTCAATACGAAGGATCCATAAGGCATATATACGTTCAAAGGAATTTAATTTCAGTTTATCAGGACTTACTGGGTTTGACCTTCACGCTAAAACGGTAGGTGTAATTGGCACAGGACGGATAGGAAAGGTTTTTATCGAAATATGCAAGGGCTTTGGAATGAAGGTTCTGGCATATGATAAGGTCAAACAAAAGGAAATTGAAGACGGTGAACAGGTCAGATATGTAGAACTTGATGCGCTTTTTAGAATGAGCGACATAGTTTCGCTTCATTGCCCGCTAACTGATGAAACAAGGCACATTATTGATGAGGCATCAATAGAAAAATGCAAAAAAGGTGTTGTCATTTTAAACACTTCCAGAGGAGGTTTGGTCGATACCGAAGCACTCCTTGAAGGAATAAAATCTCGTAAGGTGGGGGCGGCCTGCCTGGATGTTTATGAAGAAGAATCGGACCTGTTTTTCGAAGACAATTCAGGACATATTATGGAGGACGACCTTCTTGCCCGACTAATATCTATGCCCAACGTAATAGTGACATCGCATCAAGCTTTTCTTACTGAGGAGGCACTTGATAATATTGCTATAACTACCGTTAAAAACATCAGCGAATTTTTTAAAACAAGACAGTGTGAGAATGAAATTCATTACAAAAACGGTCGAATAGAAGACGGCAAAGACAGGAAATGCGTTTAGTAGGAATACAAAAATTTTAGAAGGGACGGCAAACCAAGATGGAGATTACACAGGATATTAAATATATAGGAGTTAATGACAGAAAAATTGATTTGTTCGAAGGACAGTATAAGGTGCCTTGCGGAATGTCATATAACTCATATGCCATAATTGACAGGGAAATCGCAATTATGGATACCGTAGAAGCAGGCTTTACTGATGAATGGCTTGAAAATATCAAATCCGTGCTCGGGGACAGAAAGCCCAACTATCTAGTTATACAGCATATGGAGCCTGACCATTCTGCAAACATTATAAATTTCTTAACAGTATACCCCGATGTACAAATAGTTGCAACCGCAAAAGCCTTTGTTATGATGAAAAACTTCTTTCAAAAAGATTTTGCCCAAAATACTATAACCGTAAAAGAGGGAGACAGCCTTAACCTTGGTCGCCATAACCTGCAATTTATTACCGCACCGATGGTACATTGGCCGGAGGTTATGCTAACATATGACAGTGCCGATAAGGTGTTATTCTCGGCCGATGCCTTTGGAAAGTTCGGTGCAACCGATTGCAAGGAAGACTGGAAGGATGAGGCAAGGCGTTATTATATCGGCATAGTAGGTAAATACGGAGCACAGGTGCAAAACCTTTTAAAAAAGGCTGCAAATTTACAGATTGAAAAGATATGCTCGTTACACGGTCCCGTGCTCGACAGTAACCTTGAATATTATTTCAATTTGTATGATATCTGGTCGAGTTACAGACCGGAGGAGGACGGCGTTGTAATTGCTTACACCTCGATTTATGGTAATACTAAAAAAGCCGTGAACATACTTGCACAAAAACTTAAAGAAAAAGGCGCAAATAATGTAATAGTACATGACCTTGCCCGTTGTGATATGCATAAGGCGGTGTCGGACGCATTTTGTTTCAGCAAGACAGTTTTGGCAACCACAACCTACAATGGCGAGGCATTTCCGCATATGAGAGAGTTCCTTAATCATATTACAGAACGGGGATTCCAAAACAGAAAGGTTGCAATTATTGAAAACGGCAGTTGGGCACCGACAGCGGCAAAAATAATAAAAGAAAGATTGGAAAAATGCAAAGGCCTGGAATTCTGCCAAAACACGGTAACAGTGATGTCTGCATTAGATAATGAAAGTATCAAACAAATTGAATTATTAGCGGAAGAATTAAAGTAAAAAACGGCTCTGCCGATTTAAATAAAACATTGGAGGAAATTGATATGAAAAAATATGTGTGTGACGTATGCGGATGGGTATATGATGAGCAACTCGGAGACCCTGAAAACAATATTGCTCCCGGCACGAAATTTGAGGACCTTCCCGATGATTTCGCCTGCCCTCTCTGCGGAGTCGGAAAAGATAGTTTCAGCGAAGAATAAAAACAACAATTAAAAAGCACTGTGACATTGCTCGATGTCACAGTGCTTTTTTATGTTGTAAGGGTAATTATGCGTTTTCTGCTTCAAACTTCTTGATAAACTCACAAAGAGCCTCAACGCCTTCGGTGGGCATTGCATTGTAGATGGAAGCACGCATACCGCCTACCGAACGGTGACCTTTGATGTTTGCAAAACCTGCGGCAGAAGCCTCCTTAACAAACTTAGCGTTAATCTCGTCATCCTCTGCACGGAAGGTAACGTTCATCATCGAACGAGAGCCGATTTTTACGGGGTTAGAGAAGAGTTTGGAAGCGTCAAGAGTATCATAGAGCATCTTTGCTTTCTTCTCGTTGATTGCCTTCATAGCATCAAGTCCGCCAAGTTCCTTAATCCATTTAAGAACGAGACCGCAAACATAGATGGGATAGCAGGGGGGAGTATTATACATAGACTCGTTTTCTGCCATAGTGTAGTAGTTGCACATAGTAGGAACGGTTTTGTCCAAATCTTCGCGGAGCAAATCTTCTCTTGCTATTACGATGGTAAGACCGGCAGGAGCAACGTTCTTCTGTGCACCGGCATAGATTAAACCGAACTTTGAAACATCAACCGGCTCAGATAAAATGCAGGAAGACATATCTGCAACAAGGGGAACGTCTCCCGTTTCAGGAATATAGCCCCACTTTGTACCGAAGATGGTGTTATTAAAGCAGATGTGAACATAGTCCGCATCGGCACTTAAATCGAGTTCGCTCTGTTCGGGGATTCTTGTAAAATTCTCTTCTTTGGTTGTGGCAACAAGATGAGCCTCGCCAAATTTCTGTGCTTCTTTATAAGCCTTGCCGGGGAACTGACCTGTAACTACATAGTCGGCCTTGCCGGTTTTCATAAGGTTCATAGCAACGTTTGCAAACTGCATTGACGCTCCGCCCTGTAAGAACATTACCTTATAGTTGTCAGGTATTTCCATAACTTCACGAAGAAGAGCCTCTGCCTCCTTAATGATTGCATCATAAACCTTAGAGCGATGGGACATTTCCATAACACTCATTCCTGAACCTTGATAATTCATCATATCGTCTCTTGCCTGCTCCAAAACGGGAATAGGTAGCATAGAGGGACCTGCTGAAAAGTTGTAGATTCTGTCGTACATTATAATTGCCTCCTAAATAGGTTATTAAAAATATTATATAACTAAACTTACCTTTATGCAACAATATTTTTTAAAGAATACTAATTATCGAGTTTTTCTCTGTAATAGGTCATTGCTCTGCGCATAAAATCTTCGGTGACCGCAAAATGCTCGGCAAGATAGGGGACAGAGTCATCTCCGTTTCGAATTGCACTGCAAAGTTCCGAAAGAGGAACGAGTTTTTCGATTGCCCAACTCTCTGCTCGGCGCTCAAATCTTTTGCGGTATATTGCGGGGGTCGAAATGTCGTAAAGAGAATCGGTCATCTGATGACCGAGTTCGTGCGCCATAAGAACGCGCTCCTCGGCAGAGTCGGAACCGACGCACTTATCCAATGCTATATATCTTTTAGAACCAACCGTAATAGAAAATGCCTTTGTGTGGGGAAGGGGAGTAAAGAAAACAGAAACACCTTTTGATTCTGCAATTTTATAGAGTCTGTTTGTTTCCATTTTCTCGTTCCTTTACATAGGCGGCGAAACGCAAGACCTCACTGACCATTTCGTCGGTAATATCCTCGCTTCCTCCGAAAAGGGCAACCTTAAGGCTTTCACTGTCGGTAGCGATAAGGGCGCCGGATAATAAATATTCAACATTACAACCGAAATATTCTGAAATCTTTCGCAGACTTTCGGCAGAGAGAGATTTGTTTCTTCCCATCTTAAAGTCGGTTAAGATTGCACGAGGAATAGAACAGCCTCGGCACATTTCGGTAACAGTAATATCTCTCGATCTACAAAGAGCCTCAATTCTGTCATAAGTCTCGTTCATAAAAGCCTCCAAAAATTTAATAGGTAATGATATTGTACGGCAGAGTAAGGAGTTTACTCTCTGAATCAACCGCCTTCTCACAAAAGGGTATGTCATACTGTCCGCAAAGTAGGACATATTACTGAAATCAGTAAAATAATTATTGACAATTACGTAAATCAGTAATATAATTATTATGGAATTACGGAATACAGTAATAATTCGACCTTTTAGTGCATTATATTACATAATTCCGTAAATGTCAACATAAAATTCAGGAGGTAGAATAGTATGTACCGTTGTACGGACTGCAAACGAGATTTTGGGCGCCCTTTAACACTTGGCGAACGACATAATTTGTCATCGCCTCCCTATGAAAATATAGTGTGTTGCCCCTACTGTTTGGGTGAGAGGATAGTAGAATGGGGTAATTTTTACTGTCACTGTTGCGGAAGGCGGGTGGCACCGGAGCAGGAGTATTGTTCTGATGACTGCCGCCGACTTTACGAAAGACTAACTCGTTTGGAAAAAATGAGAAACAGAATTATACATAATTTTGAACTTAATAAAGCAGTGCGCGAGGTCGATGAGTACAACCGCCTTAATAAAAAACGTCTGTCATACGGAGAATATTTTTATAAAAAGGGGATGGGAATGTTATGACTGTTGCCGGAATGAAAAAATATCTTGCGAGATATATAAAACTCATTCATAAGTGTAAAAATCTGTCAAAAGAAACGGCAGAATTTCCTGAGTACAGGGCATTCTTGATACCTCTCCAAGACAAATTGAACGATACTGTTGCCGATATTGTACGGCGGATAACCGACGTTGAAAATGACACCTACCGTGAGCTTCTTATACGTAGGTATCTACAAGGTGAAAGTCTTGAAAGTATCGGGAGGAATATGTCTTATTCTTCACGACATATAAGCCGAATGATAAATGCTGCCGTTGCCGAGGTAGAAGGAGTTTGGGAGTTTTAATTTCTGAAAACATTATGATATAGAAGAAGCACCTGTCAGGGTGCTTCTTTTACTAAATCTTTTTTGTTTCGATTTCTGTCTTTGCTCTCGCCTTAAATTCGTCAATCGACATACTGCCGAGGTCTCCGTTTTCGCCTCTTCCTCTGACCGAAACGGTGCCGTTTTCAACCTCGGCATCGCCAACGGTCAACATATAGGGAATACGGTTGAGACGGGCTTCTCTTATCTTATAGCCAATTTTTTCATTTCGTGTATCAACCAGGACACGCATACCCATCTCTTCCAGAGCCGATTTAACCTCATAAGCATAGTCGTGATGACGGTCTGCAATGGGGAGAATACTAACCTGCTCGGGAGCAAGCCAGAGGGGGAATGCTCCGGCATATTTTTCGATAAGAAGTGCAAGGGTACGCTCGTAACAGCCGATAGAGGTTCTGTGAATAATATAAGGGTTTTTCTTTGTTCCGTCCTTGTCGGTATATTCCATTCCGAATTTTTCTGCAAGCATTTGGTCGATCTGAATGGTAATAAGAGTATCCTCTTTACCGTGAACATTCTTAATCTGAATGTCGAGTTTCGGACCGTAGAATGCGGCTTCGCCGATACCGATTTTGTAGGGAATTTCAAGGTGATCAAGAATTTTTGCCATAACACCCTGAGCCTCATTCCACTGTTCCTCGGTGCCGATATATTTATCTCGGTTATCAGGGTCCCACTGTGAGAAACGGTAGGAAACATCATCGTAAAGCCCGAGGGTTTTGAGCATAAATATACATAGGTCAAGACAGCCTTTAAACTCATCCTCTAACTGTTCGGGAGTGCACATAAGATGACCTTCCGAAATGGTAAACTGACGGACACGTATAAGACCGTGCATTTCTCCTGAATCTTCGTTACGGAAAAGGGTGGAAGTCTCGTTATAGCGGAGGGGTAGGTCACGGTATGAACGGGGACGGTTTAGGTATGCCTGATATTGGAAGGGACAGGTCATCGGGCGGAGAGCAAAACATTCTTTACTCTCATCTTGGGCATCGCCCATAACGAACATACCGTCTCTGTAATGGTCCCAGTGGCCCGAAATCTTGTAAAGGTCGCTCTTAGCCATAAGTGGCGTTTTAGTTAGTTGCCAACCGCGTTTTTGCTCCTCGTCCTCAACAAAACGCTGCAAAAGTTGAATAACACGAGCGCCCTTCGGGAGCATAATGGGAAGACCTTGACCGATATATTCGTTTGTGGTAAAGAGTTCCAATTCTCTGCCTATCTTGTTGTGGTCACGCTTTTTAGCCTCTTCAATACGGGCGATATGCTCATCGAGTTCAGCCTGCTTCGGGAAGGCGGTGCCATAAATTCTTTGTAGCATCTTATTGTCGGAACTTCCTCGCCAATAGGCACCAGTCGCACTTGTTAATTTGAATGCCTTGACAAGTCCTGTGCTCATAAGGTGGGCGCCTGCGCAAAGGTCGGTAAAATCGCCCTGACTGTAAAGACTTATAACCGAGCCTTCTGGCAAATCACGGATAAGTTCAACCTTATAGGGCTCATCCCTATCGGTAAAGAACTTAATGGCTTCATCAAAAGAAAGGGTAAAGCGAAGAATGGGCTTATTTTCTTTGATTATCTTTTTCATTTCCTCCTCAATTTTGACTAAATGTTCGGGAGTAAATTTAACATCTGAATCAATATCATAATAGAAGCCGTCGGGGGTAGCAGGGCCGATAGCAAGTTTTGCATCGGGATAAAGGCGTTTTAAGGCCTCGGCTAAAATATGGGAAGCGGTATGACGATATGTCCAACGACCGTAATCGTCATCAAAGGTTAAAAGTTCAACAGAGTCGCCGTCACAAAGCTCGGTTCGCAAATCGGCATTCTCACCGTTAATCTTAGCCGCACAAACATTTTTAAAAAAACCGCCGCCAAACGATTTTGCAACGTCATAAGGAGTTGTTCCCGCGTCAAACTCTCTAACGTCGCCACGTAAAGAAATTTTCATGTTTTCAAACCTCCGGTTTTAAAATAAATGCAGAATGCAAAATGCAGAGCACAAAATTATGGTGTTGCCTTACGGCAACAAATATATAATTGTCGGCTTTGCCGACACCTTAACTTTGTACTTTGCGCTTCGCATTAAAAAAAGCCTGTCCCGAAAAATCGGGACGAGGCTTTGAAAAACAAAACTCCGCGGTTCCACCCGCATTGCACAAAAACTAAATTTCGTGCCGCTCAAAACCTTTAACGGTGGTCAGCCGTTCTGCTCATCACAGACACTCCGAGGTGGTGTTCGCAATGGACTTCTTTATCGGGCTTTCAGCCGCCGACCCGATTCTCTTTAAAAGAAATTTCCGTGCTACTGTCCTCATCAACGCTTTTTACCCTTATATTTTATAACCGAAATGCAAGAATGTCAACTATTTATTGAAAAATGAGGGGAAATATTGTATTATATTATATTATAAAAGCGCAAAGTGCATAGTGCAAAGTTAAGGTGTGGCTTTGCCACAATTTAATTACGATACGAAGGACACAATGATTTTGCATTTTGCATTCAAATTACCGGAGGTATAAAATGTTAACAAAGTTATATATTGTTGTGCCCTGCTATAATGAGCAGGAAGTTTTACCTTTAACCTCGCAGATGTTTATAAAAAAAATAAGGGAACTTGTAGAAAAGGAAATGATTTCACAAGAGAGTAGGGTGCTCTTTGTCAACGACGGAAGTCGAGACGAAACTTGGGATATAATATGCGAACTCTCGGAAAACTATAAGGAGGTTGAGGGAATTTCCCTCTCTCGAAATCGCGGACATCAAAACGCTCTTCTGGCGGGGCTTATGTATGCAAAAGAGCGTGCCGACATTACAATATCAATAGATGCCGACGGTCAGGACGATATTGGTGCTATGAACGATATGGTAAGGGAATATTATAACGGTTCGGAGATTGTTTACGGAGTGAGAGCCGAGCGTAGGACCGACGGATTCTTTAAACGTGCCACGGCAGAGGGCTTTTACAAATTTATGAAAAATATGGGTGCCGAAACTGTTTATAATCACGCAGATTATCGGTTAATGTCTAAAAGAGCGTTGGACGAACTTGCAAAATACAAGGAGGTTAATATTTTCCTTCGAGGAATGGTACCCCTTGTAGGATTCAAGTCAACAAGTGTTTATTACAACCGAAATGAGAGACTTGCGGGAAAAAGCAAATACCCTCTTGGCAAAATGTTGTCTTTAGCCCTTAACGGAATCACAAGCCTTTCGGTTAAACCAATTCATATTGTGACGGCACTCGGAACAGTATTTTCAGTTTTGGGATTTGTCGGTGTTATATGGGCATTTATAATGGCCGTTGTCGGCTCTACCGTGGCAGGTTGGGCAAGTATCGTTTGTCTTGTATGCCTGCTTGGGGGAATACAACTTTTGTCACTTGGAGTGATAGGGGAG
>JAZNJE010000082.1:0-11368 GCA_045577905.1 Acutalibacteraceae bacterium | reverse complement strand
AACCGGTCATCTTTCCGGGTACCGTCTGTTCTCCGAAAATACCGTCATTATTAAATCCGATATAGTCAAAGTATGGCCAATCAGGCTCTGCTTCCATAAAGTCAAGCTTATATTGAGGAAGTCTTGTTGTGTAGTAAATTCCGTTTGGAACGCACCATTTTTCAACTATCGCTTTCATTATGGTGTTATAACTTACGGGAGGGTTCTGATAAAGAGCAACCATCTCGCCGCCCGAACCGATAAATCCACTTGAAATCTTATGTATAACATCAATATTTTCCGCAATCAGAGGTGCCATCTGATCGATATGGGCCAGCATAGTATCCTCGTCGGCGCAGTACTTTTTAAGTTCCTCTTGATAGGCTTCGCCGCCCCATTCTGCCGACGGTTTAAATCCGTGATAGCCTATTCGGGGCATACATTTAACCTTGTACTTGCGGCAGATGTCGAAATAAATCTCCATTATCTCGAAAAAGCGTTCGGGAAGTACATCATCGTCCTCAAAATCGGGAATTCCAAGATAAAGAATTGCTATCCTGCTTCCGTATTCTATTCTTGACTTGAAATATATCTCCCAAAGGAACTCTATCTTCTCTCTTACCGTTTCATCGTCGTCTTCAAGGAAAACCGAGTGTGCGCGAACTCCCTCTATATAGAGTTGGTCAACGGGTTTTTCGTGTTCAACGGCCATAACAAACTCGGTACGGTAACCTCTGTCGGGGTTGTCGTAGAGATGTGTGTCGCTTCCGCCGTAAAGAGGCTCAAAGGTCTTGTGAACATTGATGGGAACGGCGTTTAAGGGTGTTGAAACACCGCTGGCTGCCGGTTTTTTCGAACAACCTGAAAGCACGGTTACCAAAACCAATGCGGCAACTAAGATGATACTCAAAAATCTTTTCATATTAAATACCTTTATCAAAATTCAAGTCCATAAAGTATGTTGTATCCGTTTTGAAAATCAATGTTGCTGTTGCTAAGTGCGGCTCCTGTGTTGCCGCTATTCATTAGGTAAAATGCTACGTAATAGCGTCCGCTCTTGGTGGGCAGGGTGACCTCCGCCTTTACCTCGTGCTCTAAAACCTCGTCAGAAATGTAGTTGTCGGGGTCGTGGCTGTACCATTTTTCAGGGTCGCCCGCCTGAACCTTAGATACTAAATTAAAGTTTTCGTCGAGAATCGCATAGCCCGACATCATGTTAAAGGCAGCGGAAAATCCGTAGTTTTTAAGTTTTGTGCTGACCGTAATAGCGGCACCGCTTCCGACTTTGCCATTTATATCAACCGACTGTGCCACAACCTTGTAGCCCAAATGGTCGCGAATAAAGTCAAAGGGGTTGCGACGAAAAGTCTCGCCGTCACTGTTTACAAACCACGCAGGGTCATAGACAATGTTGTTTTCCTCACACCACTCGGGGGTAACTGTCTCGTTCTTTATCCAATGCGCCATAACGCTGTCTCCACGAGTCTCACCAAGAGTATGATACTGACTCATGGTGGTATATCTGAAATGGGCACATTCCAAAATAACTTCTTTACCGTCGGGGAAGTGGTTTCTGGGGGTGGTTTCGGCATAGAAATGAGAATTTACATAAATCTCTCCCGATTGTGGTGTGTATGCCGCAATTTCACAAACCCTTTCCCACCAGTCGTTGGGATAATGGGTAGATGCCGTACATTGCTCTTCCTCACGAGTTCCCGTATGGTCTTTTTGTAGGCATCCGCTGTGTTTATTAGGTGTTGTCTGCTCTCCGTATATGGCATCATTGTTGTAACCAATATAGTTAAAGTATGGCCAATCCGGCTCAGCATCCATAAAATCAAACTTATATTTAGGAAGTCGTACAGTGTAATATATTCCGTTGGGAACACACCACTTCTCGACTATTGCTTTCATAATTGTGTTGAAATTAACCGGCGGGTTTTGGTAAACTGCAACCATTTCTCCGCCCGTTCCAATAAATCCGCTGGAAATTTTATGTATTGCATCCTTGTTTCTTTCGATAACGGGTGCTAATTGTTCAATGTGTCCGAGCATAGTTTCCTCGTCGGCACAACGTTTTACAAGTTCCTTTTCATATTCCTCGCCCCAACAGTCAACTGTGGGCTTGAATACATGATAACTTAAACGGAATAGGCATTTAACACCTTTTTCTCTGCAAATCTGGAAATATATATCCAAAATTTCAAAAAAACGTTGGGGTAAAACCTTTTCCTTGGCAAAATCCGGCACTCCTAGATATAAGAGCACTCCTTTGTTGGGACAATCCATATAAGAAGTACTGAAATAAATATTCCAAAGGTACTCAATTTTCTCTCGTGCTGTCTGATCGTCATCCTCGAGATAAATAGTGTGAGCCTCTACACCGTGGTAATATAACTGATCTACGGGCTTTTTATACTCGATTGAAAGCGGAAACTCTGTACGGAATCCTCTGTCGGGATTGTTGTAGAGGTAACTTTCACTTCCGCCGTAAAGAGACTCAAAGGTCTTGTGAACATTGATGGGAACGGCGTTTGAGGGTGTTGCAACACCATCGGTTGTCGGCTTTTTCGAACAACCCGAAAGCACGGTTACAAAAACCAATGCGGCAACTAAAATAAAACTCAGGAATTTCTTCATAACCAAACTCCTTTTTTAATTCAAGTCCGTAAACAATATAATTTCTGTTTTTAAATCAACCTTGCCGTCAATAAACTATCATCTCTTACCGGCAGGTGTTTATGGCTACTAAACTTTGGTGAAATCAATGCGGCAACCGCTGTCAGGATTTTGAACAGACCTATATGCTACCGCCGCAAAAAGTCACATAGTTCTATTAAACAGTAATAGCCACCGCAAATATGCGGTGCCTTTGTATGATTTGCAGGCTGTGTGGCACACAGCCTGCAAAACTTAACACAAATATAACAAAAATATAGTTACGATTGCTGGTTTAACAGTAGGTGGCTACTATTTTAATGTTACAGCAACGCCGGTATTTCTTAAAGCATCATATACAAGAGGCTTTAACTGGTCAATTGCAACAGCGGGTCTAACTCTGTCAACATAAAGAATGTTCATGAACTGCTTTCTTCCGTCAGAATACCAACCGGTAAGACCGTCAATCAAGGGGTTAGTAAAGGTGCAGTTCTTAATATATTCATTTCTTCTTTCCATTGCCTGCTCATCCATCTCGTTAGCTATAATTTTGAGTCCTTCAGGAGTCTGGTTACGAACCATCTGTGCAATTCTGTAATGATAGATGTAGGCGGCTGCGCCGGCATCGTTACGAGAGCAGGTTGTAATACCGTAACCCGAAGCGACGAGAGGACAAATCTCCGCTGCATCTTTATCGAGTTTGGGCATGGGTACCATACCGATTTCGTCAGTCATAACCGAATAAGCGTCAGAAGCTCCCATTGCACTTTCGGGTTTACCGACAATCATAGCAAGGGTTCTGTTGGCAAACTCTGTGTATCCACTAGAGGTGGTAAGGAAATATCCGTTATTAGCAGCATTGTAAAGCATGTCAAGCGCCTCGATAGCGTTAGGCTGGTCGATTACACATTCCCACTTGCCGTTTTCCTTCTGTTCGATGAAGGGATTGCCTGTTGCAGCAATGAAAGCGAAATGGTCCCAAGTTGCAAATCCGTACACTTGAACTTTTCCGTTATCGTCCTTCTTTGTTGCCTTCTCTGCAACATCATAGAATGTCTCTAATGTCCAATTGCCCTTTAAATAATACTCGGTATAGGGATCGGGGATACGTCTTTCGTCAAAATAGGTCTTGTTGTAGAAAATATAGGTCTCATGAACATCGGGGGTGGGGCAACCGTAAACGTTGCCTTCAAGCGTAAAGAGGTCGGGGGCATAGAATCCGCTCTCACCGTTGTAGCACCAAATGGGGTCGTTTTTATCGATGTATTTATCCATAGGTTTTACGAGATTTCCGTAAACATAGTGCATAAGAGAGGTGGCGCCCACCTGGATAACGTCGAAATAGTTTTTCTTATCTCCCGATGCAACAGCATTGATAACCTTTGTCACAACTTCACCGGAGGTAATGACTTCTTCTTCAACAGTCATTTCGTAGTGAGCCGCTAACTGTTTGTGGAATTCGCGTTCCCATGCAGGGAAGTTTCTTCCTATGCGGATTTTTGTGCCTTTAAGCTGTCCGAAAAGTTCAAGTTGACCGGCAGATGCTTCTTTAATAAACTCATACTTTGAAAAGTCAACGCCCTCCTCTGCGGTGCCGGCGTTGTTATTAGTGGTCGCTCCACCTTTTCCACCGGTACATGCAGTAAGCGAGAAAACAAAAAGCACGCACAAAACAAATGCAAATAATCTAACTGCTCTATTCATTTATTTTTCCTCCTTTGAGACAGTTTTTGATCGTCTTTTTTTAACAAGAATAATAACTGTGATTGCGCCTGCGCCTAAAACTAATACGGCACCTGCTATAACTGCAATCCAAATTAAATCGAATCCATTTTCTTCTACTGTATCAACCGTTACAGTAACCTGTTGCTGTGCACTCAGGTCGGCTACGAAGACTTCGGTTCCTAGATCGACTTCTGAATCTTCAATTGCAGCACCGCCCTGCGAGGTGGCTCCGACAGTAGAAGCGTTAATGTATTCGTAAACTGCAATTTCTTCACCCATATCGTCATAGGCATATACTACAACGGAATATCTTTTGCCCGGTTTTAAGGGTTCAATGACTGTTTCAGTTGTAGTGGACTCCTTGATGTAATCAACGTCGAATACCGTACCGACTTGGGATGTTCTGTTGTGGAATACACGAACAACATACTTGGCGGCATTAGGAGTAGGATCCCATTTAAGTGCCAAACGACAGTCGAGCAATGCCGTTTTATCTGTAACCAGTACTACTGCTTCGGTAGTAGCGGTGGGCAATGAGCCGAGTGAGTCTCCAATCTCCAACGCTTTTATTAACTGTGATTTTGTTCTAATCTCTCCAGTAAAGAAGTCTCTTGCAGCTGTGTCTCCCTCAAAGAAGACTGCGGTGGGAGTATTTGATCTTTCATTAAACTCTTCAACAACGAAGGTATTGAAGTAAACCGATTCTCCGACACTAAGACCTTCAAAGGTTATATAGGTTGCGCGAAGCCACCATTTGTTATTAAGGTACTTATTGCTGCCGTTAATATATTTAACTGCAACGAATTCCTTATTATCGAAACGGAGGTATCCATCGAAGCCTGCCGGAATGGTTATAACAAAGGTTTCTGCGCTCTTGCTTTCCCACTCGGTTGCGCCCTTTGTAAGGATGTAGTACTTACCTGTTCTAAGGTTTGCACCGGTTACCATTTCGCCGTTTGTGAACTCGCACGCCATTCTTATTTTGATTTCCTTATTCAAAGGATTCTTAAGGTAAATCATAGGTCCTGCGGTAGGCTTGGTAAGTTCAACATTGTAGTTGAGATATGCGGTCCTGTTAGTGCCGTCATTAGTGGGAGTTACCTTGATTGCAGGGTAGTTTGTGAGGGCAGAAATACTCTCGACCGTCTCAACCTTCAATCCTGCTCTGTCAAGGAGCACCTTGGACGAAAGAGGTTCTCCGATAAATACTGAGTCGTCAAAGCGAGCAACTTTTGCCTTCATTATCTGGGTTCCCATATAGTTCAAGGGTTTGCCGGTGTAATGAGGCTTGTCGTAGTTAGGCTCTGCACCGTATGTGGGGTCAAATGTGCCGTCTCCGGGTCTTGCAACTGCACCTGTAAAGATGTGGTGAGCGGCATTTGTCTGTCCCTCAATAAAGGCTATATTCGAAACTACTTTCTTATCCTCATAATCGCTGATAAGAAGGGGTGCCGAAATATATACAGTTTGACTCTTTTGAAGTGAAGTGAAGCCAACATATACGTCCTTCATTCCCCACTCTTCATCTAAAAAGAAGAGGTTGCCCGCGCCGTATTCTTCCTGAGCACGCGCGGCCTGAATTTTATTAAGGTCGAATCTTACGTATCCTTCAAATCCTGTGGGAAGTGCGGCATAGTGTGAACCAACTCTTATATTCTGCCACTTATCCTTACCCTTCGGAAGGATGTAACATTCTCCTGCGCCTGTATGGGCTCCTACTGATTTACCATCCGAGCCTCTTACGAAGTCCCAAGAGGTACCCATTGCGGAGGAAACTCCTGCGGGAAGTTTTACATAGAAGTAAATGCTTGTAGCACCGCGGGTCTGGTCGGGGTCAGTATTAAATCTGAACTGGGTCTTGTAACCTTCCGAAATTACGGGAGTATCCATGTTGATTGCATAGGAGGGGTATCTTGTAGCCGCAGAAATACTGTTGACTGTGGTAAGAGTACCGAAATTCGCATAAACAAGGACTGCCTTTGCGGAAGGTGCTTCGCCGATATAAACAGAATCGTTGAGGATAGCGGGTTTCAAATTCATAATATTGATTCCCGTGTAGTCAATCGGTGTGCCTGTATATTCAGGGAAACTGTAATCAGGCTCTGCGCCGTAGGTGGGGTCATATGTACCGTCGTTAGGAACTACAACCGCACCGGTAAAGATGTTGTATGCGGCGTTGGTCTCGCCCTCGATAAAGGCTATGTTTGAAACAGCCTTCTGGTCCTCATAATTGCTTACGAGAAGGGGTGCTGAAATATAAACAGTATCTTCTGCGTTAAGTGACGTGAAGCCGATATATACGTCCTTCATTCCCCAATTTTCGTCGAGATAGAAGAAGTTGTCAGCACCGTATTCGGGTTGAGCACGTGTAGCCTGAATCTTATTAAGGTCGAATCTGATAAATCCTTCAAATCCTGCGGGAAGTTCAGAATAGTGTGAACCAACCTTCAAATACTGCCACTTATCCTTACCCTTCGGGAGGATGTAGGTATCGCCCGAACCTGTATGGCATCCTACTGTTTTGCCGTCCGAACCTCTTACAAAGTCCCAAGAGGTTCCCATTGCGGTGGACACTCCCTCAGGGAGTTTTACATAGAAGTAAATGCTTGTAGCACCGCGAGTCTGGTCGGGATTGGTATTAAATCTGAACTCGGATGCATAGCCTGACGAAATTGCGGGGGTGTTCATATTTATTGCGAAAGAGGGGTATTTTGTTGCCGCAGTAACGCTGTTTACCGCAGTAAGAGTACCATAATTCGTATAAACAAGGACCGCCTTTTCGGTCAAAGGCTCTCCGATATAGATTGTATCGTTGAGAATAGCGGGCTCCAAATTCATAATGTTAATTCCTGTGTAATCAATTGGAGCGCCTGTATATTCGGGATAACTGTAATCGGGAGGAATTCCGTATAAGGGGTTCATAAGAACACTGTCGGGAAGAACAACCTCACCGGTAAAGAAGTTTCTTGCAACGGTATTATCATTTTCGGCAAAAGCAACCTTTTTGGGTGTTGCGTTGGTAACGCCGTCAATCATAATGGGGGCGCTTATATTAACCTTTCCTGCCGCCGCAACACCTGCGACTGCAAGTTTGAAGGATTTAAGTGCCCAACTCTCGTCAAGATAATAATTCTCTTGCTCTAACTCTTCACACCACATATCCCTGAGTGAATAGCGGATGTATCCTTCAAATCCGACGGGTAGTTGTGCATAATGGTCGGAAACGGTAAGTTCTGTCCAGACAAATTCGTCTTTGCCCATAATGTAGATTTTTCCGTCGATATTTTTGCCCGTAACGGTCTTATCTTCGGCCTCATTATAGAATTCCCATTCACCGCCGAACTTAACAACACCAGTTGCGGGAGCCTTAAAGTAGAACATAAAGCCCTCTGCGCCGACTGTGGTGGCAGTGTCGTAATTGAACTTACCTAATACTGCTCCCGTATAACTGCCGGCATTGGCGGTTGTTGCGGGGCATCTAATTTCAAATGCGGGGTATTTAGTAAGGCCCGCAATGGAGGGAACTGCCTTAACTACTGCACCCTGTGTAGCCGCGAAAACAGCGGAGGAAACATAGTCATAAAGCAAAATGTCATTTACAGGCTTTCCTACCCAGCTGTTCATAACATTTTTGTCGGTATAATCAATGGCCTCTCCGTCATAGGCGGGATATTTATATTGCTTGGGTGCAACAGCGGCATCACGAAGGTTTGCCGATTTTGCACTGTTCTTTCTTACAAAGAAAGGATCGCTTATCGAATAGTTTTTGCCTGTCGTTACGTTTTTAATGTCAATCTTGACATACTCAAGGCTGGAAGCCTGGGTTGAAAGACTTCCCGAATAGTCGGTAAAGGGGAAGTAAACGTATCCCTTAAAGTCCTTATCAAAGACAACATATAATGACGTTGTTCCTTCTATCGAGATATCGGTATCATAGGTCCATTTTGATGTACCATCACGAAGGGCTAAAACAGGATTTCCTTTAATGCCTACCGGCTGTGCGGTATTGTTGGTACGGATATATCTTACTGTCTGAAGAATCTTGGTTCCGGCAGGAACATCTATGTAGTACATAAATGCTTCGGCCTTGGTGAGGTCTCCACCAGAATACTTAACATAAGCACTTGCGTCGTTTGCGGTGCCTGCATAGGTGCGTACCTTATTATTACTCCAACCAAACGGGGTGGTTACTTCTGCATCTCTCGAGAAACGGTCCTCAAAAGAGCCCGAGAAACCGTCAGCCGTCAAATATGCGGTAGAATCGACAATTTCGGTAGAAGTAGAGTCTTCGTTTACAACAAAGAGAGGACCTGCCGTAAGGTTAAGGGTGTCGGTATAGCCCGTAAAGTAGAAAATAATATTGTTATAAACATATCCGCTATCTGTTAACGGTGCATTATTTGTGAAAGTTAATGATTCATTCGGAATCTTAATAAAGCCCTTGAAGGCACCGTCTAACTTAATGACTCCCTTATTATTAGGGTCAGCAGCACTATCGTTGGAGGCTGTTATCTCCTCCCAGGAGGTATCTCCATCGGCAAGAGCATAAACCTTCTTATTTTTAAGGGGCCACGCATATGCTTTGCTTGTTCCCTTGTCAAGTTGTATCCAGGGGATAAAGTTTACTGCCTTGTCGGTGTTAATGTAAAACATGATTCCGTCAGTACCTGCCATTGGCTTACCGTCGGTGTACAGATAAACACGGTTATTGTTATCAGAAGCAGTAATGTTAGCATCGGTTTTTGCTGTGGATGCCGCAAGTTCGGTGGTTATCGCCTTGGCGGCAGAGAAGTTTACAGGCTGCGAAATAACTCTTTTCGCAGCGAGAGAGTTTCCTCTTATTTGGAATTCTCCTGCAACATTAAGGCCTGCCGCAGTAGCACCGTTTGTGCCGGTAATCTGGCTAATCGGCGTTACCTTAATTGCGGATGGTGTTGAGTCGTCGGCTATAGCCGGTAACAGATAAACCATCCCGATAAGGAGAGTAATTGCCGTCAAGACGGCAATTACTCTTTTCATTGTTGTTTTTTTCATCAATTTTCTCCTATTTTAAGAACATACGAACGATGAACGGGTTTATTCGAAATCCTCAGGGGTAATTGCTTCTAAGCGATTCTGTCTGAGGGTTACATAACGGTCTTGGTCATCAGTACCGAAGTTAATGGCATCAGCCATTACGGGATATCTTTCGTTTCCGTTCATATAGTTTGCAAAGTAAACTATATCGCAAAGGTTAACAACCTGGTCGTCGTTAACGTCGCCTTCGGCAACTGTAAGACGTGTTTTCATATTTACGGTATCGTCAGGAATGTCGTAGAACATAATGGGTCCGAAGGTAGCCTCGCCGTAGTTTGTGCCGGTAACGCTGCCTACACCGATTCCCTTCATTCTGATGTGAAGAAGTTCAATGGATTTTCCATCAAAACCGCTGGAGGGATAAAGCGGGAAAGATTTAAAAGGAATTCTTACATATCCTTCAAATGCTTCCTCAAAGTTGAGTGCACCGTAAACATCGTAGGGGTTTTTGTCGCTGTCGTAACCATTTATAAGTTTTTTCTCGGTCCACTCGGTTGCGCCGACGGGCAATACTTCATAAGACGCACCACTCGACATAACAAAGTTGTCGCTGAGACCGGTAATCTTCATTTCAAGCAAGAACTGGTTTGCGGCAGTTGTCTTAACGTAGAACATCATACCGTTTTGGTCTGCGGCAATTTTGCTGCTCGCTGCCTGACGATATTCAACTCTAACCTGTGAATTGGCAAGATATTCATTCGCTGCAATCTCGGTAGCATCTGTTTTATGAGTGTCACACTTATCTTGTGTCGAAGCGGCAGTTATCTTAATACCAAATGCATTAACGCCGTCAATCAGTGCGTTGTAGATATCAACCGGACCTTTACAGCCATCTTCGTGTGTACCTGTGGCTACAAAGTTGCCTTTGACGGGGGTTATGCCGGTTGTACGGTCCTTTATCTCGTTGCTGCAGGTATCTTTGTTTACCACAAACATAGGTCCAACCGTAAGGTTTGCTTCTCCATCGTAGTTAGCAAAATAGGTGTAGGTATCGTTCAACACATAGGAAGAATTGGTTAAACAGTTAGAACCTTGGTAGGCGAGAGAGGCCATAGGAATCTTAATTAAGCCCTTGAATCCTGCGTCAATATTTATAACACCGCGAGTTGTTCCCGTTGTTGTGAGACCCGCCGTCCAAGTCTTATCGTTTTCACCGAGGAAATAAACGGTTTTTCCAAGACCGGGATATACCCAGGCGGAGGAGGTTCCCGACTTCATGGTGGTCCAGAAGGAGAAAGCAGCCGCCTTATCTGTTTCGATATAGAACATTAAACCATCGGAGCCGGCCACCGGTGTGGCAGTGTGATAAAACCTAAGCTTGTTTGCTGCATCAAGAATTACAGTTTTGGTAAGATCTATGTCGGGTGCATCTGCAAGAACGCATTTTACACCGCGGGACATAGAGAAGTCTAAGGGGATAGATACCGTGGGCTGTCCTGTGTAACCGGCAATCGTAAAGATATCGGCAACGTTAACAGAAATACTCGCACCCGCCTTATGAGTAATCTTGTTAACCGGAGTAACCTCGTTAGGTACAACGGTTGTGTCAACTATCTCTGCCGAGACAGAATCCTCGGCTATCATAAATACGGGACCAACGGTAGCGGTAAGGGTGCCTTCATAAGCGTTGAAATAAACCTCATGATTTAAATAGTACCAACTGCGGTTTGTAATGGGGTTATTACCGCTGCCGGAGTTGTTGATCCTCATAGTGCTCATCGGAATTTTAATAAAGCCCTTGAAAGCAGAGTCAAATCTGATTATACCCTTGGTATCGGTCGTGGAGTTTTCGGCAGTATAAGCAGTCCACTCGGTTGCACCGTCGGCGAGAAGATAAACCGTTTCGCCCGCCTTCATGCTTACATAGTTTTTGGTAGTGGTGCCTGTTTTCTGGGCAGTAGACCAAGTGGCTAAATCGGTCGCCTTATTG
>JAZNJE010000081.1:0-4740 GCA_045577905.1 Acutalibacteraceae bacterium | reverse complement strand
AAAAAACAAAAAATTCTTAAACATAACCTACCTTTAAGGGATAATGCATTTTAATATAAACCAAATTTCAAAACAAAAGGAAATAAAGATGGCGGTTTCAATTTTTTAATATAGTTAATAACGCTTTTAGGACGGGCATTTCCGATGCTATTATAACCTCTTTTTATTTTTCGCTGTCGGTTCGCTACGCCGTTAGTTTTTATAATACAAAGAAAAAATCGGTATCCCAAGCGGGAACGGCAGGTGAGTGGCGCATATAAACCTTATAATCGGGGTTGATTTCAAGAATTTTAAGAGGTAGAGTAAAATAATCTTCCGATCTGTGGTATGCGGCGACCCTCATTTTAGGCTTGTCTCGTTTAATGGTCATTTTAGCACCCGCAATAGCCTCTGCCTCGGCCCCTTCAACATCAAATTTGATGTAATCGAATGAGGTGTTTTTTGCAATACTGTCCACCGAACGGCAAGGGAAGGCGAGGTCACCCCCGAGAGACGAGCCGCGGCTTGATTTTCTGTTAAAGAAAACAGTACCGTCATTTTTTCCGATAGCAGCATTGATGAAGGCAACATTTAAAGCAGTAACGTTCTCGGAGAGTTTTTTAAAATTCTTAGGGTCCGGCTCGACCGCAGTGATATGGGAAAAGGTCCCGACTCGGTTTATAAAATCGAGTACGGTGTCCCCGTTATAAGCGCCTATATCTAAAAAGGAGGAGCCGACACCAAGATTTAAAATATTGGAAAAAGGCTCATCGGCGTTGGTTTCACAAGTAAAGAGCCTGTTTATATCGCCATCCAACTTAAAAAGGAGGGTCTCTCGAAAGACGGTTTTAGACTGTTCGTCAAAAAGCATATTATAGACGGCTTCAATTTCCGATTTATGTTCCTTTGCAAAGTGAGAGTTAAATATCGGTCCGCCTGCCACGGGAACTTCGGGGGCAATAAGGGTGTGTCTCTTCATAATGTTTTTGATGTTTTTTAAAACTTCGGGTCTGTTTGAACCAAATGAGAAGAGTGCGATAAAATCGCCATACCGCTTTTCAGCATCGTTAAGAGACATTACAGGAAAACCACGATAGAATCTTTGTCTTACAAAACCGTCGCTTGCGAACACGCCTGAAACGGTAACGCCTATGCGGTTAAGTTCGTCTAAAATTTTATCGGCGCCGTTGCCCGTGCCGTAAAGCAAAATCGGACATTCTTCGCCTTTCAATCTCTGCCAAATATCGGTCATTTTTTCACTCCCTTTAAAATCTTCTAAAAGCAGAAATCATATTGAAAAAGACCTTGTCAGAAGACAAGGTCTTTTCGTGGTGCCGGTGGCGGGGGTCGAACCCGCACGGTATCGCTACCAACGGATTTTGAGTCCGCCTCGTCTGCCAATTCCAACACACCGGCAAGCAACAATAATATTATATCAGCATTTTTAGAAAAATCAAGAAAAAACTTGCTTTTTAACAAAGATTATGTTATCATACCACTTGTCAACCAAATTTGGACGTTTAGCTCAGCTGGTAGAGCACCCGCTTGACGTGCGGGCGGTCATGGGTTCGAGTCCCTTAGCGTCCACCAAAAAAGAAGCAACTTTTGTCTACCAAAAGTTGCTTCTTTTTTTATCCAAGCCGCAGGCTTGGTATATCATCAGCGCACGAAGTGCGGTGTATATCATCAAGGGCGGTAAGCCGCCCTTGTATCTCATCACGCGTCAGCGTGTATTTCCCTGCGGCTTGATGATATACAAAACTTTGTTTTGATGATATGCAATTCCTTCGGAATTGATGATATACAAGGCTTCGCCTTGATTTGTTTTCACAAAAGTGATATAATCTGTATAAAGAGGTGATTTTGATGGCGATTAAAATCGGAGATTTTGTTACATCCTGTGAAGCAGGATATTGGCAATTGATTGATATTAAACCCAAGATTGCAGATGAAGACTATTCCGGTGAAACTGTAAAATGGAAAAAAGGCGATATTATTGGTCAATGGGTCATTTTGAAAAAAGCATTTACACCGAAGATGAAACCGCGAATTGATTTTTCTTATGTTGATGCTTCGTGGTTGAAGCCGGTTTCTCCGGAAGTGTTAACAGAAATACAGAATCACTTCACTGAAAACCCTGACTACAAGTGTAAATTTGAAAGTGCAGCAATCAAACTACGACCAATGATTACAAATTGTTGGATCAACCTCTCGGAAAATGAGGTTGCCGAGTTAAGAGCGCTTGTTGACAAACTTCCGACCCGATTTACCATAGATGAATTTTGGAAAAAGGCAAAGAAATTTAAGAAGAATATTTCTTCTCCTCCTACAAGCCATTTGATAAATTTCATAACATATCCTTGGGATATGGATAAGAAAGCCAATTTGATATACTCAGGCTTTGAAATAGAGAAAGTATAGTGCTTTTAGTCTTTCTTACCCCAACTTATACACCTTTTAGTCGCTCTTTCACAGTCGAGGGGATCTACACCCAATTCGTTCTAAAGTCTTGCGTTAATCTAAAATCGGTAGCTCTACCATATAGTTCGTTTGTGAGTGTTGTTTCTCCACCAATAACATAAAGGGCAGCACGGGAAAGTGCTGCCCTTTATGTTATTCTTTATAAGAGGGACTCAAACCCGAGAGGGGTTGTCGCAAAAAAATGAATGTCTCAAAATCTACCTGATCGGCTCTTCGCCGGTAAAAAACGGTCGTAGTGAAAATCTGTCTTTAAACGCCCAGACCTTGTCATATAATTTAGTAAAGACGCTGACCATAAACCCGTTACAAAGGGCACTGATAAGTGTTCCGACACCTATGCCTTCATAGAAGCCTAGGGCAAAACCGAATGCAACAAAATTTAAAACAATACTGCAAACGAGGCTTGCACAATCGTAACCAATTTTAAATTTGTGCAGGTCACCACTAAAATGGTCGGCAAGTTCTTTAACAAAAAGTTCGTAGGCTTCGGGAGAAATATAGGTCTTAAACATAAGTGCAACCCCCGCAGGTCCCACTATTGCACCGACTGCAAAGTATACACATCTTTGCCAAAGGAAATCAACCGGTAGATAGGGGCAAATCGTCATACAAAGGTCTAAGAGCCATCCGTAAAGCACCGCCGTTAAAAAGGAAAGAAGAAAACTGAGCCTAAACTTTTTTAGAATCAGAACCATTACGATTATCAAAACGGCTTGGAAGGTGTATTCCGCTACTCCGAATGTAAAAAAACCGAAAAACGGGTTTATGAGTTTGTAAAGAATATAGGCGGGAGCAATGACGACCGACATGCCTATATCGGCTCTTGTCATAAATGCAGCACCTATTGCCAGAAGCAACATGGCGATAACATATGCAAGTTCGGTCGAAAAAACCGGTTTTCTCATAAAAGCACTCCCGATCAAATGAAAATAGCAAAATAATACTAACATAAACTCCGTAATATTGCAACACAAATAAAACGGTACTTTTTTGGCTTTTTATTACCGTTTTACCCTGAAAATAACCTCCAAAAATGTTGACAATAAAAGGTAAAAAGTGATATAATATCAAAAATACGTTATTTTGCACTATGTTTTGTTGGAGGCGTTATCGTGCTTAAAATCAAGAACGGTAAATTGGTTACCGATAAACTTGAAGAAAAAAATCTGTACATCGAAAACGGTAAGATAGTTAACATAACCGAAGAGGACCTTCCGTGTGACAGTGAACTTGATGCAAAGGGTTGTTATGTCAGCGCAGGCTTTATAGATACCCATGTACACGGAGGCGGAGGACACGAGTTTATGGACGGCGGTGTCGAGCCTATGAGGCTTGCCGCAAAAACCCATCTTAAATACGGCACAACCTCTATCTGCCCTACCTCGGTTGCTTCAACCGACGATGTTTTAAAGGAAATGGTCCTTGATTATAAGGAACTTGTAAAGGAGTCGGGCAAGAACGGCCTGCCGAACTTTGTGGGCATGCATCTTGAAGGACCGTATTTCTCTCCTCGTGAAGCAGGGGCACAACCCCCTCAGTGCATATATCCACCAAACCCCAAGCAGTACAACGAGGTTATAGCGATGGCAGAGGGACATATTGCCAAATGGTCCTTTGCACCGGAACTTGAAGGTGCGGTGGAATTTTGTGATACCCTTGCAAAAAACAACATTATTCCATCTGTCGGTCATACTGCCGGCACTTATGAGGACGTTTTGAGGGTTTATGAACACGGTGCAAAATGTCTTACCCACTTTTACTCTTCAATGACCACAATAACCCGCCGTAACGGTTATAGAATATTGGGCGTTGTCGAAGCGGGATATTTGCTTGACGACCTTTATATTGAGGTTATTGCAGATGGTTCCCATCTTCCGCCCGAACTTTTGAAAATGATTTGCAAAAATAGGGGAATTGATAGAATTCATCTTATTACCGACGGTATGCGCGGTGTTGATATGCGCGATGGAGAAACCATGATAGGCCGAATCGGACAGGGACAGCCCGCAATAATTGAAGACGGCATAGCAAAGGTGCCTGACCGCAGCTGTTTTGCGGGAAGCGTGGCAACAAGCGACCGTCTTGTGAGAACTATGGTTAAAAAGGTCGGTTTTAGCGTAGTTGACGCGGTCGGTTTAATAACCAAGCGTCCTGCCGAACTTTTGGGACTTAAAACAAAGGGCAGAATCGAAGTCGGATTTGATGCCGATATAGCAATCTTTGATGAAACAATTACTACAAAAGCGGTACTTGTTAGCGGAAATATAATACATAACAACA
>JAZNJE010000080.1:0-3462 GCA_045577905.1 Acutalibacteraceae bacterium | reverse complement strand
TCTCCGACATAATTGAAATGAGGTATTTGTACCGAGTCGAAAATAATACTGTTTTTAACCTCCGTTGAGTTGCCGATAACACAAGAATTCCCAATAATTACCGAACCGCGAATATAAGCTGAAGGTCTGACCTCGGTATTTTCCCCGATAATTGCAGGGCCTATAATTTCCGCAGAGGGATGAATTACAGCAGATTTTGCTATCCAGATGTTATCGCCTGACCGTTGATAAATCAGAGGGTCGAGCGAGGGACCTGCTTTAAGAATAAAACCTTTTATATCAGACAGAATGTCCCAAGGATATTCGGCGTTGGCAAACAACTCGCTTGCAATAGTCTTCTCAATATTGAATAAATCGCAAATTGTCACAGTTTTCCTCCTTTCTCTAATATTGTACTAAAACTCACTCTAAATTATATTCAATTTCAGCGCATTTGTCAAGTGGAAGTATATGCAAAGAGCGGTTCTGTGATATATACAATAGGACTGTAAAATCTTTACAGTCCTTAAAGTTTATAACGGTATTTTATTTGCCCATAGTTACCGTGAAGGTGTTCACTGAATTATTCTTTGCGTTAAGTTTAATGCTGTCTGAAATCGTAGCATAACCTTCAGCCGAAACCGATAGGGTATAATCGTCATAATAGAGATAGTTTTTAGAAATTTTTCCGTTTTCATCGGTGGTGCCAACAGTAATCTTGGTGCCGTTTGCACGGGTTAAAATAACCTCTGCCCCGCTGATGGGTTTTGCAGATTCGTCTTGAACCTTAACATTGATGGTAGGCGCATAGTTGAGAACATTGGGGGGAGTGATAATAGCAATCAACCATTGACGGTAGTGCGGGTCAGGGTTGTAACCCATTCTTTCGATTGAGCAAAATTCCGGCCCGTTATCGTTTCCAACGTGGTAAACCCAGTTATAGCCGTCTTTCCAACCTGCATAAATTGAAACGTGTCCTGCATAGTCGGAATTTTTGTTACTGTCATTTGCGGTAACGATAAGTGAGCCGATTGGTATGCTTCTTTCGGGTGTTATTTGAAGCAGACCGCCAGTGCCGGGAACGGTTCTGCAATCAAAATCGATAAATTCACTCCAACCTTTTTGCACCCAGGTCTTTGCAACGTTATACCAAGAATCTGCAAGGACATTTGACCATCCGAAGTCTTCGGGTTTGCCGAGTATGGAGGTGTCAATTCCTACTACATTAGGCAGATAGTTTTGATAAACATATCCTATAAAGGACGCGCAAACCATATCATTCTTATTAAAGAAATCCATATCGGGAAGTCCCTGCGCATTTGTTTCATAACCTGAGGTTCTGCCGTCGTAGTCATAACTGATTTTTGAAAGCCAGTTATAAGGACCGTTTGACAGATGGTAACGCTTCTTATCTCCCGAGAGAATATACTGCCACATAAGGCCGTCGGCTCTTTGTTTATCTACTCGATAGCCGGTATAGATAAGGGAGTCCATAAAGATGTTGTCTTCCATATCCATAGGAGTTTTATAATTGAAAACAGTGCCGTTTTTGTTCCAACTGGTATAGGTTTTTACCGGTGCGGGGGTAATGTTGGCGTTCTTGTTGGGAAAAACCTGCGGTTCAGGCTGGGCAGGACGGCTAGGGGTAGGGTTGTTTGACGAACTGCCTGACGAAGAATCTTCCGAAGAAGAGTTTTCGGACGATGTGGGGAGGGAAGGCAAGGGAATGGAAGAATCCTCCTCCGAATTATCTCCGACTATTCCTATACTCGGAGAAGCCACAGAAGTATCGGTATCGCCGTCGGCAGGGTTTTTGTTTTTGTTGCAGGCTGCAAAACTGGTAAACACAAGTATTATTGATACAAGCAGAGCCCATATACGAATGTTGTATTTTAAGTTAGTCATTTTTTGCCTCCGATAATATTAACATTCTTTCATTACGAGTATATTATGAGCAAAGTCAAAAGTCAAGGGAAAGAATATCCAATAAGGGATACAGAAGTATTAAAAAATCTGATAATTGCGACAAATTTTTGTGGTAAATTTAATAAAAATATGGTAGAATAAAAAGGATTTCAAAATAGGAAGGTATAATATATGTCCGAATTAGTAGTATCAGCAGAAAAAGGATCTAAAAAAGCAATGCTTGCTCTTTTCGAGTCTAATAAAGAAGAAGTTTATGCTTTGACATTAGCCTTGCTAAACGACCCTCAAAAGGCGGGGGAAATTACTGCGGAGGTAATAGCATCATCCTTTAATCAGATAACCGTTAAAAATATTAAAACTGATATTGGATTTACCCGATTTTTAAAGGCGGAAGTTGCAAAAAAAGCCGCCGAAATAATCTTTAAGGGCAACCTTAAAAGTTTT
Organism: Acutalibacteraceae bacterium; assembly: GCA_045577905.1. Taxonomy (GTDB): domain Bacteria; phylum Bacillota; class Clostridia; order Oscillospirales; family Acutalibacteraceae; genus SFWF01. The sequence goes on along the minus strand of JAZNJE010000080.1, from coordinate 1,113 downwards.
CGTGTTACCAAGGCAAACGGCGATAAGGTTGAGGAGATAACCGAAGAGGAGTTTGAGGGAGACATTTCGAATTGTTCAAAGGCTCTTGATACTGCGCTTGCCGCCCTTTCGGCAGAACAACGCTTTGTTTATATTTTAAAGACACTCGGCAATTTGAGTTTTGCTCACATAGGCTACATAATCGTTCAAAGAGAGGCAGCCGCCAAGTATTTTTACGATTCCGCACAGACCCAACTCTTTATCGAGATAGATAATGATGGCATCAATAAAAACAACATTAAGTCGCTGATTACAAAAATGTTTTTTGGCAAAATGTTGCCCGACAGATATTCCGAGGGTTGTTATAAGGCTATAAAGAAACGTTCAAAATTTCAAATGCCCTCTAAAAGGGCTATGATTGCAATCATTGTTGCTGTTTGTATGGCTTTGGTAGGGATATTTTCCTTTATCTTTGTGAGATCTGTATATAAAAAAGAAGCGGCCGAAAACGGAGGATTGCACACTCCCGCACAACTCGATGCCAATAAAACATATTATGCGGATATAACAATCAAAGATTACGGAACAATAGTCATAAAACTTGATAATAAGTCGGCACCCATTACAGCGGCGAATTTTGTTGAACTTGCAGATAGAGGATTTTATGACGGACTTACCTTCCATAGAATTATAGAGGGATTTATGATGCAGGGAGGAGATCCTGACGGTAACGGAACGGGAGGACCCGGATATGCCATCAAAGGCGAGTTTACCGCTAACGGTGTTAACAACACCTTAACCAATATAAGAGGTGCAGTAGCAATGGCTCGCTCAAATGATTATGACAGTGCCGGCTCGCAGTTCTTCATCGTTCATCAGGACAGCCAACACTTAGACGGAGATTATGCCGTCTTCGGAAAGGTAATACAAGGTATGGATATTGTCGATTTAATCTGCAAATCGGCTGTGCCGAGTGACAGCAACGGCACAATTCCTGCCGCTTCACAGCCTATCATTGAGTCGATAAAAATCAGAACCGAAGGTAATGCAAACACTACTGCCGGTGACGGCAATAACTCCTCATCATCAAAAGAGGAATACACAGGATATGTTCCTCCAAAGGTTGACCCAACA
>JAZNJE010000079.1:0-5352 GCA_045577905.1 Acutalibacteraceae bacterium | reverse complement strand
TTATCATAGACGAGGAAAGTCCGGGCATCATACGGCAGGGTAACTGCTAACGGCAGCCGAGGGAAACCTTAGGGAAAGTGCAACAGAGATATACCGCCGAACTTTTTCGGTAAGGGTGGAAAGGCGAGGTAAGAGCTCACCACGCGGTATGGTAACATACTGTGTCTGTAAACCCTATCCGGTGCAACGCTGACTGAAACTATACATTTGCCCGATGTGTTTCGACAAGCGGCTTGAGCCTTTGAGCAATCAAAGGTCGAGATAGATAGTCGTCCGCGACAGAACCCGGCTTATCGACCGAGTAGTATGCCCCGATTCGTCGGGGCAATATTTATTGTATCAAACAAGAAAAGAAGAGGAAACTACTCGGCTTCCTCTTCTTTTTTGATTTCATTTTTAGGTTTTATTTTTTGAACAAGCAAAAGGACTCCACCAATAAGCCCCATTATAAGTATCCAGAAAAATAAAAAGGATAAAACTTCACTCATTTTGTAGCCGCCTTTTGTTTTAGCAGGTCAATTACCGCCTCTGCTTTTTCAAAAGCGGTCTGGTCTTTGCCCTCCAATGTCGTTCCTTCTACCACCCTTAGTGCGGCATAGAGAGGCGTATCGGGGAGTTCCACCCCTTCCGCCTTGATAAATTCGTAAAAGTCATCGCCGAGAGGAACAATGTTTTCTTCCTTAAAGAACTTATTTGAAAGCCCGTCAAAATGCTTTAAACTTTCTTGGTCAACGATATAAATCAGTGCATCCTTCTCGGCTGCCATTATAGAATGGAGTTGGGTCAACCTCTCGTTTTTGAGATTGATATTGCTGTTATTTGCCGAACAATCCAAAACCGCAAGTTCGACCTTTCCGTTTTTGGTTATATCTCCCTCTACCTCGCCATAAAGGGTTTCAAAATAGTCCCCTACTGCTCTGCTATATGTGGAATATGCCGTTTCATAACTGAAAAGCACAATCTTCGAATCGTATTTTACCCTTGTTACAAGGTCGGAAATTACAATTATTCCAATTATCGCAAGAATTCCACCGATAATGAGCGCAATCTTGTTGTGATAGAAGAAATTTGCCACTTTTTGGCTTTTGGTCAGAGGGATTGCTTCCTCTTTTTCGGGCAAAGGAAGTTCGCCCGCCTGCATACGGCGAAGTTCTATTAAATCTCTCTGTGCTTTTTCCCTTTGCTTTATTGTTTCACTTTTATTGGCTGCCATTCTCCATTTTCCTTTCACAAAAAAGGCAAAAAGGCGGACGGTGTTTCCGTCCGCCCCAGATTATTTTGAAATGCTTAAAATTTTAAACTTTAATTCCCCTGCCGGAGCCTCTGCCACTACCTCGTCGCCAATTTTGGCTCCCACAAGTGCACGGCCTACGGGAGAATTGTCCGAAATAAGCCCGTTTGCAGGGTCTGCCTCTGCCGAGCCTACTACCTTATAGGTCAGTTCTTCCTCGAACTCAACATCAAGAACGGTTACCTTTACTCCGACGGTAACAACATCGGAATCTACTACATCCTCGATAATTGTAACATTTTCAAGTATCTTTTCAAGTTCTACTATGCGAGCCTCTATCTTTGCCTGCTCATTCTTTGCCTCATCATACTCGCTATTCTCGGAAAGGTCTCCATACCCTCTTGCTACTTTGATTTTTTCGGCAATCTCTGTTCTGCCGATGGTGCGAAGATTTTCGAGTTCTTTTTGAAGTTTTAAAAGTCCCGAAGGGGTTAAGCGGGTTGTCTTAGCCATTTTATTTATCTCCTACTATATTTTTAGCGGTACAAAAAACACAGTTCACACCGTTATTTGTGTAAACCGCTAAATAATCATATGCAATCGCATTTATTATATATGTTATTCTCCCCAAAGTCAAGTAAAATAATTTTTATTTGATATTTTGTAAAAAAATGGCATAAAAACGGGCAGACAAGGTCTGCCCGCAACACTAAAATTTTGAATAAAAAGCACTATGTCTGTTTTTTATTCTACTACAACCGTTCCGTCCTGCTTTACGGTGATGGTCATATCGTCTTTAACATAATTTAAAAACTCGTCGCCGAGTGAGTCGATAACCGGCATTGAAACATCCGGAAGCCAAACATCTGCGAGTACGCTTCCTGCCGCGGCAAGAGAGTCAATCGGCTTTGAAAACAGCATACATGCAGGTTGACGCTGCATAGCACAAGCACAGTAGAGAACAAGACCGCCCGTGGTAGAGCCGATGGTCTGCGGCAAACAAAGTGCCTTTCCCTTCATCTGCTTTCCGTAGAGGTCGGGATTGTTCTGGTCGCCGCAAGTGGCATTTTTATCACCGAACTGCAATGCCTTCTGAAAGGAGGCAAGGGTGTTAAGTCCTCCGTGAGAAACAAGCGCAGGGGCAGAAACGGTACCCCCTGCAATAACTCTGCCTTTAAATTCTCTCATTATGCTTGACCTCCCTTTGTAATCTGCTCTAAAATCTCATCATCGGTATAATATCTTGCGGTTGTGTAGGTGCGAAGTTTGTTAGATGAGGTGATTACCGGCATTTTTCCCGCAAGGGGATTATTCATATACATCAAAGGACAAATGTAAGATGTGATAACACCTGTCGCCTTCAATCTCTCGGCAAACTCGGTCTTATTAAACTCTGCCAACACACCGGGCGACGCCGTAAATACGGTGGGAATCCGAACCTTTTTCTTGCCTGCGTCCGCAAGCCCTTTTTCTACCCTCTCGGTCCAACTCTTTAACTGTTCAAGACTCATATGTGGGCAACCCATAAAGCAAAGTTTGGGTTTTGCGTCCTTATTTTTCCAAATAACGGGGTAGTTATTGTAAACCCTTTCGAGTTCGGCATCGTCTATGACATACACCTGTGCGCCCTCGTTAATAAGGCTTTCGCCCTGTTCTGCCGCTTCGGGTGTAAGTTTATCTATATGATAAAGACCGACGGCACCGTTGGATGCGGTTGCCGCACCAAAATCTTTAAGGTATGTGCAAACGGCATCGTTAAGTTCTGTTCCGAGCCATTTATCAAGGCCCTTAATGTACGGAACCTCTTCCATAACCTTCATACCAATAGCCGAGCCAAGCAACTGTGCCTCAGGCTTTTTTGTTGTTTTTATTTCAACAACCCATGTAGCACGTCTGCCTTGGTCGGTTAAGAGGCCGAAGTAAGGAACATAGCCTACCACCGAGCCCATAATATCAATAATTCCCGAATTTCTGTTGCAGCGGGCACCAAGCACACTGTTTGCATAGACAACCGCACTTGACTCTGCCCAGGAAAGCACCTCTCCCTTTTGGGGTTTATTGCCTACCTCGTCCATATAGCAGGTACAGGTAAAGGCATCGTTATCCTTTAACCCGAGTTTTTTAAGTTGCTCCTCATAAGATGCCTGCTTTGAATACATAAATTTATTGAAAATGAGGTTTTGCAACATATTTGAGGGGACATCTTTATCAAGCGGTCTCGGATCAACCGAAAACTGCTGTGCTGAGACGGCACCTGCATCTATTAACTGTTGCATTAAGTCAAATACGGGAGTCATCATTTTAAGTCCGAAAGAGGTAACCAGATGGTTGTACTTGCTTGTTACGGGAACCAACTTTTCGGCACCGAAAGCCTCTCCGTACTTTACCATTGTTTTCATAACCTTTGCCATGACCTCTCCCTTGGAGCCGTCATATATTGCCTGCTGCTGAGGTGTTAAAATCATAAGATTTACTCCTTTATATAATATATTGTTGCGGCTTTGCCGCACATTCCCTTTGCCCTCGCTTACAGTTTCATTGCGACATCCCAAGCCTGCCAAATAGCAGTTCTGAGATTGCCTACCTTTGAGGCATCGCCTATAACGTGAACATTCTTTCCCTTCTTGGCAACAGGCGTCGGATGGTAGCCGACCGAAAGAATAACATTATCCGATTCAATTGCAAACCGTTTTCCGTTTTTATCGGTAACGGTAACTCCCTTGTCGCTGATTTTGTTAACCTTTGTTTCCAAATATACCGGAACATTGTTCAGCGCAAAGAAATCTCTTAAATAACTGGTGTTTGCAAGGCAGATACCGGGGGTGCAGATAAGATCGTCAAGCATTTCAACGATGGTGGGCTTTTTGCCTTGCAGATAAAGTTCATAAGCAATTTCGCAACCCGTAAGGCCTCCGCCGATAACGGTAACATTCTCGCCGACCGTACTTTTGCCGAGCAGGAAATCAACCGCTTCTATTCCCTTCTCAATGCCCGGAATGGCAGGCTTGTTTGCCGCCGCACCCGTTGCAACAATAATCTCATCTGCCGAAAGCGACAAAATATCGGTAATCTCTGTGTTAAGTTTAACCTCTATGGGGTACTTTGCAATTTCACGGTTGTACCAAACAATAAGGTCTCTGTCCTTCTCCTTAAAGGAGGGTGCTGCGGCTGCAATGAATACACCTCCGAGCCTATCGCTCTTTTCATAAAGGGTAACCTTATGTCCTCGCTTTGAGGCAACGATAGCCGCCTCCATACCTCCGATTCCTCCGCCTATAACGGCAACGGTTTTAACCTTTTTTGCGGGTGCAATATAGTGCTTTTTGGACTGCATTGTTTCAGCATTTACGGCGCAACGGGCAAGACCCATTGTGTCACTCAAATCTTGGGTGTTTGCGTGACCCTTCGATTTTGAGAAATTGAAACATCCGTTATGACAGCAAATGCAGGGTTTAATATCTTGGAGTCTTTCCTCGATAAGTTTGGTTACCCATTCGCCGTCGGCAAGGAACTGACGGGCAACACCTACGGCATCAATACTACCCTTTTCAATCGCCTCTGCCGCTACATCCATTTCCATTCTTCCTGCACAAACAACGGGAATATTAACAAACTTCTTTATGTGGGCAACCCCTTCTAAATTGCAGTTTTGGGGCATATACATAGGAGGATGAGCCCAATACCAAGAATCGTATGTACCGTTGTCGGCATTGAGCATATCATATCCCGCTTCTTCAAGATATTTTGCCGCCTTTTCGCTTTCTTCCATATTTCTTCCCGCTTCAACATACTCTTCTCCGGGAAGTGCGCCCCGACAAAAACCCTTAACCTTTGACTCAACCGAATAGCGTAAAGATACGGGAAAATCTTCTCCGCAAGCCTCTTTAATTGCTTTTACAATCTCGGCAGGGAAACGGAAACGGTTTTCAAAGGAGCCACCGTATTCATCGGTACGTTTATTTGTCCATTCCATAGTAAATTGGTCAAGAAGATAACCCTCGTGAACGGCGTGAACCTCAACACCGTCAACACCTGCATCACGGCAAAGTTTTGCAGTCTTTGCAAATGCCTCGATAATCTCGTGAATCTGTTCCTTTGTCATTGCGGGGGTGGTGATATCC
>JAZNJE010000078.1:0-6195 GCA_045577905.1 Acutalibacteraceae bacterium | reverse complement strand
ATGAAGAATCCCACAGGCGGAGATCTCGGCGTTATGATAAATTCTATTGTGGCGGCACAGGCAAGCCACACCTTCATCTATCGAGGATGGGAGGTAACGAGCCAGGGTAATCCTTATGCTCATGCCATTCTTCGAGGATATATTGATTATGCAGGCAGAAGCACCTCGAATTACCATTACGAGGATCTTCTTCGTGTGGAGAAACTTTACGAAAAATCTAATCTGGTCAATCCCTCGGTCATTGTGGATACCAATCATAATAATTCGGGCAAGAATTATTTGGAACAGGTGCGTATTGCAAAGGATATAGTTCACAGCCGAAATCAGAATCCGAACATTAAGCATCTTGTAAAGGGATTGATGATAGAAAGTTATCTTGAAGACGGTGCGCAGGGTGTAGGCGAACACGTTTTTGGAAAATCTATTACAGACCCCTGCCTCGGTTGGGACAAGACAGAAGAACTCATACTCTATATCGCAGATAAACTTTGATAAGGATGTGAAAAGGTGGAAAACAAATTGGAGGAAGCGAGAAAGACCATTAACGAGTTGGACGAGAAGATGGCTGAACTTTTCGTGAAACGTATGAGAGCCGTAGAAACAGTTTGTGAGCATAAAATGAAATTTGGACTGCCTGTCCTAGACAAAAAGCGGGAGGATACCGTTGTCGAAAGGAACGCTGCTTTCATTGATGATGAGGTCATAAAAGGATATTACATAGATTATTTAAAACATCTTATGTCGGTATCCCGTGCCTATCAGTACCGTATGCAAAACGGATTGAAGGTAGCGTACAGCGGAGTGGAAGGTGCTTTCGCCTATATAGCGGCAGGCAGAATCTTCCCCAAAGGAAACCGAGTTTCTTACAGGGATTTTAAAGCTGCTTACGATTCGGTCCTTAAAGGCGAAAGCGACGTGGCCGTGCTACCCATTGAGAACAGTTATGCAGGCGAGGTCGGACAAACCATCGATCTGATCTTTTCGGGCAGTCTGTTCATTAACGGTATCTATGAACTTGAAATTCACCAAAATCTTCTGGGCGTCCCCGGTGCCACCGTTGAGGATATTAGGAAGGTAACAAGTCATCCGCAAGCACTAAGCCAATGTCATGATTATATTAAAATGCGTGGCTTTGAAACCGAGGAAGCAAATAATACAGCCCTTGCCGCAAAGACGGTTGCGGGTGCAAATGACAAAACTTTCGGTGCGATTGCAAGCGTAGAGACCGCAGAAATTTACGGGCTAAAAGTAATTGAGGCAAATGTCAATAAGAGTGGAGAGAACACAACCCGTTTTGCGGTTCTCTCCAAGGTAAGGGCTCTCTCTCCTGAACTTACAAGCACAGTTTTGATGTTTACTGTCAAGCACGAGGCAGGTTCGCTCGCAAATGCGATTGCCATCATCGGACGGTACGGATACAATATGACGGCCCTTCGCAGCCGCCCAATGAAAAAACAATCGTGGCAGTATTATTTCTATGTGGAAATTGATGGCACGACTGATACAGATAACGGCAAAAAAATGATTGAAGAATTAAACAAGGTATGCGACTATCTCAAAGTGGCGGGTTCCTTTGCACCACATACCGAGATATAAGGTGAGAAAATGACAATTAGTATTAACTTGTGCGATAACAACTATGATATTGTTGTAGAACGAGGTATCCTTGCCAAAGCAGATGAGCACTTGAATTTGAACAGACGAGTCCTTGTTGTAACCGATTCAGGTGTGCCTGCCCGGTATGCCGAAACTGTTGCCAAAAAGTGCAAGGATGGTATTATCTGCACCGTGAAGAGGGGAGAAGTGTCCAAAAGTCTTGACGAGTTTGGAAAACTGATTCAAACTATGCTTGACCACGGTTTTTCGCGAAACGATTGCGTAGTTGCGGTTGGCGGAGGTGTGGTTGGAGACCTTTGTGGATTTGTGGCATCGGCGTATATGCGAGGAATTGATTTTTACAACATTCCCACAACCCTCCTTTCGCAGATTGACTCATCCATCGGTGGAAAGACCGCAATAAACTTCGGCGGTGTCAAAAATGTCGTCGGTGCGTTTTATCAGCCAAGAAAGGTTCTGATAGACCCTGAACTTTTAAAAACTCTTCCACCCCGACAGATTTCTAACGGACTTGCAGAAGCCGTTAAGATGGCGCTAACCTCTGACAAAGAGTTGTTTGATATCTTTGAAACAAAGGATATAGAGAGCAATATAGACGAAATTATCATTCGTTCGCTCGGTATCAAAAAAGGTGTCGTTGAACAGGACGAAAAGGAAGCGGGACTTCGCAAGATACTCAACTTTGGCCATACGATAGGTCACGGCATCGAGAGCAGCGAAGGAATGGGCGGATTCTATCACGGCGAGTGTGTTGCATTAGGTATGATTCCTATGTGCGGCGAAAACATAAGACCGCGCGTAATTGAGGTTTTAAAGAAGTGTAAACTTTATCAGACACCTGAATACGATTGGGAAAAGATAGCCGAGGCGGTATTGCACGATAAAAAAGCAGATGGCAATACCGTCACCGTTACCATGGTGAGTGAGGCAGGTTCCTTTGAAATGAAAGAAATAAACTGTTTCGACCTGATCGAAAGGGCGAAAAAAGTTTTAGGGGGGTTGAAAAATGAAGAATACATTTGGAAATAGTGTGGCAATCACCCTGTTTGGAGAAAGTCACGGAGAATATATCGGTGCGGTTATCGACGGGCTTGCTCCGGGAATTGAAATCAATCACGAGTATATTACAGATATGCTGACCCTTCGCCGTCCCGACGGGAAAATCTCTACACCGAGGAAGGAAAATGACGACTACAAAATCGTCAGCGGAGTCTGTGGCAATAAAACTACGGGAACACCCATTACAATTCTGATTCCCAACGAGAATATAAAAAGCCAGGATTACTCACAGATAAAAACGGTTGCCCGTCCTTCCCATGCCGACTACACGGCAGAGTGTAAGTATCATGGCTATCAGGATGTTCGAGGCGGCGGACATTTTAGCGGGCGAATCACGGCTGCTCTTGTTGCCGCAGGTGCTGTTTGCAAATTCGCTTTGGAGCAAAAAGGAATTTACATCGGAACACACATTCAAAAGTGTGGGGGCGTTTGGGACAGAGCGTTTATAGAACTAAAATCCGATATTGATGAGGTTAATAAAAAGGCCTTTGCAGTGCTGGACGAAGCAAGCGGGGAGAAAATGCGAGAAATTATTCTTAGTGCGGCAGCCGAGGGTGATAGCGTCGGAGGTATTTTGGAAACTGCAATAATCGGATTACCCGAAGGGGTAGGCGAGCCGTGGTTTGATACGGTAGAGGGTATGCTTTCGCATATGGTGTTCTCTATCCCTGCCGTTAAGGGTATTGAGTTCGGGGCAGGATTTGCTGTCGCCGATATGCTCGGAAGCCAAGCAAACGATCCTATCCGGATTCAAAACGGTAAGGTTGTTACCGTTACTAATCATAACGGCGGTATCAACGGAGGCATTACCAACGGTATGCCTATAATCTTCCGCACCGCTATCAAGCCCACGCCAACCATCTTTAAGCCACAGAAAACAATAGACTTCAAAACTATGACAGAGGTGGTGTCAGAACCCAAAGGCAGGCACGACCCTGCCATCGTTCATCGTGCAAGGGTAGTACAGGATGCGGCAGCGTCAATTGTTATTTGTGATGCGTTGGCTATGCGCTTTGGAACAGACTTTCTGAAGTAACCGTTAAGAAGGGACTGAAAATGAAAAAATACGGATGTATCGGCAGAAAATTAACACATAGTTTTTCAAAAGAGATTCACGCTCTACTTGCCGATTATGAATATGAGTTGATTGAATTGGAGGAAGAACAAATTAAGTCCTTCTTTGAAAAGAAAGATTTTGAAGCAATCAACGTAACAATTCCATATAAGCAGACCGTTATTCCATACCTTGACTCTATCAGTGATATTGCTCGGCTGATCGGTGCGGTCAATACCGTTGTCAACCGCAGCGGTATTCTATATGGGTACAATACCGACTATTACGGAATGAAATCACTCATCGAACGTATGCAGTTAGATCTGCACGGTAAAAAGGTATTGGTACTTGGCTCGGGCGGAACTAGCAAAACGGCTTGCATTGTTGCCACCGATATGGGTGCTTTTGAAGTCCTGACGGTCAGCCGAAGAAAAACCGATGAAACTATCACGTACGAGGAAGCAGTAACATTTCACTCTAACGCACAAATTATCATAAATACGACACCCTTGGGAATGTACCCCGATTGCGGGTCGAAGGCTATTGATATTTCTGCATTCGGGCAACTCGAAGGCGTGATAGATGCGGTATATAATCCTCTTTGCACTAATCTTGTGTTGGAGGCAAAGACAAGGGGTATCAAAGCCGAAGGCGGGTTGTATATGCTCGTTATGCAGGCGGTCTTCGCGGTTGAGAAATTTTTGAATAAAAAAATTGAAAAAGACCTTGCAGAAAGAGTGTTTACTTCGGTCTTGTCCGCAAAGGAAAATATAGTTCTCACAGGCATGCCGGGTAGCGGGAAAAGTACGATAGGTCAACTTATAAGTATTGATGGATATAAATTTATCGACACAGACACCGAAATAGAAAAGCGGTGCGGCTGCACTATAAAGGATCTAATTGCCACCAAAGGTGAGGAGTATTTTCGTGATTTGGAAAGCGAAGTGATACGCGATGTATCCTCCGAAGGCAGCCTTATTATATCTACGGGCGGCGGAGCGATTTTACGAGAGGAAAACCTACGTTGTCTCAAACGTAACGGGAGGGTGTTTTTCATCGATGCGAAGTTTTCAAGGCTTCGTGCTACCGATGACAGACCGCTTTCTGATACCGAAGATAAACTTACAAAACTCTATAACGAAAGAATCGGCGTTTATAAGGCGACCGCCGACCTGATTGTTCCCGATATGGAAACACCCGAGGCAGAAGCAGAATATATCTTAACAAAACGAATGGAGTTAATTCTATGAAAATTCTTGTAATCAATGGTCCTAATTTGAATATGCTCGGCATTCGGGAACCCGACCACTACGGAAAGGAAACCTATTCTGACCTTATCTTGAAGATACAGCACCATTGTGAGCAAAAAGGCATTGAGGTTGAACTCTATCAATCAAATCACGAGGGAGATCTCGTCGATAAGATTCAAAGTGCATACCAAAATGCCGATGGAATCGTTATCAATCCCGGTGCCTATACCCATACCAGTATTGCTATTTTGGATGCGGTTAAATCGGTAAACATTCCCACAGTCGAGGTGCATATATCGAAGGTAGAAGAACGCGAGGATTTCCGTCAAATCAGTTATATTAGGCTTGCTTGTGTTAAAACCATTACAGGACACGGTACTGACGGTTACCTTGAAGCAATCAATTATTTAATTGAGGGAAAATAAATGATAGCAACATTCAAACCGTGTAAACTGCACGGGACAATCAAGGCTCCCACTTCCAAGAGTATGGCACACAGATACCTTATCGGTGCGGCCTTGTCGGGGCAGAAATGCACATTAACGGGAATTAATTACAGTGAGGATATCCTTGCGAGTATTGACTGTCTTAGAGAATTGGGTGCAAAGATAGCAATACAAGGAGATACAGTAGTAATCGAGCCCGATAAATTTATGCAGGTCAAAGGTCCTGTTTTGGAATGTAGAGAAAGCGGTAGTACACTTCGCTTTTTCATTCCGCTCGCTCTCTGTCTTGGAAGTCCCGTTACTCTGCGTGGCAGCGAGCGATTGTTTGAGAGACCTCTTGACGTTTATGAGGAACTGTGCCATAACAAAGGCTTTCACTTTAAAAAGGGAAAAAATTCGGTTACCCTGTGCGGAAAGATTGAAAACGGGAACTACCGAATACGAGGGGATATTAGCAGTCAGTTTATTACGGGAATGATTATGGCGCTCGTATATTTAGGCAAGGACTCGTCGATTGAAATTGTTCCGCCTTTTGAGAGTCGTTCGTATATAAACCTGACAATTCGGGCACTTCAATCATACGGCGCAGAGATAGCGTTTACGGATGAATACCGAATTGAGATCAAAGCATCAAAGATGCACGCATTTTCGGGCGAGATAGAAGGGGATTATTCAAATGCGGCGTTTCTTGAAGCCTTCAACTGTATCGGCTCAGAGATAAAGATTCATAATTTAGACCCCGATAGTTTACAGGGCGACCGAATGTACG
>JAZNJE010000077.1:0-6071 GCA_045577905.1 Acutalibacteraceae bacterium | reverse complement strand
TTCATTGACGAAATCCACCGCTTGCCAAGAATTGTTGAAGAGGTGCTTTACCCCGTAATGGAGGACTTTTCTCTCGACATTATTATCGGAAAAGGTCCCTCTGCACGGTCTATAAGAATTGACGTACCGCATTTTACGCTTGTAGGTGCAACAACCCGTTCGGGTCAGTTGACGGCTCCCTTACGTGACCGTTTCGGCGTTCTTTTAAGGCTGGAACTTTATACTCCTCACGAACTTGCAAAAATCGTTGAACGTTCTGCAAGTATCCTCGGCATTGAAATTGAACATGACGGCGCATTGGAAATTGCATCTCGTTCAAGAGGAACACCGAGAATCGCCAACCGGCTATTAAAGCGTGTACGTGATATATGTGAAATTCAGTTTGAAGGAATAATTACAGAAGAGGTTGCGAAATCCGCCCTTGAACGTTTTGAAATAGATGAACTCGGACTTGACGATTTTGACAGAAAAATGCTTCTTACAATAATTAAAAATTACGGCGGCGGACCGGTGGGTCTCGATACTTTGGCAGCGGCCGTCGGGGAAGAGGCAATCACTATTGAAGACGTTTATGAACCCTATCTTATGCAGATTGGTTTTCTAACTAGAACAAATCGAGGCAGATGTGTTACAAAACTTGCATATGAACACCTGAACGTAGCCTATTCGCAAGATGCACAACAAACACTGTTTGACAACTAAGGAAACATTATGAGATTTACTAATGATTTTACTGACTATGAACTGATTGACGCAACCGATGGCGAAAGATTGGAACGTTGGGGCAATATAGTCCTCATAAGGCCCGACCCGCAGGTAATGTGGAACCGACCAAGAAGAAATCCTTTGTGGAATAATGCAGATGCTATTTATCATCGTTCACAAAGCGGTGGCGGTTATTGGGAAAACCTAAAAAAAGTGCCAGACGTATGGTCAATAAGGTATAACCAACTCACATTTCGCTTAAAACCTATGGGATTTAAGCATACCGGCCTTTTTCCCGAGCAATCGGTTAATTGGTCCTTGGCCGACAAACTTATTCAAAGTGCAAACAGACCCGTTAACGTACTGAATTTGTTCGCCTATACCGGCGGTGCCACACTTGCTTGTCTTAATGCAGGTGCCTCGGTTACGCACGTGGATGCTTCAAAAGGTATGGTTGGTTGGGCAAAGGAAAATGCGGCAGCATCGGGACTTGCTGACAAGCCGGTAAGATGGCTCGTTGACGACTGCCAAAAGTTCGTCAAAAGAGAAATTCGCAGAGGTAACAAATACGATGCCGTAATTTTAGACCCTCCTTCATACGGCAGGGGACCTAACGGCGAGGTTTGGAAACTTGAACAGCAAATCGGGGAACTTTTATCCGATATAGGACAGATTATGTCGGACAAACCTCTGTTTTTCTTCCTAAATTCATACACGGGAGGTCTTTCTCCCACAATACTCAATTATCTATGCAGGGAATATATCCCTTGTTGCAAGGATAATAGGGTCTATACCGACGAAATAGGCCTAAAAGTTTCCGACAGAGATATAATTTTACCGGCGGGAAACACAACCATCTGGACAGAAAGTGATATATAATGGACTCAATTATAAAGTTTTGCGACGTGACATTTGAATATACTGCAGATAACAGATCCGACCGAGTTTTCAGTAATTTTTCACTTGATATCGAGCGCGGTAGTTTTAACGTTGTCCTCGGACACAACGGTTCTGGTAAAAGCACCTTCTCAAAACTTGCAAACGGTCTTATCAAACCGTCATCGGGAAGGGTTTTTGTTGACGGAATCGATACCGCAAGCGAAAAGGACGAAATTGAGATTAAAAGAAAAGTTGGTCTCGTTTTTCAAAACCCCGACAATCAGATTGTTTCGTCAATCGTTGAAGAGGATGTCGCTTTCGGGCCCGAAAATTTAGGTTTTTCTCCCACAGAAATTAGAAAAAGGGTAGATTCTGCCTTAAAATCAGTCGGAATGTTTGAAAAGCGCAATGATTTGACCCATAAACTTTCGGGCGGTCAAAAACAAAGGGTGGCGATTGCGGGTATAATCGCAATGGAGCCCGAATGTATAGTTCTTGATGAGCCGACCGCTATGCTTGACCCAAAGGGTAGGCATGAGGTTATCGAAACAATACACAAACTTAATCGCGAAAAGAATATTACGATAATTCTAATTACACATTTTATGGAAGAAGCCGTTGATGCCGACCGTGTTATTGTTATGTCCGACGGTTGTATTACCGCCGACGGAAAACCTAACAAGGTCTTTTCGATGGTGGAAAAATTAAAGAATGCGGGGCTTGCACTCCCACAAACAACCGACCTTTTAACCAGTCTTTCCTTAAAAGGCTTTGATGTCGAACAGGGGATTATTTCAACCGACGACTGTGCAAAACAAATTGCAAAATTACTTAATTTGGAGGCAAAACAGTGCACTTTTTAGAGGTTAAAAACCTTAGTCATAATTATTCCGTTGCAGAAAAAAATCCAAAACCTGCAATCAATAATATCTCCTTTACGCTTGACCGTGGAGAAATTCTCGGAATAATCGGCCACACGGGCTCAGGCAAATCTACCCTTGTTTCACATCTGAACGGTCTATTAAAACCCGATGAAGGCGAAATTTTTTACGAAGGCGTAAATATATGGGAAAAACCAAAAGAAATTTCTAAAATCAGAAGTCATATCGGACTAGTTTTTCAGTATCCTGAGTATCAACTCTTTGAAGAAACCGTTTACCAAGACATTGCTTTTGGTCCAAAAAACATGGGGCTTGATGCAAAAGAAATAGATTCGAGAATAAGGCGTGCCTCAAAATTGCTCGGAATCGGAGAAGAACTTTTCGATAAATCTCCTTTTGATTTATCGGGAGGACAAAAGAGAAGGGTAGCGATTGCAGGGGTACTTGCAATGGAACCCGACATTGTTGTTTTTGATGAACCTACCGCAGGTCTTGACCCCGTCGGCAGAGCCGCAATTTTTTCGGCTATTCGTAATTACAGAAAAGAAAGAAATTCTTCGGTTATTATAGTTTCTCACTCGATGGAGGATATGGCCGAAATTTGTGACAGAATTTTAGTTATGAATAACGGTACAATTTATATGGAGGGCCCAACAGAAGAAGTCTTCTCAAACCGAGATGCACTTAAAAATATTGGGCTTAATGTTCCAATGATTGCTGAAGTTTTTTACACTCTAAAAGAAACATACGGCTTAGACCTCGGTAACGTTATAACCGTTCACAGAGCACTGGAATTGCTCACTGATGTCTCTGAAAGGAGAAAGAGCAATGATTAAGGACATTACTTTCGGTCAATATTATATCTCAAATTCAACAATACACCGTATGGACCCTAGACTTAAAATCATACTTACCGTTTTAATGATAGTTCTACTTTTTGTATGTCAGGGTTTCGCTTCTCTTGGCGTATTTACGATCTTTTCAATATTAGTATTGATTTTTTCAACGGTACCCGTAAAACTTTATCTCAAAAATTTAAAGGTAATCATACCTATTGTAATTTTTACCGGTTTATTGAACCTTTTTTATACAAAAACAGGTGCCAAGATTGATGTTTTCTCACTTTTTTCCTTCTATACAGACGGAATAGAGAAATCAATTTTTATGTCACTCAGAATTATCATTTTAATACTTCTAAGTTCTGTACTGACATATACAACTACACCAAATGACATAACCGACGCTTTGGAAAGGCTCTTTTCTCCGCTCAAATTTGTTGGTCTCGGAAATGCAGTTCACACTATTTCAATGATGATGACAATAGCAATAAGATTTATACCCACGCTGATTGAGGAAACCGATAAAATTATGAATGCCCAAAAGGCAAGGGGAGCAGACCTTGAATCGGGCGGGTTAATAAAAAAAATAAAGGCGCTTGTCCCTATTCTTATACCGCTGCTTATCTCTTCAATAAGAAAAGCCTATGATTTAGCTGAAGCGATGGAATGCCGTTGTTATAACGGCGGTGTAGGTAGAAAGAGAATGAAACAGTTTACTTTTTCTTTTCGAGATTGGTCTGCGTTATTCATATCTCTTCTTCTGACTGTATCAATAATTCTCCTTAACATCTACTTTTAGAGGTGATTAAAATAAGAGTTCTGCTACAAATTTCATATCTCGGGACCAACTATCACGGTTGGCAGGTGCAGCCTAACGGAATCACCGTTCAAGAGGTACTTGGGAAAAAATTAGAGCAAATGTATAAACACAAAATCAACCTGACCGGATGTAGCAGAACCGATGCGGGAGTTCACGCCAATATGTTCTTTTGTCATTATGATACCGAACTGAAAATTGACGAGACGGGAATAGTAAAAGGCTTGAATTCCGTTTTGCCGAATGATATTTCTGTAAATTCCGCTACATATGTATCGGATGATTTTCATGCCAGATATTCTGCTAAGGGTAAAAACTATGTGTATAAGATTTTGAATACACCGATTCACAACCCGTTTTTATACGACCGAGTTTGGCATATAGAAAGAGTCCTTGATGTTGATTTAATGAATACATTTTGCAAAAAACTTTGCGGTACCCACGATTTTTACGGATTTTCTTCTTCGGGAAGAACCGTAAAGGATACCGTAAGAACGATAACCGAGTGTTCAGTAAGTAAAGAAGATAATATTATAACTATTTCGGTTACTGCAAACGGTTTTCTTTACAATATGGTCAGAATAATCGTCGGGACGGCAGTTGCAGTGTCCGACAAGAAAATAAGCGTAGGCGAAGTTGAGGATATTTTAGCATCTCTTGACCGCGATAGGGCAGGTATAACCGCTCCGCCAAACGGGCTGTATTTGAATAAAGTTTTTTATGAATAAGGAAACATAATATGTCTGAATTTAAGAAGAAAAAAGTTAACAAAAAAGCAAAACTTTCAAAGACCTCGAATAAAGACAATAATATTAAGATGACTCCGTCAAAACATAGGAACAATAAAGCACCTCAAAGCAGACAAAAGCAATTCAAAATTCATTTGGGCAAAAAAAAGCAGATACGACTATCCTTTTTCTTATCTGTCGCTTTAATAGTTCTGTTTGTTTGTTTATATTTGATTATTCTGGCATTCCATCCGATTGGGGTAGGCGAGTATTTCTCCTCAATATACCGCACCATAGGAAACGGAAAAGGATATGATATCAAATTAAACGGCGAAGAAATTATAGACACAGTTAAAAAGAATGATTACTATTATCTTTTATCCGCGTCGGATCTCTATTGTTTTAACAATAACGGTAAAGAAATATCATCAATAAAGCACGGTTTCAAAAATCCTATATTAAAAACTTCAGAAACAAGATCTCTGATTTACGGTCAGGGAGAAGAATATCTGAAGATTTACAACTTTGATAAGGAAGTTTTTTCTACCCGCTTTGATGACAATGTTCTTTCTGCTGATATTTGTGATAACGGCAGATATGCAGTTTCTACATTTGCTGACGGTTACGATTCTGTTGTTAAAATCTTTGATAAAAACCACAAATCGGTTTATGAGTGGTACAGTGCAGAAGGAATTATCGGCAAAACATCTTTTGTTAAAAGTGGCTCCGCACTTATGATTGGAACATATACCGCAAAAGACGGCGTAATCAATTCCAAAATTAAACTTCTTGATTTTAAATCATCAAAACCCGTTTTAGAATACTCCTTCGATAATGACGTAATATATGAAATATATAATCTTTCAAAAAATAAGGTATGTGTATTATCCGAAAAAACATTCAGAATTATAGACCTCAAAGAAAAAACGGTGACCGAGAATAAATCAGATTACTCATATAAAATAGCGAATTATAATGATAAACACCTTGTTCTCGTAAATAATCTTTCGGCAAACACCGATAAAAATACCGTTACGGTGGTTGACAGAAAGGGAAGTATAAAAACAACCTTTACGGTTGATTATCCCGTAAGTGAAATAATTTACGATAATAAATGCATATATTTATTGAGTGAATCAAAAATTTACGTTACCGATATTGAGGGAAAACAAATCGACTCGTATGACGTATCTTTTAACACAAATATTTTAATACCTGTATC
>JAZNJE010000076.1:0-1720 GCA_045577905.1 Acutalibacteraceae bacterium | reverse complement strand
AGCAGGCAGTTTCAATGACTACTTGGCAGATTATGCAGTGTAAAGAAATCGTTACCTGCGTACCTTATGCCGTAAAAGCAGAGGCTATCGAAAAGACCTTGACAACCAACGAAACCACACCTAATGTTCCTTCGACATTGTTAAAGGAGCATAAAAACTTTATTCTTTATGCCGATGCAGACTCTGCAAGC
Organism: Acutalibacteraceae bacterium; assembly: GCA_045577905.1. Lineage (GTDB taxonomy): Bacteria > Bacillota > Clostridia > Oscillospirales > Acutalibacteraceae > SFWF01. Next base: position 1,529 of record JAZNJE010000076.1, on the reverse strand, counting down.
CGTGTTATAAAGTTCTCTTTCTAAGTTATTTTTTTAATGCCTTTTGAAAGGAATGTTATTTATGAGCGAAAAATTCAAGATTGGTTTTGTAGGATGGGGAAGACGCGGCAAAGGTATGCTTAAAATGTTTGCAAGCATGCCTGATGTTGAAGTTGTGGCAGTTTGCGACAACTACCAGGACAGACATATACAGGCCGCAGAGAGTGTTAAAAACATAACAGGAACGGCACCGGTACCGACCCAGAACTATAAAGATTTGCTTACGATGGACATTGATGCCGTTATCAACTGTTGTTCGTGGGCAGACCATGTAAATATCGTTCTTGACTGCCTTAATGCAGGTGTTCCCATCGGTTTTGAGGTGGGCGGTGCTTACAATGTTGAAGAATGCTGGGAGATTGTAAGAACGCAGGAACGCACCGGTACACCTTGTATGATGCTTACCAACACACGTTTTGCAAAACGCGAAATGGCTCTTGTGAGAATGGCGAAGGCTGGGTTTTTCGGTAAGATTGTTCACTGCGACGGTGGCTACTGCCATTATATGACAGATCAGGTTGTTGACGGTTTTTATAGCCTTAACTATTATCGTCTTCATAACTTTTTGCTTAGAAACAGTGAGAATTATCCTTGCCACGCTATGGGAACAATCGCAAATATTCTTGATATCAATCGCGGCAATAAAATCGTTTCAATTTCTTCGGTTTCTTCGGCGGCTTGCGGCATACACAGTTACGTAAATGAAAAGTATGGCCACGAGCACGAGTTGGCCGATGTCAACTTTATGCAGGGCGACATTATTACAACCACGATGAGATGTGCAAGAGGAGAAACGATTACCCTCCGTCTTGATAACACCTTGCCGAGAGCCTATTCAAGAAATCTGCAAATTCACGGTACAAAGGGTATGTTTACTGAGGATGGTAACTATATTTTCCTTAAAGATGAGCACCTTGCATACAGAGATAGGGCACAAGCATTATATAATAATGCCAACTCATATATTGAAAAATATGTTCATCCGATTTGGCAGAACAATCCGGAAGTTCCGGTTCCTGCCGGTATTGACCCTATGAATGTAGGTCACGGCGGAACAGACCAACTTGTTGCAAGAGCATTTATAGACAGCGTAAGAAACAATCTTCCTATGGTTACCGACGTTTATGATGCGGCAATGCTTATGTCACTTACTCCGCTTAGTGAGGAGTCGATAATCAAGGGCGGAGCCCCTGTTATGGTGCCCGATTTTACAAAGGGACGCTATATAACAAGAAAACCGCTTACGAGCGACGACACTCTTTGGAGCATAACCTAATTTTTTTGACACCCCGATATGGGGTGTCTTTTTTTATCCACAATAAACTGCGGTAAAAAAATCACGGTGCGCTGAATCATCAACACACCGTGATTTTTTATTTATCGAAGGATACAGGTTTTGTTACCACCACCGATTCCGAGTTTCATACTTGTTGCGATTCTGTATGTGGTCATTTTGGTGGTCAATAGTCACAAGCCTCCGGCTTAGCCGG
>JAZNJE010000075.1:0-5357 GCA_045577905.1 Acutalibacteraceae bacterium | reverse complement strand
AACATCGTTTTGTGTCAGCAAGCGGAATGATGTTCTCGCTTTGCGAGAAATGATGTTGCGAGTAAACTCGCAAACGATGTTGTGTCCTGCGGACACAAACACAAAAAGAAAGACACGATGAAAATCATGTCTTTCTTTTTGGAGCTGCTAACCAGATTCGAACTGGTGACCTCATCCTTACCAAGGATGTGCTCTACCACCTGAGCCATAGCAGCATATATAAATTTTAGAACATTGCTATTATATGACAACCAAACTCTTTTGTCAAGACTTTTTTATATTTTAAAATTTATGAATAATTTTATAACTTCAGGTTAAAAATAGTGACAAAGGAGTTGATAAAATGATAGATAAGATTTGCCTTGCCCTCGTTATTATCGGAAGCCTAAACTGGGGTCTAGTAGGAATTTTTCAGTTTGACCTTGTTGCTTGGGCCTTCGGCGGTGCCGATGCGATTGTTTCAAGAATCATATACACAGTCATCGCACTTGCGGGAATTTGGTGTATTTCCCTTCTCTTTGCACCGAGAAGACACCGAGACTGATAAATTCGGGAAAAGACGGGAGTTTTGTAGATTACCCCCGTCTTTTTTTATGCCTATCTTTCGGTTTTGACCTGTAATCTGCCTTCATTTACATAGACCGTAATGTCTCCGCACTCGTCAGTTCTGTACGCTCGGCTCGAAACCTCTTGCAGGCGTTCCAACACAAGGTCATTGGGGTGTCCATAATTATTGTTTTTGCCGCAAGAAATAACCGAAATCTGCGGAGATATATGTTTCAAGAACCTTGACGAACTTGAATATTTGCTTCCGTGATGGGAGACCTTGTAAACATCGCAGTCTAAATTATATCCGTCTTGAATCAACCGTTCTTCAACACTTTGACTTATATCTCCCGTAAACAGGAACTTTTTGTCTCCAATCTTTGCCATAATAACGAGAGACCGGTCATTTGAGTTGTCTATATCCTTATAATATGCCGCTACCGTTATTTCAAAATCGCCTATATTAACAACCGTGCCTACCTTTGCCTCATATGCGACTATATCTGTTCTCTCTACGGCTCTTTGAAGTTCTTCTGCCGGCAGTTTTGCACCGTCACTTAGAAGTTGCGGCATAACAATACTATTGACCTTTAAACGTTCGATTACCTCATCTGCACCGCCAATATGGTCGCTGTCAAAATGGGATATTAACATACAGTCGAGTTCCTTAACGCCGTATTTTCTAAGGGCTCCCATAAGTTGCTCGGTTCCTTCCTTATCATTGGCAAAATCGATAATTGCATATCTTCCGTTGCTCGATATAAGTATGCTGTCACCCTGCCCAACATCAAAAAATCTTACATAATCAAGGCCCTCATCAGCCGACTTTATGCCAAATATATCTGCCCAAGTCGGCACCCTTACATCGTTTGAAAACGTAACTATTGAAACAAGTATGCAAAGTGCCGTGACGACTGCAACAAGCAGCCGCACGGCATTATTTTTACTGATTGTTTTCATTATTCTTCTCCCGCTTGCTGTTCCATCCACTCTTCACGGGTAATAAGGACTGCACGGGGTTTAGCACCTTCGTAACCTCCAATAATTCCCCTCGCCTCCATCTCGTCCATAAGACGGGCGGCACGCGCATATCCGAGTTTGAGTCTTCTTTGAAGCATGGAGGTGGATGCTTGACCCGTTTCAATTACGACGTCAATAGCGGCATTAAGCATAGAGTCAACCTCTTCCCCACCGTCATCATTATTTGAAGAACCGTGGTCCTTTTTGCCGAGTTGTGACTGACGTTCAATTTCAGCCATAATTTCTTTGTCATAATCCGCAGTATGGTCGGCCTTAACATAATCGACAACCCGTTCGACTTCATCATCTGTAACAAAGCAACCCTGAATCCTGGAAGGTTTAATTGCACCCGCAGGATTGAAAAGCATATCTCCTTTACCGAGAAGTTTCTCAGCTCCTGCATGGTCTAATATTGTTCGGGAATCTACCTGGCTTGATACAAGGAATGCTATTCTCGTCGGGATATTAGCCTTAATAACGCCCGTTACAACATCAACAGACGGACGCTGAGTTGCAATTATAAGGTGCATACCGGCAGCTCTTGCCTTTGCGGCGATGCGGTTAATTGATTCTTCAACCTCCTTAGGTGCAGTCATCATCAAATCCGCCAACTCATCAATGATGATTACAATTCTGGGAAGTTTCTTCATTTCGGAATCGGATTCGGCAAGTTTGTTATATCCGTCGATATCACGCACATTATTTGCCGCAAACATATGATAGCGGTGCTCCATTTCCGAAACTGCCCAACCGAGAGTTCCTGCGGCCTTTCTCGGGTCGGTAACAACCGGAACATACAAATGCGGAATTCCGTTATAAACCGCAAGTTCAACAACCTTGGGGTCGATCATTATAAGTTTAACCTCGTCGGGACTTGCTTTATAAAGAATACTCATAATTATTGAGTTAATACAGACCGACTTACCTGAGCCGGTTGAACCCGCAATAAGTCCGTGAGGCATTTTTTGAATATCTGTAACTATTGCATTACCTGCTATGTCCTTGCCGAGCGCGATGGTTAATTTGCTCTTGGAGTTTGTAAATACGGGAGATTCAAGCAAATCTCTAACCCTGACTACCCTGCCCGCTCTGTTGGGAATTTCAATTCCTACTGCGGCTTTTCCGGGAATAGGCGCCTCAATTCTAACTCCGGCGGCAGCAAGGTTAAGTGCAATATCGTCGGCAAGATTTGTAATTTTACTTATTTTAACGCCTGCACTCGGTTGCAGTTCATAGCGTGTAACAGTAGGTCCTCTTGAAATATCAACAATACGGGTTTCTACACCGAAGGAGCGAAGTGTTTCAACAAGTCGGTCGGCGGTCTGCTCCATTTCAGCCTCAATTGAACCCGCATTGCCTATTTCGTCCTTTTTGAGGAGGTCAATAGGCGGGTATTTATATCCCTCGCGTACCATTTCGATATCCTCTGCGGCAGCCTCTTCAATTTCTGACCTGGCCTCGTCGGCGATCTTCTTGTTGCGTTTTGCTTCCCTTTTAGCGGCAGCAAGAGCCTCTCCTACCGTGGGACTGGCTTCATCGGGCTCTGTGTCGTCGGTCGGCACAACATCCTCGCCGTGATATGTACTGATAACCCTTTGACCCATTTGGTCAACAGATTCGTCAACCTCTTTCTTCTTTTTGCCGTTTCCTATGGGAATATCAATATCGTTAACCGACACCTCGGTTTTATTATCAATTCTCTTTTGGAAGGAGTTTGACACTCCCTTTTCAATACCTGCAATTGGCTTTCCTAACGCTTTAAAGAAAGGAATTATGCCAATACCGGTAGTGAGCAGAACAACCACAAAAATCAAAACACAGATTGTAACACCTGCCCCTGCCTGACCGAAAGCCATAAAAAGAGGATGTCCTACAAGTCCGCCGAAAAAGCCTGCATTTTTAAAGGCTACACCGTTTAAATAAGCGGTATTAAGGTGGGCATTAAAACCTTCCGCAGGAACGGGGTGGGGCAAAAAAATATCAATCGCACCGCCTATTAAAAGAAAGATTACCGCACTTCCTATAACTCTAAGCAATGTCTGCTCGCGAAGTTTACCCATTGCATAAATAACCGAAACAACGATTAAAAATATCGGAACTATATATGTAAGCCAGCCAAAAAGACCGAAGAGAAAATCGTGAATTGCTTTCCACGCATTTTCGCTCGGTATTAACACATTTGCAAGCATCAAAAGAGAAATCCCGAACAGGACTACCGAAATAGCCTGCTGTCGCCCCTGCTTATTGCTTTTTACAGATGTTTTGGAACCGCTTTTTTTAGCCGAACCCTTTTTCGCTGCCATAAACACAACTCCTACTGTTTATTCTCAATCATATCATAAAGGCACTCTATTGCATCGCAAAGTGAGCCCACCGAATCTATAAGGCCTTCGCTAACCGCCCTTTTACCGTCAAGTACCGTACCTACATCGGTTACCATTTCTCCGACATTCATCATTAAAGAACTGAATCGTTCCTTTGTAATAGACGAGTTAGCAGTTACAAAATCGGTAATTCTGTCCTGCATTCGTTCGAAATGACGAAGCATCTGCGCCACTCCCAAAACAAGCCCTGTCATGCGAACAGGATGGATGGTCATAGTGGCGCTCGGAACAATGAAGGAGCGTTTTGCCGAAACGCTGAGCGGAACACCTATCGAATGTCCGCCTCCGAGCACAAGAGACACAGTAGGCTTTTTCATTCCCGCAATAAGTTCCGCAATGGCAAGTCCTGCCTCAACATCTCCGCCGACAGTATTAAGAATAATAAGCAGTCCTTCAATTTCTTGATTTTCCTCGACCTCAACAAGTTGTGGTATAACGTGCTCGTACTTGGTAGTTTTGTTTTGATTTGAGGAAAGTATATGTCCCTCAATCTCCCCTACTACTGTAAGACAGTGAATCGTATGTCTGCCCTTTGAGGTAATTGAGCCAAAATCACGAAGTTGCTCATTAAACTGTTCTCTGTCGCCATCGTCATTTTCTGCACTGTTTTTAAAATGTTTTCCAAAATTATTCATACATCGTTCCTCCCAACAAAACTATTGTTTCAAGGATACGATATAAAAATACATTATTATTATACTATTTATTACAGTTTATTGCAAGCAAAAAAAGCGCACCGTAGGTGCGCTTTTAACTTTATTCGACAAAATATTTTCCGTCTTTATAGAATACGGTAATATTGTCTCCTTTTTTAAGGCTTCCATCAAGCATTTTTTCGCTTAACATATCCTCAATATTGCTTCTGACCGCCCGTTTTAAGGGGCGCGCTCCATAGATTGGGTCAAAGCCTACATCGGCTACCGCATTTATAACCGACTCGTCAAATGCAACCGTTATTTCAAGCGCCGACATTCTTTTTGAGAGACCTAACAGAAGTTTTTCGGCTATCTTCCCTACATCCTCTCGGTTAAGTTTAGAAAATACAATAATATCGTCTAAACGGTTTAAAAATTCGGGTCTAAACGCCTTTTTCAGTTCTGCTGTAACCATAGACTTGATTTCCTCAAAATCTTTTTCACGGCTATCGCCGTTGCCAAAACCAAGCGATGTCTTTTTGTCGGTAATGAGCCTTGCTCCGACATTAGAGGTCATTATTATAATTGTATTTTTAAAGTTTACCGTTCTGCCCTTTGAATCGGTCAGAATGCCGTCATCCAATATTTGAAGAAGAATGTTGAAAATGTCGGGATGGGCTTTTTCAATCTCGTCAAAAAGAATGACCGAGTAGGGTTGTCTTCTTACCTTTTCGGTAAGTTGTCCTCCCTCATCAAAGCCTACATATCCGGG
>JAZNJE010000074.1:0-2296 GCA_045577905.1 Acutalibacteraceae bacterium | reverse complement strand
CCTCCGACTTTATGCAGGCACCGAAGATATCGCAGATTCCTTCGCAGAAGCAAAGGTAACCATCGCAGACGCTGAACTTACCGGCGCAAACGGTACTTTCAAGATTGAAAGCAACCTTGTTCTCACCGTTGACCAGGCTAACGAAGACCACGAAGCAGAACTTGTTTTCGCTTCCACCAACAGCGAGGCTATCTTCCTCACCGTAACCTTCACTCCTGCCGCTAACGCTCCACAGACTATTAAGGAAAATGCGGTTCCTGCAGAGTTTTACTTTACCACCTCTACCACTATGGAATACAAGATGGATGCAGAGGGTAACTATTCTGAGACCGCCAATGCCACCCCAATCTTTACATTTACAAACCCCTCTGACGGCGAATTCAGCAAGAACTTTGACTGGACCAAGAACGCAGACGGCACCTTTACTTACACCCTTAACGCAGATCAGCTCAAGACCATGATTGCCCTCAGCCAGACCTTCGTACTTGATACTAAGGCAGAGCATGACGCATTCCGCGAGGCTATGAGCGGTAATATCGTTGCACGTGTAACCGACGGTGTCATTTCTTAATTTACAAAAATAAACTCTCGCGGCAAGGTGCCAAAACGCCTTGCCGCTTAAAACTTGTGACAGGAATACTAAATGACCGATTATGAAATTTACGTTTTTCTGCTCTGTCTTATAGTTTTTATCCTTCTCACCGCACTTTCGACCCTCTGCATTAGCATTATAACCCGTTTGTCGCTGAGATTGATTAAAAGCGGATACGAGGATGAGAATATCCTTGCAGAGCATGAAAAGCAGAAAACAAAAAAGGCAAAAAGTAAATATGCCAAGATTTTAGACTGCGCCCTTTCGGCAGCGGTCTGTGTCATTTTTGTCACAATGCTTATCGGTTCTTTGGCAATCAAGTGCACCGAAAATTTCCGTTGCGGTCTTCTTCCTTCGTATAGGGTTGTTAAGACCTCCTCTATGGCGAATAAAAATCCCGAAAACACCTATCTCTTCGAGAACGGGCTCGACAATCAAATTCAGACCTTCGACCTTATTCGCACCGAAAAACTCCCCGATGAAATGGACCTCAAACTTTACGATATAGTTGTTTATGAAACCGACGGCATGTTGGTTGTTCACCGAATTGTTGAGATAGAGGAACCGAACGCGCGTCACCCCGACTGCCGTCATTTCAGACTTCAGGGCGATGCTGTTGATTCTCCCGACCGTTTTCCCGTTTTATACGAACAGATGCGCGCCATCTACCGTAATGAGCGAACCCCCTTTATCGGAAGTTTTATTCTCTTTATGCAATCCCCCGCAGGCTGGCTTTGTACCCTTCTTATAGTAGTGGCTATGATTGCTTCGCCTATTCTTGACAAGAAACTGAAAACCGCCCGTGAGGAACGCCTTGCAATAATAAGTGGAGGCGCTGACAAATGATAAGAAGATTTTTGCTGTTATGTATTTGTCTTTCTGTCGTTTTATCAATAGGCGGAGTTTATGCAATCTGGCTTTATTCAGAAAGCCCGCCAACCCCCAAAGAAACCACCTTGGGCGTTACTCTCAATATTTTTGATTATCCCCCCGAACAAATTTTGCCGGGCGGCGATACCGAACCGTCAGAACTTGGACAAAACCATTTTGCCCTTATTGAAATTATCCTGAACGAAAAGGATAAGAGTTACGGACTAAATATAAACGCAAATGGTGTTTTACACTCCTACCTGAAAAAACAGCCCGTCGTTTTTTCAAACCAGAAAGTTTCAGGCGGTAACCTCAAATTCATTTTAGACGCAAAAAACAATACCCACGGACTTTACTACTGTCTCGAAAAAGTGGATGACACAACTATTTATGCCTACACCTTTTCTGTGGACGAACTTTCAACTGCTTCGGGCTCAAATAACGAAATTACGGCTTATAGAACTACACTTGAAAAGACCGACAAATGGAGAGCAACCAAGAGTTATCTCGGCTATGCAAAAACGAAGAATCTCAGAGATATGGACGTCAGTGCGGACTCCAACACCATCGGTTATTCTATCGACGTTGCAAGTTGGCATTTATAAGCAATAAAAACTCCCGAGATTATGAGTTGTACTCTAAAACACAGTAAAAACATTTCACAACATTAAAAGTTTTTTAAAACCCGCGTTTTTGAAGTGAACCCCAAAGTTTAGACAAAATTAAATATTAAATTGCTTGTGAATGAGTTCGGTATTGTACTGGGCTCATTCCTTTTAGTTTTAAGGAAATTCTTTCGTTGTTGTAGTAATGAATGTATTTCTTTAATTCATC
>JAZNJE010000073.1:0-5622 GCA_045577905.1 Acutalibacteraceae bacterium | reverse complement strand
AGTTTTAAGTAATAAAGCGAAAATACTGGGATATAATTCCGAAGTTCCGTATATCGAAACTATGCAGGCAATCGGTGCCGAATTTGAATGGGAAAGCGATACCTATGCAATTATGACATATAACGGTATGCGTTATGAGCTCGATACTACCGTACCGGCTATAAAACGAGAGGGCAGCGATGTTAATTATTTCTATCGCACTGGATCGTACTATGTTTATAAAGTAGGTAGAGAGATATATGTACCCTCTGGTATTCTTGTTTCAACAATGTATTTTTCGAATGTAAGGTACTATTATCAAGAAGATAAAGCCAATAGACTGATATGCTTTAGTCAAGGTCAATCAGGGGACGGTTCTGTGATTGACGTTGGAGGGTTTCGCCTCAATTGATGGTATATTCCGCACCTTGTGGCGATGATACGGCTTTGATAAATTAAAAAGGAACTTTTGGTATTCAAAAGTTCCTTTTTTTGTTATCTACGGGCTACGACAAAGATATTTTGTCGTTTTTGCGTATGACAAGGTAATACAGCCTGGGCTGATGAGATACACGCTTCGCGTGATGATATACGCCGACGGCGATGATATACCATTGCTTTCGCAATGGATAAAAAATCGACAGGTCGAAACCTGTCGATTTTTGGCGGAGTAGGAGAGACTCGAACTCTCGCGCCGGTTACCCGACCTACGCCCTTAGCAGGGGCGCCTCGTCACCAACTTGAGTACTACTCCATGTTGTAACAAAAATTACAAAATATGGCGGAGGGAAAGGGATTCGAACCCTTGTGGGGTTGCCCCCAAACGGTTTTCAAGACCGCCTCGTTATGACCACTTCGATATCCCTCCGAATGTGACTTAGGTATTATATCATAGAAAAAAATCAAAGTCAATATTGATTTTAAAAAAGGAGCAGAATTTTCTGCCCCTTTTTTTAATACAATTTTACATCCTGCCAAAGTTTGTCATAATACTGTCTAATATCTTCATTCATATCGTGAAAATATTCTGTTTTTGGTAATACATCTTCATCGGGATATATTACCGATGCCGCAAAAGCCGCATATTCAGGGTCATCCTCGTTATTGGGGTTCATTGAGTATTCAGGATTATCAACAACCGCCGTATTAGGAGAAGCATAGTAGATATACTCAGCATTAGCAAGTGCAATTTCAGGCTCTAAAAGAAAATTTATAAAGAGCATTGCCGCATCGTAATTCTTTGCAGAACTCGGAACGCATACCGAATCAACAAAAATATTGGTGCCTTCTTTGGGATAAACAAAAGCAAGGTCCTCGTTATTGTCGTACATGCTGAGATAATCGCCTGCATAGTAGGGTGCTATTGCCGCAGAACCCGATTCCATCTTGTTATATACCTCATCCATTACGTAGGCCTGTAATACAGATTTTTGCCTTTTTAAATCTTCTGCCGCCTTATCCCATTCGGATTTATCGGTTGTATTGATGTCGATTCCGTTTTTAAACTGTGAAATAGCAAAAGCATCCCGTGGATTGTTAAAGGTCAAAACATCGTTTGCATATTTTTCATCCCACATTATGCTCCAACTATCCGGAACCTCATCAACCAGGGTTGTGTTATATATGAGTCCGACAAGTCCTACCGAATAGGGGACTGAATACTCATTATTAGGGTCAAAATACAAATTTTTATACTTTTCGTCAATAAAATGATAATTAGAAAGCGCCGATGTATCGATTTTTTGAAGAAGATTTTCCTTTATCATTCTCTCAATCATATAATCTGACGGAATAACAATATCGTAGGAAACGCCGCCGTACTTAATGAGTGAGTACATTGACTCATTACTGTCAAATGTAGCGTAATTTACATCGATTCCCGTAAGCAATTCAAATTCCTTAATAACATCCATAGAATCTTCACTGCCATCAGCAATATACTCTCCCCAATTATAAATATTAAGGGTAGTACCTCTTAGTTCGGGGAAATCATAATTACCAAGAAGTTCCGGCTCGTGGCTTTCATATTGACAACCTACCAATGATATAACAATAATAAGCACACAAAGAAGAGCAATAAGTTTTTTAACCATTCTTTTTCCTCCTCTTGTCGGCATTTGACTGTGCAAAGTTGAAGAGAATCAGCAAAACGAGAACCGCGACAAACATAATTGTCGAAAGGGCATACATATCGGGTTTTACTCTTCTCTTGGTCATAGAATAAATCAGCAGGGGAAGGGTCTGAAAATCGGGTCCCGTAGTAAAATAACTGATTACGAAATCGTCAAGTGAAAGGGTAAAAGCCATAATAAATCCTGTTACAATTCCCGAAGAGATAGATGGCAATACAACCTTAATAAAAGCCTTAACCGGGGTACAGCCAAGGTCAAGGGCAGCCTCTGATAAGTGTTTGTCCATCTGTCTGAGTTTTGGCATAACAGATAATATTACATAAGGCAAATTAAAAGTAATATGCGCAATTAAAAGGGTTACAAAATTTAGTGCAGATCTTAATGCCAACAATCTTCCGATAAACACAAACAAAAGCATCATAGAAATGCCTGTAACAATATCGGGGTTCATCATCGGAATGTTTGTGACCGTCATAATTGCAGTTTTGGTCCATTTTTTTCTGTACGAAAAAATACCAATAGCCGCAACCGAGCCCAAAACAGTAGCAATAATTGCAGATGAAAGTGCTAAAACAATGGTGTTCAAAAGGGAATTTAACACCGTTGCGTTACCAAACAATTCTCCATACCATTTAAGTGAAAATTCTTCAAATACCGCCGTACTGCTTGACGAGTTAAAGGAGAAAACAACCATAACCAACAACGGGGCATATAAGAAGAACATAATAAGCGCAATGTAAACTTTTGAAATAGTTTTCATACAATTACACCTCCGTCATCATCTGCAAACTTGTTCATTACAGCAAGACTGATTAAAATCATAATCATAAGGACAAGTGATAACGATGCACCAAGGTTATAATTGCTGTTAACCTTAAACTGTTGTTCAATAACATCTCCAATAAGTTCGTTTCTTATTCCGCCAAGTTTTTGTGAAATATAAAAGGTGCTTACCGACGGAACAAAAACCATAGTAATTCCCGAAACTACGCCGGGCATACTAAGAGGAATAATAACCCTGCGCAGGGTTTTAAAACCGTTGCAACCAAGGTCAGACGAAGCCTCTAAAAGAGAGATATCAAGTTTTGAAAGTATCGAATAAATCGGTAAAATCATATATGGTATAAAGTTATAAACCATACCGAGAATTACGGCACCTGAAGTATTGATCAGTTGCAATTTAGGGAAATTCATACTTTCAAGGATTGTGTTAATAATTCCGTTTCTCTCTAAAATATTTGATAGGGAATAGGTGCGGATGAGAAGATTCATCCACATTGGAAGCATAACAAGTAACATTAGTGTACCCTGTGTAGATGCCTTTGTTTTAGTCATAAAATATGCGAGAGGGTACGAAATTAAAAGTGTTATAACCGTCGCTATAAATGCGTAAAGAATAGAAATGCCGAATATTTTAAGATAATTATATTCAACGATTCTTGTAACATTTTCAGTGGTAAACGCACCGCTTTCGTTGGTAAAAGAATAGTAGGCAACCATTAAAAGGGGCACAATTATAAAAATAATCGACCAAACAACATAAGGAGAGGCGATATGAGAATTACCAATTGATGATTTCTTCATCTTTATCCTCCTCTTCGTGTTCGGGGTCGGACAACAATTCAATTTCATCGCTATATGTACTATAATCTCCGAACATTCCGGAATATTCAGATTTTTTCATAATGTGAATTGCGTCGGGCTCAATATAAAGGCCAACAGTATCACCCTCAAAGGCTTCGTCTGTTGTTTGAATCATCCATTTAAAGCCCCCGATATCTACGATTATCTCATAATGAACGCCAAGGAAGGTAACCGAGGTTACAACACCGGTCAACATTCCTTTTTCGGGCGCGACAATATCAACGTCCTCAGGTCTGACAACAACATCTACCTGCTCGTTTTCGGCAAAACCGCAGTCAAGACATTCAAATGTATGTCCCGAAAATTCAGCAACAAAGTCTTTTCTCATAATTCCGTCAATGATATTTGATTCGCCGATAAAATCAGCGACAAAAGCATTCTGTGGCTCATTATAAATATCCTTAGGAGTTCCAATCTGTTGAATTTTACCCGCATCCATAACAACCACGGTATCAGACATGGTTAATGCTTCTTCCTGATCGTGGGTGACAAATACAAAGGTTATGCCGAGAGATTGTTGTATCTTTTTGAGTTCAACCTGCATATCCTTGCGAAGTTTTAAGTCAAGAGCGGCAAGCGGTTCGTCAAGAAGCAGTACCCTTGGCTCATTTGCAAGGGCGCGTGCTATTGCCACGCGTTGTTGTTGTCCGCCTGACAATGTATCAATTCTTCTTTTTTGTAAACCTTCAAGATTAACAAGTTTAAGCAAATCGGAAACCTTTTCACGGATTTCCTTTTCGCTCTTCTTTTTAATCCTCATTCCGAAGGCTACATTTTCGTAAACGTTAAGGTGAGGGAAGAGTGCATAACGCTGAAAAATGGTGTTCACCTGACGCTTATAAGCCGGAACACCATTTATCTTCTTTCCCTCAAAGAAGATATCTCCGCTGTCAGGTTCCTCGAATCCGCCGATAATACGCAAGGTTGTAGTCTTTCCACATCCGGACGGTCCGAGCAGAGTCACAAATTCTCCGTCACGGATGTAAAGGTTGATGTCGTCAAGAACCTTTTGTTCACCGAAAGAAATGGAGATATTCTTCAAGTTAATAATATTTTCGCTTTTCATTATAAGCGCATCCCCCTTTGCGGACACAAAGTGCCGCACAGATTACTGTTAATAACCCTGTACGATACCCGCAGTTTTTCTGATTTATAGAGCCCTCCGCAAAGAGATTTCACAGAAAATTTTCTGTTAAGGCACAAATCTTGAAACTACATTTAAGCACAGATGCGTTAAACAATCAAATTAAATATAATGCAAATAAGCAATATTGTCAAGAGTTTTGAATTAACTGTTGATTAGATAATAAATATACGTCAAAACATAAGAAAATAGTTGCTACATCTTGGTAGTTGTGGTATAATGTGGGAGTATGTAAAATATTGTGGAGGATTATGCGCTTTGAGGATTTTAGGCATCGACCCGGGCTATGCAATTGTAGGGTACGGTATTATAGATTACAGCAATAATAAGTTCTCGGTATTAAGATACGGTGCTATTACAACAAAAGCCGGTCTTCCTTTTTCTGAACGCCTAAACGAAATCTATAATGACATATCTGAACTTATTAGGTTATCAAATCCACATGCCATGGCAATAGAAAAACTGTTCTTTAACACTAATACAACAACTGCAATAGAGGTTGCCGAAGCAAGAGGGGTTATACTTCTCGCAGCAAAACAGAACGGTGTTCCTGTTTTTGAATATACTCCTTTGCAGGTTAAATCTGCGGTAACGGGATACGGAAAGGCAGAAAAACGTCAGGTTATGGAAATGACAAAGAGCATTCTCGGTTTAGAAAAGGTCCCAAAGCCTGACGATACTGCTGATGCTCTCGCAATTGCTGTTTGTCACGCCCATACCGGA
>JAZNJE010000072.1:0-4844 GCA_045577905.1 Acutalibacteraceae bacterium | reverse complement strand
CCTATTTCTCCGAATTCGTTTTCTATAAGGACAACCTTTTCTCCCTTATAAGCCTCTCCTAACAGTTTCTTAATAAGGGTGGTTTTTCCCGCCCCTAAGAAGCCTGAAAAAATATCAATTTTAGTCATTGTTTTTACTCCTTTGTTATTACTGCTTCAAGCCTATAAATCGGTTGACCCAAATCTAAAAACCTTTGTTCGTATTCTGTTACGATATTTCCCTCAAAACCGCTTTTATGTAAATCAAGGGTAACATTTTTAATTTTATATCCCGCACGACTCAGTTCTTCAATAGAATATTCAAAAAAGTGCATATTATCGGTCTTTTGATGAATTTCTCCGCCGTTTATAAGCAGCCTTCTGTATATCTCCAAAAAATATTCCGATGTCAGTCGGTGTTTGGCATAGCGTGTTTTAGGATAAGGGCAAGAAAAATTGAGATAAATTCTCTGTGCCGTATTCTCCCTTAAATATTTGCAGAGATACTCTGCTCCCGTTACCATAAAACGCACGTTCGAAAGCCCTGCATCACGCACCTTTTCAAGTGCTAAAACGGCAACGTCGTCGCAAACCTCAATTGCGATATAGTTTATGCTCGGGTTTCGTTTTGCTACTTCTGCAATAAACTGACCTTTCCCGCAACCTACCTCGATATGAAGGGGGTTAGAGTTGCCGAAAATCTCCTTTAAATCATAATAAAGGGGGTCATCTGCCGCCCGTCTTATGTCGGGGTTATGTTCGCCTATCGGCAGAATAAAATCCTTTACCGCATCAAGACGGGTGTCTAAATGCTTTTTCTTTCTCATTCGCATAAAACTACCTACTTCGTACCGGTTGAGCCAAAACCTCCAACGCCTCTTGCAGTTTGGTCAAGGCTGTCGGTTTCGGTAAAATCTACCGTAAGGCAGGGGGTTATAACAATCTGTGCAATCCTCTCCCCTGCACCGATTGTTTGCTCGGTATTTGAGTGATTGTGGAGAGCAACCAAAATCTCTCCCCTGTAATCCGAATCTATCACACCTACTTTATTTGCAGGTGCAAGTCCTCTTTTTACGGCAATTCCGCTTCGGGCATAGATTAGTCCTACATACCCCTCAGGGATTTGCATTGCTATTCCCGTATGAATGAGTCTTGTCTCGCCGCTTTGGAGGGTAATTTCCCCCTCAGACGAGTATAAATCTGCCCCTGCGGCAGAAGCGGAACCATATGTAGGTGTAACAGCATTCTCATTTAGTTTTATATACATTAACTTCATAATTTTTGCCCTCTCTCTTAAAACAATATTTTACCACAGAAAAAGGTTTATGTCAAAGAATAATATTTAGGTCGAAAACGAAAAAGCCATCCGAACGGATGGCAAAATAATTTAATATTAAATTTCCCCTCTAAGGCAGATATTGATTATCCTTGACGAAAGATAGACCGAAATGAGCGAGGAAAGCAGAGCATCGGTGTTGTTATATACCACGGTATTTCCTACGATTACCGCAATATCGAAAACCAAAAAACAAAAACCGACCGACAGCCTTTTCCACCGTTTATTCATTATTTTTACGGCAATATCAATTCCTCCCGTGGTTGAGCCTGCCGAAAACACCAGGGCAATACCGACCCCGAGCAAACTGCCGCCGATTATTGCCGCTGCAACGGTTGATTCGGCCCTTCTCCCTAATGGCTCCAATACCCCCATAAAAAAGGAAACCAATACAACCGACACCGCAGTTTTTAATACAAAACCCTTTCCGAATATCTTAAAGCCCGATATAACAAGCGGAATGTTGAGCAGTAAAAAAATCAGTCCGGTTTTTATGCCGGTAATACTATGAATTATAAGGCTGACCCCCGTAACGCCCCCCGCAGTCAAATGGGACGGCTCCAAAATGAGGGATACTGCCACCGAATAAAATATTGTCCCTGCAAGAATAAATAAATAATCTCGGAGAATCTTAATTTTAATCACCGAGATTATTGTTTGCATTTATTCTATTTTCATACCATCCCAGATAATCAAAAAAAGTTGATTTATCCGTTCTTTTTCTCCATTTAAATGAAGATATCCGAAAAGGGTTTCGAGACCTGTCGCTATATGATAGTCACGAACCGTTGAGTTTTTCGGTATGCCGCTAACGTGAGCGTTTCTGCCCCTTTTAAATACCGAAAGTTCCTTTTCGGTCAAAATCGGCTCGATAATCGCAAAGCCTTCGGCCTGTGCCGTTGCCGATACCAACTTTATAGACCTTGAATGAAGTTCCCCGGACGGACGGTTGTTTTCGGCAAGCCGTTCACGAACAAGTAAACCGAAAACCGCATCGCCGACAAACGCCAATGTTCCGGGACTTAAATTATTAACTTCCATAACTCGTCACCTATGATACATAGTCAAATTCAATGTCATAAACGACCACTGTATCTCCGTCATTAACCCCTGCATTAACCAGCGCCTTAATAATTCCGGTTTGGGTCAGCACCCTTTGGAAATATTGCAAGGACTCATAGTCCTCGGGGTCAACCGTTTCGAGTACTTTTAGAAGCCAAGGTGCATCTTCTACGAAGAACACACCCTCTTCGGCGCGAATTGTAAAGGTTCTCTTGTCAGTCGGCGAGGAAAGGTCCACCGTCGGTATCGGGTCGGGTTCGTAAACCTTAATTTTCGGAAGTTTTGACAGTTCTTCCGCAACACAGTTTATAAGTTGGTCGGTACCTTCTTTAATTGGTGCCATAATGGGGAAGAATTTATATCCAAGTTTCTCAAAATGCTCCTTTAATTCGGCTATTTTTTCCTCGTCTGCCATATCGCATTTATTACCGACCACAATCTGGGGACGGTTAGACAAATCTTCGCTGAAAACGGCAAGTTCACGGTTTATCGCCTCAAAATCTTCAATGGGGTCTCTCCCCTCACTGCCCGACACATCAATTACGTGAAGTAAAAGCCTGCACCTTTCGACGTGCCTGAGAAATTCGTGTCCAAGTCCTATTCCTTCCCCCGCACCCTCGATAAGGCCGGGAATGTCGGCCATAACGAAGGAGTTCCCCTCACCGAGCGAAACCACACCAAGCACGGGGGTAAGGGTAGTAAAGTGATAGTTGGCAATTTTAGGCTTTGCGGCAGAAACAACCGATACTAAGGTAGATTTACCTACATTCGGAAACCCTATAAGACCTACATCCGCAAGGAGTTTCAGTTCCAAAGTTACATCTATTTCTTCTCCCGGATTTCCGCTTTTGGCAAATCGGGGCACCTGCCTTGTTGCCGTGCCGAAATGGATGTTTCCCCAACCGCCTTTTCCACCCTTTGCAATAAGGGTTGGCTCATCTCCCGAAACGTCTGCAATAAGCCTGCCGGTTTCAGTTTCGCGGACAAGAGTGCCGCGAGGTACCGATATAACTAAATTCGGAGCGCTTTTGCCGGTGCAGCGCGAACCTGAACCGTTTGCTCCGTTTTCTGCGGTATATTTTCTTTTGTATCGGAAATCGGCAAGGGTTGAAAGGTTGTCATCAACCTTAAAGAGAATATCTCCTCCTTTACCTCCGTCACCACCGTCAGGACCTCCCGCTGCAACGTACTTTTCTCGGCGGAAGGTTACGGCACCGTTACCGCCGTTTCCTGCTTTTAAATGAATTTTTGCAATATCTACGAACATTTATAATCTCCGTTTTATACGAAATTAAAAGCCCGACTGTCTGTCGGGCCTTTGTATGATAATTATTGCTCTACGGCGTAAATGCTGACCTGCTTGCGGTCACGACCTACACGCTCGAACTTTACCTTTCCGTCAATAAGTGCGAAAAGGGTATCATCGGAACCCTTGCCGACATTGTTACCGGGATGAATGTGAGTTCCCCTCTGACGAACGAGGATATTGCCCGCGAGAACAAACTGTCCGTCTGCACGCTTAACGCCTAAACGCTTGGCTTCGCTGTCACGGCCGTTCTTGGTAGAACCCATTCCCTTTTTGTGAGCAAATAACTGAATGTTAATCTTTAACATTATTACACCTCCAAATAAACTTTAACGCAGCCTTTATACTGCTCTTCTAACTGCTTCATGTGAAGTGCGAATCCGTCTAATACTGCCTTAGTTTTATCAGATGGGTCTTTGACAGTAACCGCCATTTGACCGTCCGACTCAAAAGCAAGGGCTTTATCATAAATAACATCGGTTATTGTATTAGCCGCCATATATGCCGCAGAAGAAACTGCCGCACAAACCAATTTTCCGTCTAAATCTTCACTATCCGCAGTGCAATGTCCCTTAACGGTAAAACCTTCAGGACCGATCTTGACAATAGTCATAATTATACTATCTCGGTAATTTGTACCTTGGTGTAGGGCTGTCTGTGTCCCATTTTACGAGAACTGCCCTTTTTGGGCTTGTAGGTGAAGACTGTAATCTTCTTGCCCTTGCCGTTCTTAACAACGGTTCCCTTAACAGCGGCATCCTTTACAAAAGGCTTTCCTACTTTAAGGGCACTGGCCTTCTTGACAGCGATAACCTTGTCAAAGATAACCTCAGCGTTTTCCTCAGCGTCGAGTTTTTCTACATAGATGAAGTCGCCCTCTTCTACGCGATACTGCTTTCCGCCTGTCTCGATAATTGCGTACATTATTTTGGCACCTGCCTTAATTCAAGTCTCGCTATTCGAAGGCGTGCGCTATATTTTAGCGCAACTTTAATAAGCCCACAATATGCGGCTTTACCATTCTACCACTAAGCATTAACTTTGTCAAGCAAAATTTTATTGTATTTCGCAAAGGTCGGGCACGCTCGAAATACCACCGAGTTTAGCGGTGGAAATACTTGCGGCTTTGCAAGCGAAAGAGGCTATTTGGGTTAGCTCCTCC
>JAZNJE010000071.1:0-10101 GCA_045577905.1 Acutalibacteraceae bacterium | reverse complement strand
CCTAAAAAGAAGGGAGGTAATAACACCCGAGTTTCCCCTTGCACCGCGAAGAAGTGCAGAGGCTGCAACCGATGCAACTTTGCTGACGGTTTCGCCGTCCAATCTTTCAAGTTCACGGGCGGCATTGCCGATACTCATCGACATATTTGTACCCGTATCTCCATCGGGAACGGGGAAAACATTCAGGTCATCGACCAGTTTCTTCTGGTTTTGAATATTGTTAGCGCCCGAAATAATCGCGTCACGCAACACATTTCCGTTAATCATCAGAACACTCCTTAAACAGTAGTTAGAAACTATTCTTTTATACCGTCCACTTTGACGATTACCTTGCTGACGGTAATTCCGGTGGCTTCCTTAACGGTATATTGAACCTTATTTACAATGCTTTTTGCGATTGCGTTAATGTTCATACCGTAAATAACAATAATATGAAGTTCAACAACGATATTATCGGCATCGCCTTTAATTACAATACCCTTATTCAACTTTTCTTTCTTTGTGAGGATATTTATAATTTTTTGTTTTGAACCGCTTGCGACCATGCCTGCAACACCATAGCAGGATGTAGCGGCACCACCGATAAGTTTTTCGAGATACTCTTCGGAAAGATGAATTTTGCCATATCTTGTGTCGTAAGAAATCATATTTTAAATCCTCCTTGATTATTTGAAACTGTTAATCGAATAAAAAATATTGTATATTGAAGGGCTTCCGATATCGACAATATTGTCGGACGAGAAAAGAAGCGAACTTCTGTAAAGAATGGGAATTATCGGCATCTGGTTTATAAGTGCAGTTGCCACCTCGGTAATATCCTGCTCGCCGTTTTTGTATCCTTCAATTACCGAAACATAGTATGAAGAGCCATCCTGTTCGGTTTCGGGAGCCTCGTTCGGCAAAGTGGCCGGCTTAATTCCGAAGGCTGCCGAGCCGCCTGATAATACAAGGGGGGCCGGGTCCATATTTGGGGTAATTTTAACCTCACCGAGATATAGTTCGAAATCGCCCTTTGTAAGGGATTCTTTGAAATAGGACTGGGCTACCGCACGGACGGTAACCTTGATTCCGACGGCGGCAAATTGGGTTTTAATAAGTTCTGCTGCCGAAAGGCGGAAAGGATTGTCAGCATTTACAAGCAGACTAAGGGATAAAGAGTTACCGTTACCGTTAATTCTGTATCCGTCCTTATCTAACATATTGTAACCCATTTTCTCTAAATTTTCAATAGCAATTTTAATTTCACTTTGTGCTTGAAGGGTTTGATAACCTGCGGTCGGTTTATAAGCGGGGTGAAAAAAGCCGTTGGCAGGGACTGCATTTTCAAAATAAATCTCCTTACAGAGTGCGGCACGGTCAAGTAGGCAAGAAATTGCCTGCCGAAGCAGAAGGTTGCCCAAGAGGGGGGAAGAATGGTTGATACCGAGATAAACAAGGTTGTTCATATTTATCACGGTTCTTTTTCCGCCCATTCGCACAACATTGGAGGTAACGGGGTCGGTAAAGTATATATCGGTCGCACCGATTTCGGCATAATGGAACACCGATTCATTGTCGGGCGAGTCAACAAGTGTTATCTTTTCAACCGAGCAATCCTCTCGGTAATAAGAGTTTGGAATCAGAGAGGCTGTTTGCTTATCAAAAACAAACCTTCCGCTTCCTATGGGGAGGATTTCAACAAAATCTTCGTCCTTTAAGGCTTCGGAACCTTTTTTGATTATGGGAAAGGTCAAAAGAGAGCAAAAGGCGGGGTCACACTCGGTTAGTTCAAAGCAAACGGTACTGCTGTCGGTTGCCGTTACATTTTTTATTTCATACAAAAGTCCCGAGTAAATGGGAGACGATTTTGCAAGGTTATATGAAGCGACGATGTCCTCCGAGGTGACGGGGCTTCCGTCGGAGAACCGTGCCGAGATGAGTCTGACCGTCCAAAGTTTTTCGGTTTGTTCTACCGAGTCTGCCAATATCTTTACCGCCTCAAACT
Organism: Acutalibacteraceae bacterium; assembly: GCA_045577905.1. GTDB lineage: Bacteria > Bacillota > Clostridia > Oscillospirales > Acutalibacteraceae > SFWF01. The sequence goes on along the minus strand of JAZNJE010000071.1, from coordinate 8,117 downwards.
CGTCGGTCACGGTAAAGAGTGATTCATAAAGCAACAAAGAGAGTTCGAGGTTGTTTTTGTTCTTTGTTTTATACGGGTTTAATGTGTCGTTCGCACAGTAAAGAAGTTGCAGGGTGTCTGACTTTTCGGTAACAGAGGGCGGAGTAAGATTAGAGGGGTCACGGTTTTCATTTTCGGTATCTTTGCAGGCAGAAAGAAAAAGCAACGCCAAAGCCAAAAGCAACGCCGAAATTTTCTTTACCTTTTTCATTCCGGACCCTCCTTAATCTGAATTTTGCTATATACAAATTTATTATACTACAAAATCAATGTTATTTCAACAGAATTTAAGGGAGAGACTATATTGTTTTTTTCCTTTGATTGCGTAATTGACAGAAAGAAATCAAAAGTGTATAATAATAGTCACAAAACAGATGGAGTTGAAAAATTTTGTTAAAATTCTTAAAGGGTCGGGAAAAAAGCCCTTATGACCTTTTGCTTGTGGGACTCGGAAACCCCGGAATTGAATATGAACAAACCCGTCACAATGTCGGATACCGTGCAATGGATGCTTTTTGCGAAAAGCATAACGTAAAGTGCGACAGAATGAAATACAACTCGTATTTAGGAGAATATAAAAACGACGGCATAAGGGTTCTTTTGATGAAACCTTTGACCTATATGAACAATTCCGGCGAGGCGGTCGGGGAGGTTGCCCGTTTCTATAAAATTCCGCCCGAAAATATACTTGTTTTATTTGACGATATTTCTCTTGACCCCGGTGTTATTCGCATAAGAAGAAGGGGGAGTGCAGGGGGACATAACGGACTTAAAGATATTATAGCCCACCTTGGAAGCGAAGAGTTTATGAGGATAAAAATCGGTGTCGGTGCAAAGCCACACCCTGATTATGACCTTAAAGATTGGGTGCTTGGCAAATTTCCGCCTGAACAGGCAGAAGATATTGAAAATGCACTTAAAAATACCGTAAAGGCGATAGACGAATGTCTCTCTCGCGGTATTGACAGTGCTATGAATAAATTTTCTAAATAGACGGTGAAGCAAAGTTGAAATTTCTCGTTTCACAAATTCTTAAAAGCGAGTCAGTCAAAGCACTAATATGTGCGGTCGAAAAAAACCGTCTGCCGATAGAGGCAAACGGACTGTCCGATATTCACAAGGCCTTGCTTTCGGCGGCCGTTTTAAGAGAAACGGAGAGAAAAATCATACTCATTGCACCCGATGAAGCCCAAGCGTCACTTATCTGTGAGGATATGAAATCATTGGATATAAAAGCGGCACTTTTGCCATCGCGGGATTTCTGCCTTGCAGGGCTAATCGGTTACTCAAAGGAGTATGAACACAAGAGAATAGACACCCTATCCAAACTTTTGGATGGGGCTTTTTCCGTGCTTTGTTTATCGGCAGAAGCGGCGGCGCAATACACTATTCCACCCGAAAAGTTAAGGGAAAACACCTTTATTCTGCGGCAGGGCGAGGAGACGAAATTAGACCGACTCACCGACCGTTTGATAGGTGCGGGCTACAAGAGGGTCGAGCAGGTTGACGGTGTAGGACAGTTTGCTGTCAGGGGCGGAATTTTAGACCTTTTTGCCGTCAACACCGACAGTCCTGTGAGAATTGAGTTTTGGGGTGACGAGATTGATACCATTGCTCGGTTTGAAATCGAATCACAACGCCGAACCGAAACGACAGAGGAGATAAGGGTTGCGCCTGCAAGTGAAGTTTTGTGCGAGAAAAATGAACTTTTAAAGATTCTCGGAAGTTACCTCAAAACTAAAAAACCGAAAGACAAACACAAGGTGCAGGTCGAACGGGATATGGAGGCTATCTCTGCCGATACAGAATTTCCGATTGACCGATATTTTGCCCTAATTTACGGAAAAAGCACGGTTTTTGAATACCTTGAAAATCCTCTTATTGTCACAGCCGAGTTTGGCTCGGTCAGAGAGAGACTACGCACCCTTACGGCACAACAAAACGAGGATATTAAACTGTTTTTGGAGGACGGTATTTTGTCTGATAAAACAGCCAAATTATATCTTGATGAAACTGAACTTTCGGACTATTGTGCAAAAGGTGTTTTGCTCGACAGTTTTCTGCCGTCAGGTGTGCCCTTTGGCTTGAAGGAAACGGTTTCCTTTGATTTTAAAAGAAATTCTTCTTGGGGTGGAGACATATCGGTACTCCGCGACGACATAGGTTATACCCTTTCAAAGGGAGGCCTTTGTGTAATTGCAGCAAAAAGTCCCAAAGCGGCAGTCCTTTTAAACGAGGACCTGAATACGGCGGGGATAGGCTCTGTTTATCTTGAAAAGGTCAAGGGACTGCCCGAAAGGGGAGTGGTTGTGACTGTTGGAGGTTTATCATCGGGTTTTGAAGTTCCCGAACTTAATTTTTCTTTTATAACCCATCGGCACATTTATGCCGAGCGAAGGGTAGCCAGACGCAAGAATAATAAAAACGGAATAAATTCTCTTGAAGAATTGAGGGCGGGGGACTATGTTGTTCACGCATCCCACGGTATAGGCATCTTTGAGGGGATAAACCGTATTACAAGCGGTGCCGTAACAAAAGATTATATAAAAATCCGCTATGCAAAAGGGGATATACTTTATGTTCCCGTAACACAACTTGACCTTGTTTCCAAATATATCGGAACGGCAGAGGACGGCAATATAAGGCTTAATAAACTTGGCGGTCAGGAATGGCATAGGACAAGAAAAAGGGTAAGGACCGCCGTTCGTGATATGGCAAAGCAATTGACCGAGTTATACTCAAAAAGAATGGCAAGCAAGGGCTATGCTTTTTCTCCCGATACCGATATGCAGAACGATTTTGAACGGCGTTTTGAGTATGAAGAAACCGAAGATCAACTCCGCTGTGTAAACGAGATAAAAAATGATATGGAAGGTTCGGCTCCTATGGATAGGCTCCTTTGCGGCGATGTCGGTTTCGGAAAAACCGAGGTTGCCCTCAGAGCCGCCTTTAAGTGCATCGGGGACGGCAAACAATGTGCAATTCTTGTGCCGACAACCATACTTGCCTGGCAACATTACAATACGATATTAAAGCGGTTTGGCGACTTCCCCGCAGATGTAAGAATGCTCTCCCGTTTTGTTTCGGCAAAGGAGCAGGCAAAGACCATACAGGGACTGAAAAGGGGTAATGTTGACCTTGTTGTCGGAACTCACCGACTTATTTCTAAGGATATAGCCTTTAAGGATTTGGGTCTTGTTATAATCGACGAGGAACAGCGATTCGGTGTAGCACAAAAGGAAAGGTTAAAGGAGGCATACCCATCGGTTGATGTTTTGACCCTTTCGGCAACACCCATTCCACGCACCCTTAATATGGCAATGTCGGGACTTCGAGATTTATCCTCAATAGATGAGGCGCCGAGTGACCGACATCCCGTGCAAACCTATGTTTTAGAGCAAAACAACGCTCTTTTGCTTGAAGCAATAAGGAAGGAACTCCGACGAGGAGGTCAGGTTTACTATATTCACAACAGGGTGGATACGATTGACCGAGTAGCCCTGAAACTTTCCGAGCAACTTCCCGAATGCAGGGTTGCAACGGCACACGGAAAGATGAGCGAGGAGGAACTTTCCGAGGTTTGGAAGAAACTTCTGGAACACGAAATAGACCTGCTTGTCTGCACCACCATTATCGAAACAGGGGTTGATGTACCCAATGCAAACACCCTTATAATTGAGGATGCCGACCGATTCGGCCTGTCACAACTTCATCAACTCCGAGGAAGAGTGGGCCGTTCTCCAAGAAGGGCATACGCCTATTTTTGTTTCAGACAGGGTAAAGGACTGTCGGAGATTGCCACCAAACGACTTGAAGCAATACGGGAATATACAGAGTTCGGTTCGGGCTTTAAAATTGCTATGCGTGACCTTGAAATAAGGGGCGCAGGAAGTATTTTGGGCGGAGAACAACACGGAAATATGGAAGCGGTAGGATACGATATGTATTTAAAACTGCTATCCGATGCTATGAACGAGGAAAAGGGTATAAAGACAGAACCTACACCCGAATGTACGGTGGATTTGAGCATTTCGGCACATATTCCTGAAAGTTATATCGAAAGTTTGCCTGCACGACTCGGCATCTACCGAAGAATTGCCGAAATCAGGTGCAACGAGGACGCGGAGGACGTTGTTGACGAACTTTGCGACCGTTTCGGAGAACCGCCAAAGGTTGTTATGGGTCTTATTGATATTGCCCTTTTCAGAAGCCGTGCATCACGGGTCGGCATTTATGAAATTGTGCAAACGGGGGATTCTTTAAACTTAAAAGTCTCGGAAATTAAGGAAGAACAGGTGAGGAGACTTTGCGACGGTCTTAAAGAGAGGGTATTCCTGAATGTGGTTGACAAACCGTTTTACAGTGTAAAACTTAAACGGGGACAGTCGGCGGCAGAATGTTTGAAAGAAATAGCCGCTTTACTTTAATTTTAAAATTTATGTTTACTTTTCGGATAAAGTATTATATAATAATTATTCGATAGAATATTCCGTCGGTTGGAGGACGAAAAATGAAAACATTAAGAAAAATCGTTGCCCTTTTAATCGCCGCTGTTATGGTTTTTTGCCTTGCGGCATGCCATCCTAAGGACGAGGTTGCTGTAAGTTCGGAAGATATTGAGATTACATCTGCCATGTATCTTTACTATTTCATAATGGCAGACCTTAGTGCTCAGCAACGTGTCTATAACAGTGATACCTATGATACGAATGCACCAGGTTTTGACTACCTTAAAGTTGAAATCGACGGCAAAAAGTATCAAGATTACGTTAAGGACGAGGCTATAAAGAATTGCGTTAAGGCTATCGCATACCAAAAAATATGTAAGGAAAACGGTATTACCCTTTCGGAGGAGATCAAGTCAGACGCCGCTATGAGCGCCCAGTATTCTTGGAATTATGAGGGCTATGGACAACTTTTTGGACAAAACGGTATAAGTTTTGAAACCTTCCAAAAGGTAACCGAGATAAACTATTACGGGGATACCTATTTTAAGCACCTTTACGATAAGGATGGAAAAAAGGAAATACCCGAGGCAGATATTAGTAATGCTTTGGTTGAAAACTATGCAGCCGCCTATATGCTTGAATCAACCTATACTGATTCAACCTTAGAGGAAATAAAGAAACAATTTACCTCCTATAAGGAGCGCCTTGAAAAAGGAGAGAAATTTGAAATCATAAAGGAAGAATATGAAAAGGTTGAAGAAGATGACGACACCTCTTCTGATTCGGCATCATCCGATTCGGGGTCTTCTGATTCTTCTGATGCAACCTCTTCGGATTCTGCATCCTCCGACTCTACCTCATCGGGCTCTGCTTCTTCCGACACAACATCTTCCGATGCAACCGAAAGCGAGAAAGAGGAAGAAGAGGAAGGACCTGAGGATAAGTTAATCGCTATCGTTGCAAACGATAAGGGAAATTCAAACAACAACGCGGTCAACTTTGATTTTGCCAAGTTTGAAGATGTTAAGGGAATGACCGTGGATGAGGTTCGCCTTATTGAAGACACCGAGGCCAAGAAGGTTTATCTCGTTGTTAAAAAGGACATTACGGTTGACCCCTATTACAGGTCAGAACTTCTTGCCGATGACCTCCTTTACCTTTTAAAGGGAGACGAGTTTGAAGCCGAAATAAAGGCGTATATGGAAAAAATCGAATACCAGGTCAACAAATTCGCAATCGGCCAATTCAAGGCAAGTGAAATCTTTTATCCTTCTAGTTATTGATCTAAAAGACGGAGCCGCAAAAGGCTCCGTCTTTTTAATATAATATGTTATATTTTGGAATTTTTTTAAAAAGGGTGGGTTATAGTGAACAGCGGCAGAAAAATTATAATCTTAATATCGGCACTCGGTCTGTTTCTGGCTGCCGCTGTAATCTGTTTTGTCTTTATTTTCGGCGGTATTGCAAAGCCGTCTTCTGCTGATATTCCTTCATCCGATATAATAAGCGTGAGCGAGCCTGCATCTTCCGAAGAGGTAAGCAGTGAAGAGCCGAGCAGTGAAATAGTGTCAAGCGAACCTGAGATTAAAAAACTTGACGTTACCTCGCCACGTGAGGACGTTACCGTTTATAAGGACAATATTGCCATAAAGGGGAGTGCCGACCCTAACATACCTCTTTATATCAATGAAAAGGAGATTAGTGTAGGTGATGACGGTATATTCGCTGAAACGGTAAGTCTTGATGTTGGCAACAACTGGTTTACCGTAAAGCAGGGCGAATATGAATACAAATGTGTTGTCCGTTACCGCAAAACCGTGATTTTAGAGGTTAGTCCCACCGATTCACTTACTTTGGACGGAGGCTCATTTCTTACCGTCCGTGCAAGGGCTCTTGCAGGCAGTACTGTCAGCGCAACCTGGAACGGAAAGACCATCACCCTCGAGGAGAGACACCTCGAACAGCAGGATGACGAATATTCCGATTATTTCGGCAGATTTGAGATGCCGATAAATTATGAAAAGAGCGTTACATATTCTGCAATAGCCTTTAAAGCCACTTCAAAGGCAGGTACCGGCAAGACGGAGGGCTCAAAAATTACCGTCCGCAAAGCCGAAAGACCGCCCGAGGAAGACTACTACGTGCCTGCGGGAAAGAATTATATCGACGTAGGACATACCTATATTGCCGAGGTAATCTGCCGAAGTGCAGAGGTAATGAATGTTGACGATAATATTGATTATTCCCGTCCGACGAACAATTATCTGCCGAAAGGCACGGTGGACTATTGCTCAGCCACCGAAAACACTAACGGAGACGGACTGAAATTCCGTACTCTCCGCTACGGAAAGCAGCTTTATACCAAGACGAGCGGAGTAGGGGAGAACATAAAGGTATATGATGGGGTAAATAACGTTTATAAGGGAGGCAGTCTGCCCGACCGCAACCGCCTTAATATCGCGGGCTTTTCATCAGATGGAAGACACACAACCCTGACTCTTGACGTCGATTGGAAAGCACCCTTCTATTTCGATTTACTCCCCCAGAAATATACTAATGTAAATTCCAACGGCGGCAAAAAAGAACTCGATTACACCATAAGTGCCGCTACCTTTACCTATATTGACATAACCTTCTGCTATGCCGAGGCGCTTACGGGAGAGTTCCTGCTTGACGGCAATAAAATCTTTAAAAGCTATGAGATAATAGAGAATGAGTCAGACTATACTTTAAGGCTTCATCTTAAAGAAAAGGGCAAGTTTTACGGTTGGTCGGCTGAATACAACTCAAGCGATCAGCTCGTTTTCAGTTTCCTCAATCCTGCCGTTCTGAAAGAGGCAGATAACGAATACGGCTATTCTCTTGAGGGTATCACGATACTTATAGATGCAGGCCACGGCGGAGAGCAGACCGGAACCTATGGCTATGACAATTCCAAGCCCGAAAAGGTGCTGACCTTAATGCTTGCTCAAAAGCTCGAGGAGAGACTGAAGGCATACGGCGCCACGGTCATTATGACACGAGACGACGATTCAACCGTTGAAGCCGAGGAAAGAATGAATTTGCTTCGCGATACCAAGCCCGATTTTGCTATATCAATTCACCGAAACGCCTCCTCTTCGAGCACACCGAGCGCCTTTAACTCCTACCATTTCACAGCCTTTTCGGCCGATGCCGCAAAGCATATTTATAATGAAACCGAAAAGGAAGGGCTTTATAAAACTACCAAGTGGAGCGGAGTAAAGTGGCATTATTTCTTCCTTGCCCGCTGTACAGAATGTCCCTCGGTACTCACAGAAAACGGTTTTATGACCAATAGGGAAGAGTTCAATAAGATAATCAACCCCGAATTTAACGACGATTGTGCCGACGCCCTCGTCGATGGAATATTCGATTATTTCATTTCAATACAGTAACAAAAAACACACCCGAGAGGGTGTGTTTTTCGTTTTAAGGCACGTCTTGACAAAAAAGATGTCTGTTCACTTTTTTATCATTTGATGCTCATTATAGTCCTTGCAAAGAAGATTCATTGCAGTGCAAAGTTTATGGAAATATACAAACGGCCCAGCCAAAATAAGCGAACCAAGGATAAACCAACGCCAAAAATCGCCAGTGCCAAAATCATAG
>JAZNJE010000070.1:0-2493 GCA_045577905.1 Acutalibacteraceae bacterium | reverse complement strand
AACGGGATTTGCCTTGCCGTAAAGAATACAGTTGGCAGTATCAAGGTTTACACCTAAATTGTCCATTCCAACCTCTTCAAAGCAACGGAGAAGAACAACCGGTGTTTCCTGACCCGTTTCAAAAAGAAGATACTGTCCGTTCTTCTTGCAATGCTCTGCTACCTTTCTTACTCCTTCACAGAAGGGCTTAAAATCGGGGTGGTTCGGGTCCTCATAGATAAATCCCATATGGGTTATAATGTCAGAAACGCCAAGTTTCTTTGCAAAATCCGAACCGGCACAAAGATTGCCTATACGCACCTCTCTCCATTCGGGCGGGACAAGGCCCAAGGTTTTGTGTCCTTCATAAAAACTCCAAACACAGGGGCCTATCCACATGCACCATAATCCGGAAATCGTAATTCCGTATTGTGCGATCAACCGCTTAATACCCTCGGCATTTTCGTCGAGATAGTGGTGCGGTCTTGTTAAAAGTTGGCAACTGTGAACATCATATTCTTTGAGCATCTTGAACTTTTCTTCAAGGGCTTCAAGATTCTGAAAACTAATCATCAATCCAAGTTTCATTTTAATTCTCCTTGCGCAATGGGGGGCGGCGTTTAGGTCGCCTTCATATTAAAATTCAATACCGTAAAGGATGTTGTACTCGTTCTGGAAATCCATATTTCCGTTACTGAGAATTGCTCCTTTTCCGTTGTTGCTCATAATGTAGAAAGCAACAAAATAGCGTCCGGATTCTGCCGGGAGGGTTATATCTGCCTTTACGTGGTGCTCTAAAACCACGGTAGAATGATAATTATCGGGGTCGTGGCTGTACCATTTATCAGGTTCGCCTGCCTCTACCTTAGATATTAAATTATAGTTTTCGTCAAGAATCGCATAACCTGATTCAAGGTTAAATGCGGCAGCAAAACCATAATTTTTAAGGGTTGTATCAACAGTAATAACCGAAGATTTTCCTACGTTGCCCGTAATATCAACCGATTGGGCAACAAGTTTATATCCCAAATGGTCACGGATAAATTCATATGGATTTCTTCTTATTTCCTCTCCGTCTTCGGTCACAAACCAAGCGGGGTCATATATAACTCCGTTTTCCTCGCACCACTCGGCGGTAATTTTCTCGTTCTTTATCCAACGAGCCATAACGCTGTCTGCCGATGTCTCTCCAAGGGTATGATAATGGCTTATGCTGGTATATCTGAAATGGTAACTTTCAAGTACTACCTCTAATCCCACAGGACAGAAATTTTTGGGCTTGTTGGGGTCAATAAGGAATGAGTTAACAAACATTTCTCCCGACTGAGGTGTGTAAGCCGCCGTCTGAGAAACATATTCCCACCAGTCGTTGGAGACGTGGTTAGAAGCCGTACATCCAAGTTCCTCTTTTGTTCCTTTGTGGTCCTTCTGCCAGCAACCGGTCATCTTTCCGGGTACCGTCTGTTCTCCGAAAATACCGTCATTATTAAATCCGATATAGTCAAAGTATGGCCAATCAGGCTCTGCTTCCATAAAGTCAAGCTTATATTGAGGACTTCTTGTTGTGTAGTAAATTCCGTTTGGAATACACCATTTTTCAACGATTGCTTTCATAACGGCAGCATAACTAACGGGAGGATTCTGATAAAGGGGAGCCATCTCTCCACCGGCGCCGATAAATCCACTCGAAATCTTATGTATAACGTCAATATTTTCTGCAATCATGGGTGCCATCTGGTCGATGTGAGCCAGCATAACCTCCTCGGTGGCGCAGTACTTTTTAAGTTCCTCCTGATAGGCTTCGCCGACCCATTGTCCGCCGGGTTTGAATCCGTGGTAACTAATTCTGGGCGTACATTTAGCCTTGTTCTTACGGCAAATGTCGAAGAAAATGTCCATTATCTCGAAAAAGCGTTCGGGAAGCGCAGTATCGTCCTCAAAGTCGGGAAGTCCAAGATAAAGCATCACTATATGGGTTCCCTCTTTTATTCTTGACTTAAAATATACATTATACCAAAGGTACTCTATCTTCTCTCTTACCGTTTCGTCGTCATCCTCAAGGAAAATCATATGTGCGGTAGGGTTGGCTACTTTGTGTTGAATTTGAATAACAAACTCGGTACGATAGCCTCTGTCAGGGTTGTCGTAAAGATAAGAGTCACTTCCTCCGTAAAGAGGCTCAAAGGTCTTGTGAACATTGATGGGAACCGCATCTGTGGGTACCGAAATGTTACTGGTTGTCGTGCCTTTTTTGGGCGTACAACCCGAAAGCACCGACACCAAAATCAGTACGACTGCTAGAATTAAACTTAAAAATCTTTTCATATCAAAACTCCTTTTTTAAAATTCAACTCCGTAAAGGATGTTGTACTCGTTTTGGAAATCAACATTGCTGTTGCTGAGTGCGGCTCCTTGACCATTGCTACTCATAATGTAGAAGGCAATATAATAACGTCCGGATTCTGCCGGGAGGGTTATATCTGCCTTTACGTGGTGCTCTAAAACCACGGTAGA
>JAZNJE010000069.1:0-12160 GCA_045577905.1 Acutalibacteraceae bacterium | reverse complement strand
GGGGGTGCAAAGTCATTTTAAGGGGTGTACAATACATTAGTCCAACTCTGCACCGAAGCGCAGTAAGTATACTTGCTGCAACCACTTTGGCTGTTTATCGAGTTCGGACTCCAATTTAGTAAGCGTTCGCTTGCCGACCCTTCTGTCTAAAATCGCAAACATTCTGATTAGCGGGTTATTTGAGTGCAGACTTTCTTGGATCTCCTGGTTGCGATATTTTTCGAGGGCATTACAAAACTCTTCATCGGTATATTCTGTACGATCCGGTATGGGATATTTATCAAGCAGTGTCCAAAACTCTGCCCAATACTCGTCTATACCGCTTGGATTCTTGTTGCTTGTATATCCATTGTCAATAAAATAGGAGTTAACAGTTTCCCAAGAAAAACGTTTGATCTGCTCTCCATCAATGCAAATTTCAAAAATACGGCAACTATCCATCCCCACATATGAAGTACATCCGTATCTTACCCTTCCTCGCAAAGACTCTGCAAGCATCTCCTGTTCCAAGTATTTTCTCATTACGCTCCAAGAACCAAGTATTTTACTCACACAATCACCGCCTTTTTCTTCATTATACCACAAAAAGAAAATAACCGCAACTTGTATCAAAGTCGCGGTTATTTTTTGGCGGAGAGTTAGGGATTCGAACCCTAGGTTCTTTGTGAGAACACAGCATTTCGAGTGCTGCACCTTCGACCACTCGGACAACTCTCCAAGTAAAATGTTGCTTATTTATTATATTGTGAAGCGACGGCAATGTCAAGATTTTTGTTCTCGCAATTGCAAAAAAATATATTGACAACGGTTCAAAATATGGTATAATACTAATTACTGTGGTTTTCTGTATGGGCCATTAGCTCAGTTGGTCAGAGCAACCGGCTCATAACCGGTCGGTCCTGGGTTCGAGTCCCCGATGGCCCACCATACATTATCACACAGGGGCGTAGTTAAACGGTTTAACAGCGGTCTCCAAAACCGTCAAAGAGGGTTCGACTCCTTCCGCCCCTGCCAATAAAAAAGAACTCAACCGATAGGTTGGGTTCTTTTTTGTTCTTAGTGTGGAGTCGAACCCGAGAGGGTCTGACGTTAAGAAAAACAGTACGGTGTACTGTTTTTTAGGCAGAGCGCGAAGTCGGTTACTGAACGCTTTGCGTTTAGTCGACAAGCGAAACAGTATGCGAAGCAGACGGTCGACTCCTTCCGCTTTTTGTTTCTTTTAAAATTTTGAGTAAAAATCGTTGTGAAAAAGCATTGTTTATGATATCATATAATGTATGTAATGTTTGTTTAAAAGAGGTGGCTGTTTGAATCCAAAACTCAGGGAGAAAACTCTCGAATCCCTTTCGGCGGTTTTGCCCATTACCGGTATAATGCTACTTATCAGTATATTCATAGTACCGCTTGAACTTGGAACGATGGTAATGTTCCTTGTAGGGGCGGTTATGCTCATTTTCGGAATGGGCTTTTTCCAACTTGGCGCAGAAATGTCAATGACCCCGATAGGCGAGGGCATTGGTGTTGAACTGTCCAAAACCAAAAAACTGATAGCCGTTATTTTAATCGGCTTTGTTATGGGTGTTATTATCACAATATCCGAGCCCGATTTGCAGGTTTTAGCAGAGCAGGTGCCGTCGGTGCCTAATATGGCACTTATTTTGACGGTAGCGGCAGGAGTGGGAATATTCCTTGCCGCGGCCATTGCGAGAATTAAGTACCGGATAGACCTATCAAAAATACTCATAGTTTTATACGTGTTTGTAATCGGCGGCTCGTTTTTTGTTCCAAGAGAGTTCCTTGCTGTTGCGTTCGACTCGGGCGGGGTTACCACGGGCCCTATGACGGTGCCATTTATAATGGCACTTGGTGTAGGTCTTGCTTCTGTTCGCTCGGACAAAAACTCTGTAAGCGACAGTTTCGGTCTTGTTGCACTTTCAAGTATTGGACCTATTCTTGCGGTTTTGCTCCTCGGTTGCTTCTTTAAGCCGACAGAAGCGGTTTATTCCGCTTCGGGTGTTGCCGCTGTTGAGACAACGCGAGATGTTGTAGCGGTTTTTGCATTTCAACTGCCGCATTATCTTGGCGAGGTTGCAATTTCGCTTGCTCCCGTTATTGCAGTATTCTTTATTTTCCAACTTATAACACACCGATACAGAAAAAGACAGATAAAGCGTATTGCTGTAGGTATGGTATATACATATGTCGGGCTTATACTTTTCCTTTGCGGAGTAAATGTAGGCTTTGCACCGGTGGGCTCCTTACTCGGAGAAGCGCTTGCATCACTTTCGTATAAATGGATTTTAATTCCGATTGGTATGCTTATAGGTTACTATATAGTTAAGGCAGAGCCTGCTATTCAGGTTTTAAACCATCAGGTAGAAAATGTTACAAACGGTTCTATTTCGGTAAAGGCAATGAATCGCAGTATGTCTATCGGTGTTGCGATAAGCGTGGGCCTTGCCATGGCAAGGGTACTCTTTAATATTTCAATTGAGTGGATTATAATTCCCGGATATGCTATTGCACTTATATTGTCGATATTTGTTCCGAAAATATTTGTAGGTATTGCGTTCGACTCGGGTGGAGTTGCAAGCGGACCGATGACCTCGACCTTTCTGTTACCGCTTTCAATCGGCGTTTGTCAGGCACTCGGGGGCAATGTAATGACCGACGCTTTCGGCGTTGTGGCACTCGTTGCACTTACACCCCTTATCGCTATTCAGATAATGGGCCTTGTTTACAGGATTAAAACCGACCGTCTTGAGAAGCGTGTTGCAGGCTACGGTATTTCTGCCGACAGTGATGATATTATCGATTTCGAGGAGGTATAGAAGATGGAACAGAAAAGGACTAAAAGTGCTTATCAGTTTTTAATGCTGATCGCAACTCCCAAACTTACCGATAAAGCGGCGGCTATGTTTCTTAAAAATTCTATGCCGATTCTCTATCGACTTAATGCCGAGGGTACCGCTTCGAGTGAGATAATGGAAACACTCGGACTCGGCGGAGTTGATAAGAACATACTGGTCAGCACCGTGCCGAGAAATTACGGAAATGCTATTTTGCAAAAACTTCATTCAGAACTTAGGTTGGATGCGGTAAACAGCGGAATCGCTTTTACTGTTTCACTTACAGGAGCGAGCAAGATTGTTGTTGATATGATGGAGCATTTGGGCGAAGCAACCAAGGATAATATGAGGAGAAAGGGTGGGAACATCGTGACAAAATCAAACTATGATTTAATAATTGCAACTGTTGACAGAGGTTTTAGCGGGGAGGTTATGGATGCTGCAAGAAGTGCGGGTGCAGGCGGCGGAACGGTGGTTCACAGCCGAAGTGTTCAGGGCCAAGAAGAAACCGTTTGGGGCCTTGGCGTAATGGAAGAAAAGGAAATGGTGCTTATTCTTGCGGAAAAGGAGAATAAAACGGCAATAATGCGTGCCATCAGCGAAAAATGCGGAGTAAATACCAAGGCAAAGGGAACTGTAATATCTCTTCCCACGGATTCCGTAATGGGAATATAAAAGTTGCATAAAGAATCCCGCTATTTATAGAACGAGGTGCTAATTTTTCTTGAAATTGCGGGCAACTTCAAGAAAATATGTTTATAGATTATAAAAATTCACAGACTATATTGAACTCTTATCCATTTAATGGTATAATTAAAAAGATTGAGGAGTGGCCGGAAGGTCGCTGCTTTCGATACAACATAAAGGAGAGAAAACGATGAACAAAATTTATACCCAATCAGCAGACGAAGTTCTGCAGGGACTGGGAGTTAGTGCCGAGGGTCTTTCCACTGCCGAGGCAAAGGAAAGACTTGATAAATACGGCCCCAACAAGTTAAAGGAAGCTCCAAAGCCTACCCTTATCCAGCGTTTTTTTGCACAGCTTAAGGACCCTATGCTTATTATACTTCTTGTGGCAGCGGCTGTGAGCGCACTGACAGGAATGCTTGCAGGTGAGAGCGAGTGGGCAGAGGTTATCATAATCCTGGCCGTAGTTCTTCTTAATGCTATTCTTGGTGTGATTCAAGAGAGTAAGGCGGAGGCCGCTATTGAGGCTTTGCAGACTATGACCGCTGCAACCTGTAAGGTGCTGCGCGACGGAAAGATGGTGGTTCTCCATTCCGACGAACTCGTACCGGGAGATGTTGTGATTCTTGAAGCAGGCGACTCGGTGCCGGCAGACGGACGAATTATTGAGAATGCAAGCCTTAAAATAGAAGAGGCAGCACTCACAGGAGAATCTGTTCCCGTAAACAAAATTTTAGAGACCATCGGTCTAGCCGATTCCGAGGCTGATGTTCCGCTCGGAGACCGCAAGAATATGTGTTATATGGGATCTACCGTAGTTTACGGTCGCGGAAAGGCGGTTATTACCTCGACCGGTATGGATACCGAAATGGGTAAGATAGCAGGCGCACTTGCCGCTACCGCAGAGGAGCAGACACCCCTTCAGAGAAAACTTGACGAACTCGGTAAACTTCTCAGCAAGCTTGTTCTCGGAATTTGTATTTTTATCTTTGTTTTCAACCTATTTATGGCTCGAGGCGAACTTGCAGAAGCAGGACACACCCTTACCGTTATTCTTGAAACCTTTATGGTTGCCGTTTCCCTTGCGGTTGCCGCTATTCCTGAGGGCCTTGCGACCGTTGTAACGGTTGTGCTTTCTATTGGCGTTACAAAGATGAGCCAACGCAATGCTGTTATCCGTCGTCTTACCGCCGTTGAAACTCTTGGTTGTACTCAGGTAATCTGTTCGGATAAAACAGGTACTTTAACACAAAACAAGATGACTGTTGTTGAGCATATCGGCGATACTAAACTTGTTGCAACGGCAATGGCACTCTGCTCGGATGCTAATCTTAACGAAGAGAATCAAGCAGAGGGCGAGCCTACCGAATGTGCCCTTGTAAACTTTGCTTACAACGTAGGACTTCCCAAGGGCGATCTTGAAGCCAAGACACCGCGTGTTGACGAAGCACCCTTCGATTCAGGAAGAAAGATGATGAGTACCGTTCACGATCTGGGGGGAAGTTACGTTCAATATACAAAGGGCGGTCCCGACGTTGTTCTTGCTCGCTGTGAATATTATCTCGACGGCGACAAGATTATGCCGATGACCGACGAAAAGCGTGCCGAGATTATGGCTGCTAACAAGGCTATGGCAGATAAGGCGCTTCGTGTTCTTGCCGCTGCAAAGCGCGATTGGCCTGAAAAGCCCGCCGACAACACCCCCGAATTTCTCGAGAAGGAACTTGTTTTCATTGGACTTACGGGTATGATAGACCCCGTTCGTCCTGAGGTTAAGGCGGCTATTGAGGAATGTCGCTCGGCAGGTATTCGTGCAGTAATGATTACAGGCGACCATAAGGATACCGCAGTTGCTATTGCAAAAGAACTTGGAATTATTACCGATGCTTCCGAGGCTATTACGGGTGCAGAACTCGACGCTATTTCTGACGATGAAATCTGCGAGTTTGTAAAGAGATACGGCGTTTATGCCCGCGTTCAGCCTGAGCACAAGACCTGCATTGTAAACGCGTGGAAGGCTAACGGTGCAATTACCGCTATGACGGGAGACGGTGTAAACGATGCTCCCTCTATCAAGTCAGCTGATATCGGTGTTGGTATGGGTATTACAGGTACCGATGTTACAAAGAACGTTGCAGATATGGTGCTTGCTGACGATAATTTCGCAACTATCGTTTCGGCGGTAGGTGAGGGCAGGCGAATTTACGACAATATCCGCAAGGCTATTCAGTTCTTGCTTGCTTCAAATATGTCTGAGGTTCTCGGCGTATTCTCGGCAACCCTTATGGGCTTTATACTTCTTAACCCCGTTCATCTTCTCTTTATAAACCTTGTTACAGACTGTTTCCCTGCACTTGCACTCGGAATGGAAGAGGCAGAACCCGACACGATGAGTCGTCCCCCCAGAGATTCAAAGGAAGGAATTTTTGCAGGCGGACTTTTATTCGATATTGCATATCAGGGTATCCTGGTTACCCTTCTTACAATTGTTTCTTATATAATCGGAAACAGTTTTGAGGTTGGACATCTTGCAATTCCGCAAGGCGTTTCAAACCACGGTATGACAATGGCCTTCCTTACAATGAGTATGTGCGAAATTTTCCACTCATTCAACCTTCGCTCGCAGAGAAAGAGCGTATTCAGTCTCAAGTCTCACAACAAGATTCTTTGGTGGGCAATGATAGGTTCGCTCCTCATCACAACGGCCGTGCTAGAGATTCCGTTCCTTGCAAATGCATTTGGCTTTACACCTATCGGAATTACCGAATATGCAATTGCTATGGCACTCGCAATTCTCGTTATCCCGATTGTTGAATTTGTGAAGTTAATTCAGCGCAAAGTATCGAAAAAATAATTGATTTTAAACTAATCAGCCCCGCATTGACGGGGCTGATTTTTGTATAGAGAAAACATTTATCATATTTTCTTCTTGTTAGGAGAACCTAAAATACTTTAACCGGAGTGGTCTCTTTTCAGCCCTTGCATAACATATCAGAAAATAGGTTTAAACGCATTTTATCATTGACATATCCATATGATAGGTGTACAATACAATTATATAATTATATAGTGAAAGTCTGTGCATTAACCTGGAGAATGCGTATGTATAATACGGCATTCAGTCAAGAAATTTCAAAACGCAGAATGAATGACTATATGAATAAATTTTGACTACGCAGGCGAAATGGCAGGCTCTAAAAGGGACGCTCACATTTCCTTTCACAATATGATTAAGTATGTAAGCGAGGCTCTTGTATATATATTTCATTTCGCATCATACAATCCTGCTCGTGCTATCGGTCTTTACGATAGAGGAGAGATTGCAAAAGGCAAGCGAGCCGACCTTGTATTTATTGACTATAAGATGAAGGTACATAAGGTTATATAGCGCGGCATTATAAAAGCATAAAATCCCGACAGACTGTCGGTAAAATAATATATTGAATTTTTAATAAAGGAGAAAACACAAATGAAAGACTTTATTGTTGACCCCGCTACAAAATTTAATTTTGAGCCCGCCGACTTCGTTCCTTTTAAGGACAAGAAGGTTTGCGAGTATGTTCGTAGCCTTAGCGGAAAAGATTTGGAAAAGCGTGAGGATTGGTGGCATCCCGAATTTACCGTTAAGGTAATGATGAACCCCCATCCCGTTCTTATTGCTACACTTTTTGAGCGTTTAAGAGCCGCAAGCGAGGCAGGAAAGAGTTTCACTATGATTCTCGGAAACCCTGAGCCTGACACCTATATTCCGCTTGCACAACTTATTAACTATTTCCAGGTTGACTGTTCCAAGGTTCACCTTGTGGCAGAAGATGAATGGGCTGATGAAAACGGAAATATCGCTCCCATTACATACGGAGCAGGTTTTGCTCATTCTATGATTAAGTATCTCTACTATCAAATTGATGAGAAACTCCGTATGCCTATGGAAAATGTTCATTTCCCGACAAATGCAAATATCAAGGATTACTCCAAGATAATTGATGATATCACCAACGGAACAGGCGCAGATATTGCTTCAACCTCTCCCGGTTGGGCAGGACACATGGCTTTCGTTGACCCGATTCCCGAGTTTATCGGAAGCGGTGACATCGAAGAGTGGCTTAACCAGCCTGCACAGATTGTAAAACTTCATCCCATGACCATTATGCAGAATTCTCTTAACGGAACCTTCGGTCAGTCGGGTGACATTGCGAATGTTCCTCCTTGTGCCGCTACTATCGGACCTCTCGATGTAATGAGAGCGAAGGAAAGAATTGAGGTTCATGCACTTGCAACCTGCGGAACATTCTCTTCTTGGCAGAGAATGACCTCTCGTCTTTGCACACACGGTCCTATCACACCTTATCTCCCCAGTACAATGCTTCAAACCAAGAAAACTCAGGTTTACATTTCGGAAGAACTTGCTGCTCCCTTCGAGTGCTGGGAAAAGGTTGGATATTAAAACACTTTCAAAAGGTTGGGCTTATGCCCAACCTTTTTTTGTTAGATAATCGGTAAGTTATTAGAAATTGTAGTCAACCTGGGTTATTTACCGCTGATTTCTTTTCGCAATGGCTTTTATACCGCGTGAAATTTGTGTTCGCTTCTTGATTTACGGAGCATTTTTTTAGTTTTTTCCAGTTTTATCCAACTTGTTTATATTGACACAAAGTGTTGGACTATGATATACTATCATTGTAATTTTGATGTTTTTTGCACTACATAAAAAGTGTGTTTTAGGACTGACAGGGATTTGAGTTTTTTGTGTTTTACGGAGCAGGAAGTATCAAAAAGATAAAGTCGTAAAGGAGTAATTTTATGAAAAAACAACCCCTACTCGATGTAAATGGTTATCGAAAGTTTGGCATGCGCGATAAATTAGCGTATGCAGCAGGTGACTTTGGCTGCAATATGAGTTTTGCGCTTAAAGGTACGGTTCAAACCTTCTGGTTGGTCTATATGATGATGGAAACCGGTCTGTTGTCAATATTATTACTTGTTGTTCAGATTTGGGACGCTATTAACGATCCCCTTATCGGCTCTATGATCGATGCTGACAGAAGAAAATACAAGATGGGAAAATTCAAGACCTATATTTTTATAGGTGCGTGCGGATTATTAGTAGCCGGTGCAGCCGTTTTCCTTCCTTTCCCGAATGCAAGCACGGTTGCCAAAGCGATTCTTTTTGTTGCCGGTTATATAGTCTGGGATGCTTGCTATACAATTGCAAATGTTCCTTATGGTTCTATGCTTTCTCTCGTAACAGAGAATTCGGGTGAGCGTGCACAACTCTCAACCTGGCGTTCTGTTGGCTCTATGATAGGAAATATGCTCCCTGGAATGATTCTTCCTATGCTTATCTGGCGTAAAGAATTCAATGCCGACGGCTCTCCCAAAATCAACCCCGAGACCAATGTTCAGGTTGAAACCCTCCTCGGAGAAAGGGTTTTCTGGGTTGCTTTGCTTATGGGAATTTTGGGGTTCCTTGCATTTATCTTTATGATTAAGAACATAACTATTCGTGTTGACGAAAACAGAGTAAAGACAAATGAATCTGTAGGAAAATTTAATGTAATAAAGGCATTTGCTAATTTTCTTAAAAACAGACCTGCGGTCGGAGCCACCGTTGCCGCAATGGGTATGTTCCTTGGTATGCAGTCGGCTGTAACCGCCAACACCATTATGTTTGCTACCTATTTCGGTATGGCATCACTTTCGGGTGTTGTGCAGATAATAGGTTTCCTACCGATGTTCCTGTTTATGCCCTTCATCAAGAAGATTGTTGATAGGTTTGGTAAAAAAGAGGCTTCGGTTGCAGGCACAATCGTTTCTCTGTTCGGTGCACTTATAATGCTGGTTTTTCCCCTTGTGGGCGACAAAACCCTTTCACTTATTGTTTATATGATAGGCTTGGTTTTCTTCGGAATCGGTATGGGCGTTTACACCTGCGTATCGTGGGCACTTATGGCAGATGCTATTGATTATAACGAGTGGAAGACCGGAAAGCGTGAAGAAGGAACCGTTTACTCGCTTCACTCTTTCTTCAGAAAACTTGCACAGGGAGTGGGTCCCTCGCTTGTCCTTGTATTTATGGGCGTGCTCGGATATGTTTCCGACCTTGGTACACAGGGACAGTCGGCAGCAACCGCTTACAATATGTGTTGGTTGGTTGCAGGGCTTTATATGTTCAGTGCAATTCTTCAATTTGTAGGTATAGCACTTATTTATAATCTTGACAAAAAGACCCTTGCCAAAATGAATGCTGATCTTGGCTATAATACAGAGGCAGAATAATAAAAGCAAAAGAATATATATAAAACGCGAAGAGTACGTTTTGTACTCTTCGCGTTTTTTTGTTGCAATGAAACAAAAAAGTTATGATTCTGTTTGTGCTTGTTTTTGCTTTATAATGTTTTTTAATTTCAAGACCGACAAAACTATTGCCGGAGTTAAAAGCAGCAGGGCACCGACAATCATCGCCCAAAGCAAGCCTTCTGCGTAATTGACGGTCAACCAATAAAGGGCAGGTAAAGTGAGGGACGCTTTTCTGATTTCGCCTGTTATAAGCAAAAATGCGGGAAAAACAAAACTCATAAGAGCAGCACCGGAAAGCGCGAATATAATATGCTTTTGAAGGTCACGCCCCCGGCAGAGAAAATATAGGAACACCGACACACCTGAAATAGCAATCAAAACTACGATAAAGACGATTGAAAGAGCCTTTTTAAGGGTTTTGAAAAGCGAAAAAATATACTTAATCGACGTCGGGTTCGAATAGATTATATACCTTTTGGCACATTCGTCAGAGAGTGTTCTTAAAGCGGCGGCGGTCTCATCATTCGGTTGTTCTCCGCCCAGGGAAGGATACTCTAAACACATAGTATAAAATTCGTCCGAAATTTCTGAGGTTGTATAGGGGAGAGCCGAACCCTTTAAGTTGGCTTTAAACGATTCTTTAACCCTTGTGTTGTAGGTTTCGGTATTGATTTTTGAGGCAAAATATCCAAGTTCAAATCCGCTGGGAATGGAGAGGTCGTCAAGTTCGGTTTTAAGGGTTTCAAGGCTTTTATCATGGTATCCGCTTTGTTTCATTGCAAACAAAACATAGGACTCGTTTTGAGCCGTAAAGCAAACAAGACAAAGGTTTAAAATAAAAAGAAAAAGACAAAGAAAAAATGAAACGACAGAGCAGATTGCGCGCCTTATCAAAACATCTTTATTCATTCTGCCACCTCCTATTCGTACGAAAGAATTTTGGGACCCGAAACATATTCGGCATAGACAAAATATCTTTTGGTTGTAAGTCCCAGTTCATCGAATGGATAGCAGGTATAAATAACAAGATTTTCCTTGGTGGCACTAAGGTCATAGGCGGAAGGGGAATTGTGTTTTTTTATTGCGATTTCGTTAATGCGATATAAATACTGTCCGTAATTGGTTTTAATATTTATCAGATCCCCGACCTTTAAATACTGCAAAAAAAGGCAGTGGGTGTTGTTGTGACCGCCAAGCAAAACAGTAGAGCCTTCTCCCGGAAAACTGCTGCCGGGATAATGCCCGATGCCCTTTCGCAGTATTGACTTTGTATCGCCAAAGAAAACCGAAACGGCAGGGTATGAAGAGTCTTCGGAATAGGCTGAAAGTTCGGCATATTTAGTGCCTGAACGGGGAAAGGTAATTTGACTTGCCTTTACGGTATTATCTACCGCCTCTATGCTTTCGGTCCCAAAAATATCCTTATGAATTTCTTCACTGTTTACTGAATTCCCGTCAGATGAAAAAAGAGACCAAGCCGAAAGAGCCATATTTACAAAAGGGGAAAGCAGAGCGTAAAGAAACAAGAATCCTGATAGAAAAAAAGCCAACGGAAATACTAAATATTCCGTCAGCCTTTTTGTAGTCTTTGAAATCTTCAATTATTTAGAAAGAAGACCTTTCTTAGAAGCGGCAACAAATGCAACTGCGAGGAGAACAACAATGCCTACAACTGCGAGGGCAGTAACAGTAAAGTCGGTCTCTGCACCGGTTACCTTAACTACGGGTACGTCCTCGAAAATGGGATCACCGTTGTGTGTGACAGTAACATGCTCACCGTCATAGGTAAGAACAGCACCAACCACGAGAGCGGCATCCTTACCGTTGTCAAGAATCTGTTGCTTAACACCTTGGGGAAGTTTCTTTAACTCTTTAAGTTCAACGATGTTGTTATCGATAAGGAGCTGTTTATTGGCGGCAACCAAAGCAAGAATATCTTCGGACTGGTCCTCAGTCATATCAATGGTTTTGAAGAAATTTTCAGCCTGCTTAACATAATTATCGGGAATAAGGAAAAACTTATTGCCAACCTTAACACGCTCGCTAATTGCATCAATAACCTTGGCTTCATACTCGTTAATGTCGCCCGCTGCAGAGGCGGTAATGCTCATAGGAACAATGAGAAGAGCGATCGCAAGAACAATAACTGCTAACTTTTTCATAATACGTACCTCTTAATTCAAAAATTTTCGTTCAAAATAGAACTATACAAATATATTATAACTGCTTTTTTTAAAAAGTAAAGACTTTTTTGACGAAAAAATATAAAAAATTTTAGTTTTTACAACTTGAAGAAAAATCTATTATAGGTTATAATAAATTGAATT
>JAZNJE010000068.1:0-1652 GCA_045577905.1 Acutalibacteraceae bacterium | reverse complement strand
ATTATCGTAGTCAAGGGGACGAAAACTGAGGCGCGAATGTACCGCCCGATAGGAGAAGCAGTACTGACAATATCAGAGCGAAAAAAAATTGAAAAAATTCAATTTCCCCTTGACAAATTACATACTCTGTGCTATAATAATAGTACCAAGAGAAAGAGAGGAAATAATATGAAAGTAAAAATCTCCATCAACCTCGATATGGACGGCACTATTGCAGACCTTTACGCCGAAGAGGGCTGGCTTGATATGCTTGAGGGTCATAATCCCACCCCATACCGAGAAGCAAAGCCGATGATGAATATGAGCCTTTTAAGTCGGTATCTTCGCAAGGCTCAAGCAATGGGATATGATGTCAATATCGTATCGTGGCTTTCCAAGAGTAGCAATGAAGCATACGATAAGGCAGTAACCGAAGCAAAACTTGAATGGTTGAAAAAGCATTTGCGGTCGGTGCAATTTGACAGCATTGTGATTGTACCATACGGCGTACCGAAAAGTACCCTCATTCCTCGGTCGGACTTGGGTATTCTGTTTGACGATGAACAGAAGAACAGAACGGAATGGCGAGGTGCTTCTGCCGAGCCGAGTGAAATCTTTGAAATCTTGAAAGGATTGGTGAAGTGATATGGAACGGAAGGTATCTATCATACTTGACGATAGGGAGAAGCAAATTCTCTATCAAGCCGCAGAAATTATGCAGTCGGCTTGCTCTTTAGCGAATGGGGGTGACGGTTGTATTGAATGCCCGTTTGCAAAGTTGTGTGATGACAGTCTTGAATACAACCTTGCTGATGTCGCAGAGCATCTATTAAATATCTGAAAGGATTGGTGAAATAATATGCTTACCGAAGAGGAAAGAAAAATTCTTCATAGGGCAGGAAAGATATTATACCGAGAATGTTCAAGCAAGGAAAGATGCAGTGAATGCCTCCTTAATATTTATAACGCTTGCCACGATCTTGATAGCCACGACGGCTTTGATAAAATTGGCAAAGCACTTCAAAAAATCTGAAAGGAGCGTGCGGTTTTCCATAATTTACCACTTATGGAAAAAATTGGAAAACCGCAAACATAAATAAAATGGCAGTAATAAGAACTACCCCCGAACTCGTTCTTGAAAATTACGAAGCAACCGCTTTTGAACTTGTCGCAAAAACCTTTGATTATGTATGTCAAAATATGGGTGACAAAAAAATCAATAAGTGCCACGGTTGTCCTCTATTTTCTTTGTGTAATTGCACAAGTGATGGATATAGTAGGGCAGATGAATTTCGTAGAATCGCAAAGGAGTGCAAATCAAAATGACCATACTCAAAATCTTACTTATCATTTATCTTTGCTCTGTTGTTTGCTCTTGGGCGGGTACCTACCTCTCCTCCCGGGACGCAATCAAGCAACTTCGCAAAGAGGGGTATTCCTTCGTTGGAGAACCCTTTACCCTTATAAGTACCATTTCAATGTGTGGTGTATTTTTAATTCCCGTTCTAAATACTTTGATGGCTCTTAACACTTTATTCAATTATGATTATCTTGTAAATGAGACCGTCAGAAGAACCAAGGAGGAAGATAAAATAAAATGAGTGAATTTGATACCCTTAAAAATATGCTTGACCGCAACAGCGCAAAATATGTAGAAGAAGTTGAAAAAGAAT
>JAZNJE010000067.1:0-6749 GCA_045577905.1 Acutalibacteraceae bacterium | reverse complement strand
GCTTGGCCTCCGACTTGGTAAGGACCTTGTAGGAAAGGGCTTTGACCCCAGAAAGATTCTCGCTCCCGGTGTAGAGGCCATTAAGGCAACCGTAAGAGAGAAAATGGAACTTTTCGGCTCTGTCGGTAAGGCATAAAAAATTTATTTACGGCTCGGTATTACCGAGCCGTTTTTCATTATACTATTATTGTGTGCAAAAGTTTTGCAGGAAAATTTCGAGCAAAAAAATTTTGTAAAAATAATTGACAAATGCAAAAAAATGGGTATAATAAAATAGGAACAATTACTACTTTATTTTTAAAGGAGATACGATTATGAAATACGCAGGAACAAAAACCGAAAAAAATCTTTGGACAGCATTTGCGGGTGAGAGCCAGGCAAGAAACAAGTACACCTATTTTGCATCGGTTGCAAAGAAGGAAGGCTTTGAGCAAATATCCGCAATATTCCAGAAAACCGCAGATAATGAAAAAGAGCATGCAAAAATGTGGTTTAAGGAACTCGGAGAACTTGGCGACACCGCAAAGAATCTTCTTGCCGCTGCCGAGGGAGAGAACTATGAGTGGACGGATATGTACGCCACATTTGCGGACGAGGCCGATGAGGAAGGTTTCCACGACCTTGCCACAAAATTCCGTATGGTTGCAGCCATTGAAAAGACTCACGAGGAAAGATACAGAGCCCTTCTCTCAAATGTTGAGATGCAGGCTGTGTTTGAAAAGGCAGAGGAGACTATGTGGGAATGTCGCAACTGCGGACACCTTGTAATAGGCAAAAAGGCACCCGAAGTTTGCCCGGTATGTGCTCATCCGAAGGCATATTTTGAGGTTCGTGCAGAAAATTATTAATAAGAAAGCGAAAAGCCTGCGAATAAAATTCGCAGGCTTTTTTTATTTTACGCTTGCCACGTAAACGGTTTTTGAATAAAATTTATCTCCGGCTTTAAGTACTGGGGAGTGAACGTAGGGCAGATTCGGTGCATCGGCATAGTTACCCGTTTCAAGGCAAATGCCTGAATATTTTCCGTGATATGTACCGCGCTTTCCGGTAGTGTCAACAAATGCGGCGGTATAAACCTGAACGCCAATCTGGTCGGTGTAGCAGTCGAGAGTGATTCCGTTATCGACACATTGAATAGATGAATTGAGATACATATCACCGAGTGCCGCACGGCAGGGGAAGAAATTGTCTATGCCGTCATTTGAGTGCTTTATATCAGGGTCGTTTGACAACAGTCTGTTACGAAGAAGAGCAGGCTTTCTGAAATCAAAAACGGTGTTTTCAACAGGCCTTATAAGACCTGTGAAAAGTGCATCATCATCAACAACCCCGTAGGCATCGGCATTAACATAAAGGGTGTGGTTAAGAACATCCTTGCCGCTTGTAGAGCCGTTAAGATTGAAATAAGAATGGTTTGTAAAACCGATTATGGTGTCGGCATCGCACTCTGCAAAATACTCAATGCTGAGGGCGGTATCATCGAGTGTGTATTTAACAGTGAATTTAAGATTGCCGGGGAAGCCCTCTTCGCCGTCCTCCGAAACACGGGAGAAGGCAACGTAGTTTTCGCCAACTTCGGTATCATACATTTTAAAGTTGAAGCCGTCAATTCCGCCGTGCAGACAGTTTTTGCCGTTGTTGTTTCGGGCAAGGGTATATTCTTTGCCGTTAAGAGTAAATTTTCCTCCCTTGATTCTGTTTGCAAATCTGCCAACAGTACCGCCGAAATATGTAGAGCGGTCGGTATCGTAAATGTAGGCATTGTCATAACCGAGGTTGATATCGGTCATAACCCCGTTTTTATCGGGAACAATAAAATCAACAAGGGTTGCACCGAAATCGCATACAGACACTGTTGCTTTTTCATTTTTGATGGTGAATAGGGTAGCGCCCCATCCTTTTGAGGTCTTGCCGAAAGAACTTTTTGTTACCATAAATATTCTCCTTTACATTTGCTTTATAGAAGCACCGAGTTTTTCTGCGACGTCTTTAATTTTAGAGTGGCAGGTGAAAAGCATAATCTGATGAGATTTTGCATAGTCCGAAAGGTAAGAAAGTGCGGCTTCTGCCCTCATATCGTCGTACTGTGTGAGGGGATCGTCGAGGATTAGGGGAAGTGAGTTTTCTTCTCCTTCGATAAG
The DNA here is from genome assembly GCA_045577905.1 of Acutalibacteraceae bacterium. Taxonomy (GTDB): domain Bacteria; phylum Bacillota; class Clostridia; order Oscillospirales; family Acutalibacteraceae; genus SFWF01. Next base: position 4,608 of record JAZNJE010000067.1, on the reverse strand, counting down.
TTTTGCCAGAGCGATACGGAGAGAAAGGTATGCTTGGTCGGCGGTGCCACTGCTTAAAAATTGCCATTCTTTTGCACCAAGCGTATCTTCACGGTTAACCTTTATGTCAAGATCTTTTGAAATATCAACCGAGCGGTAGGCTCCTTTTGTGACCCCGCTAAATATTTTTGATGTTTCGCTTTGGAGCAGGCCACCGAAACTTTTGCGCATATCGGCAAAACTGTCAGAAAGAGTCTCCATAGCAATATCTGCCGCATCACAAAAAGCCTTTTGAGAATCACGCTCTGCTTCATTTTCTGCAATTAAATTCTCGATAACGGGAACGGTGCGACTGCTTGAAACAAGGTCGCGGAGCATATGGCGAAGGTCTGTCAGTTCCTCGCGAATCTTGACCGATTCTGCCGTTAGGGTTCTTATTTTGTCCTTGGCATTTTCGGCTTCTTCGGGTGAAATGTCCCGAAGCGTTTCGTCGGCATTAAGGTCGGCAAGTCGGGCCTTTGCTTCTTCCAAACCTTGACAGTTGGTCGAATTAGCCGCAATATTTCGTGTAACTTCTGCCGCGGTTAAAAGATCGTTTTTGCCGACAATATCATCTGCAATTTGAAGTGCGTCACTCATTTCGGCAAAAAGGCCAAAGGGTTCACAAAGGGCTGATATAGCCGCTTTTTTAGATATAAACTCGTCCTTTTTGGTAAGAAGTGATTCCTGCATTCTGAAAAGTTCGCTCTGTTTTGCGTCGAGAAGTGCCTTTTTACTGCTATTTTCAATAAGACAGGAGTTTATCTCACTGTCTGTGCGGTCAAGTCTCGATTTTAAATCAGCAATTTTGGTCAGCAAGGTATCAAGCTCTGCCTGTGCCGAAACAAGTTCTTCTTTTATACCGCCGTCGGAAAGTTTACGCTTTAAAACAAAGCCGAGAAGGAAAAGTATAAGACCTATGACAGTACCGCCGATTTCTCCGTAAAATAGGGGCATATTGCTCCTGAATGTGATAGCAGCAGCGATTCCACCCACGGCGGCAAGGATAATGCCTAAAACAACAAGCAGAGTATTAGGCTTGGTTTCGGGCTTGCCTCCTGCCGCAATCTGCAAGGTAGTAATCCTCTCACGCACTCGGTCGGCATCTCGCTCAGAATTTGCGAGCATCATTTCAATATCGTTCTTTTGAGAGCGAAGGTTTTCGAACCTTTGGCTATCTTCACCTTTAAGGTTTTCAATGTCGTCGCGAAGAGCATTAACAATGCCTTCTGTTTCAAAAATTCCTTTCTGCATAAGTTCGAGTTCTACAACCCCGTTGCGGATTCGATCGGAATAGACTTTGTCAGCCTGCTCGCCATTCGGTAAAGCAAGTGTCTTTTTTAGCATCTCTTCGGTCTCGGATGCCTCAATATACTTAGTCAGGTTTGCACGCTTTTTGAAGAGTTCTGCCTTTTTCATAATCTTGAAGAGACGGTCCCCCTCGGATTTTACTTGGGCGGCACGCTCTTCCTTCTCGGCAATTTTTTCTTCGAGTTCGAGTGCCTTTAATTCATTTTCTTTGGCGGCAGCAAGTTCTTCTTTTAATGTTTGGGCATTTGCGTTCAGTTTGTCGTAAGCGCCTATTTTTCCGCCTCTTGACATTAGTTGTTCTTTTGCTTTTAAAAGTCTGGCGTGAACAATCTCTGCCGATATATCTTCGTCGCCGGTTGACGTGATATTAGAGAGTTTGCCGTTGATTTCTCCCTCTGCGACGGTGTTCTTTTCGGGTACACCGAGTGAGCCGATAAAGAGTGTGCGCTCAAATGCGGCATCGCTGATTCCAAAAAATTCCGAGCCTACGTCGCCCTTAGATGAAAGTTTTAAATCTACACCGAGGTCGGTATCGGTTAGCGTGATTTTGTCGGTAGCATTAGAGCCCTTGAAAGATCTTGTTAAGCGGTAGTTTTTGCCGTTATGGGTAAAATCAATACTGCCTCCCATAAGCGAAGAGTCCCAAGGCATATATTTTTTTCGGGGATTCTTTTCAAGATCGGATGCCTTTCCGCTGTAACCGTAAAACATCATCTTTATAAATGCCATTACGGTAGATTTTCCTGCCTCGTTTTGGCCGAAAATTATATTGAAACCGTCCGAAAAATCAATTTTATAGTTCTTAAATTTTCCAAAGGAGATGATATTACAACTGTTAATCTTCATTATATGCCACCTCCGAGTCAAATGCTGAAAGCCCAAGTTCCAAAGCCGCGTTTAAAAGGGGCAGTTGGGGTTCCTCCGCCTTTTCTATTCTTTCGAGCATTTTCTTTACAAAAATTCCTTTGAGCGAAGCCTCGTTTTTAAGTGCGTCGAGATCATACGCTTTTCTTGTTTTGTCTTTTATCTTCACAAAATAAAGTTTATCGCTTAAAATCTGCAAAACTTCTGCTTTTTTTATAGTAACGTCCTCGGCAATTGCACCGGTGAGAACGATTTTATAAAGGTCGTTCACATAACCCTCGCCGTAATCGGACGAGAGTTTGCTGAGGATAATATCGGCAGCATTTATTGAGGAGGAAGCCTCTGAAATATCAATCTTCAAAACTCTGTGAACGCGGCGGCAGAGCCTTACAAAGGAAAGATTGCAGTCGGTTTTTGAAAGGGTGCCTATATAACCGCCCTTCAAACCGTCCTCGTCGAACCCTTGACCTTCGGGACAGCCTGCATAGGCAAAATAGGTGTTACCGATTTTTGCAGGGGCGCTTTTTTTGTGTATGTGTCCGAGAGCAAGATAATCAACCGAGCAGTTTTCGATAAAATCGCGGTTAATGGGGTTGTAGGGGCTGCAAGGGTCTGCCAAGGCATCTGCGTGTAAAAGCATAATATTGATAAATCCGTCGTCGGGCAGGGTGCGTGAAAAGGGTTCTGCCTCCATAGAGGAGTGAAGAAAAGATTTACCGATTACACGAAGAGACATTTCGGGAAATTCCAAAATTTCATATTGACCGCCGAAAACAAAAAGATTTTCGGGCAAATTTTCACCGCACATAGGGGAAGCGGCATTTAAGGGGTCGTGGTTTCCCGCAACATAGAAAAATTTAACCTCAGGAGTATTTCTGATATGTTCAAAAACGGAAGAAGAAAAGTCCTGTGCCGCCATATTTGAATGAAACAAATCGCCTGCGATAAGACAAATTTGCACACCTTCATTTTTGCAGGTTTCAACAACTGTTTTAAATACATTTGCAACCTCAAAACGGCGAGACTCTGCAGACTGTGCAAGATAGGAAAGTTGGGCACCTATGTGCAAATCGGCAATGTGTAAAAGTTTAACTTCTGACATTCTTTTTCCTCCTGAAAATCCTTATGTATATAATAACATTTTGCAATAACTTTATCAAGAAGATATTGCATTAAATAAATAGTTATAGTATAATAATCCAATAGTATAAGGGAAAGTATGTCTTTAAGGCGTACGGAAAGGGAGGAATAATATGCCAATGGATGTTAGGGTAGGCGATACCCTCATAATGAAGAAAAAACACCCCTGCGGTGAATTTTCCTTCAAGGTGCTTCGGGTAGGAATGGATTTTAAGATAAAATGTTTGGGTTGCGCACATGAGATTATGGCACCGAGGGTAAGCATCGAAAAAAATATTAAGAAAATAATCCACGCAGACGGAGAGTAATGTATGTTTGATAAGTTAGCATCAGTTGAAAGAAGATTAGAGGAGATTAACGGACTCTTATCGAGTCCCGATGTTGTTGCGGATAACGAACTTTTCAAAAAACTTATGAAGGAACACAAGGAAATTTCCCCGATTGTTGAAAAATACCGTGAATATGTTGCCGCAAAGGATAGCGAGCAGGAGGCAAAAGCCCTCCTTGACCAAGGTGGACTTGATAAAGATTTTAAGGAACTTGTTGAAGAAGAATATCTAACCGCAAAGGAAAGTATTGAAAAAATATCGGAAGAACTTAAAATTTTACTCTTGCCGCGAGACCCCAACGATGACAGGAACGTTATTATTGAAATCCGTGGCGGTGCAGGCGGAGAAGAGGCGGCTCTTTTTGCCCACTCACTATTTAGAATGTACTCGATGTATGCCGAATCCAAACGCTTTAAGGTCGATGTTATAAACCTTAACGAGACCGAACTCGGCGGATGTAAAGAGGTAAGTTTTATGGTCGAGGGAGAGGGTGCATATTCTCGCTTCAAATATGAAAGCGGCGTGCATAGGGTACAAAGGGTGCCCGAAACCGAAACTTCGGGCAGAATTCACACCTCGACGGTAACGGTTGCTGTTTTGCCCGAGGCAGAGGATGTCGAAATAGAGATAAATCCAACCGATTTGCAGATAGATACCTACCGTTCTTCGGGAGCCGGCGGTCAGCATATCAACAAGACTGAATCTGCAATTCGTATTACCCACATTCCTACGGGACTTGTAGTTGAGTGTCAGGACGAAAGAAGTCAGTTTAAGAATAAGGATAAGGCAATGAAGGTGCTTCGTTCCCGCCTTTATGAAATGGAGCAGGCAAAACAAACCGAGGCAATTGCTTCGGACAGAAAGTCTCAGGTAGGAACGGGAGACCGAAGCGAGAGAATCCGCACCTACAACTATCCGCAAGGTAGGGTTACCGACCACAGAATTG
>JAZNJE010000066.1:0-11512 GCA_045577905.1 Acutalibacteraceae bacterium | reverse complement strand
GGTATTTTTGGCAACAAAAGAAAATACCAATGGCATTGTAATAATTGCAATAGTGATTTTTAAAAAAGATATGAGAGAAAACAAATTCTCTCATATCTTTTCTTGTTCGTTTATTTCCTTTTGCAAGGTTTCATATAGTGCTTGAATATCTTGCTCAACCGCTTTTCTTTTTTGTTCTAAATCGTAAAGTGTTTCGTTCATTTTCGTTTGCTCCTTTCCGTTTTCTTCACAATAAATATGATTGATATTTTTGTAAATGGCGGTCTGCAAGACCTTACAGGTTTAGTATAAACCGTAGTAAGTCATATTTCTGCTCGAAATAAAACGAGATTCCACATACTGATTTTGTAGAGCAGAGATATGACCGCACGAAAAAACACCGTTTCCCAAGTGGTTTTTCGTAAGGTTAAAACGGCGACACCTTTCCTTTCGTGTGTGTTGCCGTTCCTTTGCTCTTGATTTCAAAGCAAAGGAGTTTTGATATGAGCAATTATGCGATAATGCGATTTCAAAAATACAAACTCGGTAGTGTAGCAAATATAGAGCGACACCAGAAATACCGAGAGCGACTACACAACCGAGCACACCCCGAAAGAGAAAAAGAAAATATTTCATATAGTCAGTATAATGAAACAATGCGAAAGACTTTAAAAAGAGCAATTAAAGCCCAAGAGAAAGCAACAGGCAAAAGGGTGCGAAAAGATGCCGTTGTATTAACAGAATTCGTTTTAACATTTTCGCCTGAAATGGAAAACGAAATCGATAAAAACGAGTGGATTAAAGTAAATTTAAAATGGTTATGTGAAACCTTTGGCAAGGATAAATTACTTAAATTATTTACCAATGCAGACGAGAAAACTTTTCATATCCATGCTTACATTTCAAATTTTGACAACGGAAAGTTTAATGCGAGTAAGTATTTTGGAAAGAAATCTCAAATAATTGAATTACAAGATAGTTATGCGGCTGCAATGGCTCAGTTTGGGTTAATCCGTGGCGAAAGTAAAGAGCAGACAGGAGCAAAACACCAAACTCTACACGAATGGCACAAGGCAGAAAGTGAAAGGTTGGAAAAAGAACTAATTGAAATGGCAACCAATGTTTTATCAGATGAAAAAGAAATTGCACCGCAATCCCTTGAAAGTGATATTTTTGATGAATTGAGGTAGTTTTATGTGTAGTGATTCCAACTATGAAAAAGAGTGCAAAAGGTGTAATGTTGAGAAATGGAAAAAGGCACTCCGTATAGCAGAAATAGGAAAAGAAACAAACTGCACTTATGAAAAGGCAGAACAGATTTATAATGATGAGAAAGCAAAAAAAGATATGCAGAAAAAGTAATGATTCTGCATATCTTTTTTGTCTTGTCGTTTTTACAAAAATATGGTATTATTTCAATAAAGAAAAACGAAATTTTGGAGTGTAAAAAATGAGTGAAGTTCAAATCAATGATTTTAAAGATTTATATAATAAACATTCTTTTGAAGAAACCAGAGATTATTTTTTACCACTATGGCATTACACGAGTGTTGACGGTTTAATGGGAATAATTAGGAATAAAAAAGCGGAATTTGGTAAATTGCATTTTTGGTTTACAAGAAGTGATTGTTTAAATGACACTTCTGAAGGTGAACATATTTTAAGTTTGTTCAAAAAAATATGTTTTGATTTACTTCAAAAAAATGAAATAACACAATCTTTTTACGAATGTATTAAGGATGCTGAAATACCGTTTAATCAATTTATTAATTTCCCCATTCCTTCTAGCGAGGAATATGTAAACGAAAGTGTTATAGATTGTGTTCCTTGCCATGCATATATTTGCAGTTTTTCGTTAAAAGAAGATTCACTTGATATGTGGCGGTATTATTCAAAAGGTAATGGCGGTTACGGATTGAAATTTCATCCATATCTTTTTGATGAATTAAAAGAATACGAATATTCGTATTATGACGAAAATGCAATATTCAGTAAAATTTATTCATATAAAGTTATTTATGATAATGCTGAAAAAGAAAAAATTTTGAGAGAAATAATTTTAGATACTTTTTTAGCATATGAAAATTCAAATAATACTGATGATAAAAATGAAAATGCAAAAGGTTTTGTACAATATGCATTGAAAATCTTTCAGTTTCAATTCAAAGATGAATGTTATGCATCTGAACAGGAATATAGATTTGTTTTTTATCGTCCATATAGCAAACCAAAAGAATTAAAAAATGAATTACCAGATGTAAAATACAGGTCACAAAACGGAGTGCCCGTCCCATATATTGAATTAACTGTGCAAGATGGCGACCCTAATTTAGATGAAGTTTTAATAAGTCCGTATGTAGATGTTACAAATGCGGTTGCAGTTACACATGATTATTTAACCCAATGCGGTTTTAACTGCACCACAAGGAAATCATCATTGCCGGTAAGAAAGTGAACATATAAAAAAATATGCAGAAAAGCGATAATTCTGCATATCTTTTTTGTTATATTTTCCACTCTATTGTATAATCGCCGTTTTCTTCGAGTAAAACTCGTTTAATAAGTTTGCGGTAAATCTCCTTTGCTTTTTCAACATCAGCAAGTTCAATTTCAATAATATCAAAATTAAAGGCTTCATATCTAATAGGAGTGTATGTTGAAAGTTGCAATTCTTTTTGCTCTATTTGGTCTTGTAATTTTTCAATAGTATCTGCAAATGCCTTTTCCAATTTTGTTTTACCCGAAGATAACAAAACGAGATTATCTCGTTTTTCAACTAATTCATTTAACTCTTCCTCTATTTTTTTATAACCTCGTTCACTTTCTTCAACTCGTTCTGCCAAATGCTTTATAACATCCAAAACTTTCATCCGGATGCTTTTTCTTAATGCTTCAAAATTGACTGTCTTAAATTCCGCATCACAAATATGTAAACCTTTATTATTATAACAATCTAATTTAGGGTCATTATAAATCTTGATAGCATATTCACATTTTGCACATTTTAATAAACCTGCTAATTCTTTCAATCGTGTGGGTGCATTTGCTCTTTTGATTTGTTGGTTTTGTGCCAACCGTTCTTGCACCTTAACATATTGCCTTGATTTTATAACACCCTTAAAATTAGTTAAACAAACAGTTTGTTCGGACAAGTCAGTATATTTTCTTGTATTGTTGTTTGCAACCCTTTTACCGACTATTACTGCAGAACGAGTTCCATCCCATTCTTCTATGGAATTAAGTATTTTTGCCTTTCTTGTTTTAAAAAACTTGTATAATGTTTCATCCGCTATTGCATAAACGGGATTTTGTAAAATGCGACCGATAGTAACATTGTCAAATGCTTTCCGTTTTCTGCTTTGATATCCCTTTTTTTCAAGCAATCTTGCCACCTTGCCCAGAGACATTGAAAAGTCATCTTCATAATGATTAAATGCTAATTTAACGGCGGTAATTTCATCACTTACTCTAATAAGTGTAGGTATATTGTTTTTTGTTCTTCCGTTTTTAAAACCGTAAGGGGCTGGACCACCTGGCCATCTACCGTCTTGTATGCGATGATAATAATTGTCTTTTACTCTTGATTGTATAGTTTCTCGTTCCATTTCTGCGAAAACCATTGAAATTTTCAACATACCGCGACCCATTGCAGAAGATGTATCAAATGTTTCATCCACCGCACAAAACTCAACTTTAAACTCGTTGAATTTTTGCCACATACTCATAAAATCCAAAAGGTTTCTACTTATTCTATCAAGTTTATAAACTACGATTTTTGATATTTTACCACATTCTATATCTGCCATCATTCGTGTGAAATCAGGTCTATGAATGTTTTTTCCTGAATAACCTTTATCTTGATATATTTCTATTGTTTCTTTGTGTGGAGTGGAATTTATGTAGTTTGTGCAAAAGTCAATTTGAGTTTCTATTGAAAGACTGTCTTTCTTGTCTACCGACTGTCTCGCATATATCGCTATCACTTTCAACATCCCCTTTTTTTGAAAATATAATATCAAGTATTTCTTTGAAAATCCTATCTTTTTCACTGCTTGAAGCACCACAAAAGATATCCTTTCCTTGCATATTATATCACACTATTACTTTTGTTGCAAGTGTTTCAACATCCCACTGAATTGTGTGCATGCCGAGTGATTCAACAGCCTCTATGGTGGCATTATCATAATCTCCGTAAGGCGGTCTGAACAATGTTGGGCTTTTGCCGGTAATTTCGGCTATTTTTCGGTTACAGGAATTGAGTTCATCCAACTTTTGGGCAGCACTTAGTTTCGGCATATTCGGATGGGTATTTGAGTGATTCATGATATGGTGTCCCGCATCGCTCAGTTGTTTTACCGATTCGGGATATTTATCGACCCACGCTCCTACCACAAAAAATGTTGCGACCGCATTATACTCCCGCAGTATGTTTATTAACTGTTCGGTATCGTCATTACCCCAGGCTGCATCGAATGATAACGCAACCTTCTTTTCCTCACATTCAACACAATAAATAGGCAGTTTTCTGCTTGCGTCGGCATAAACACCGACAGTGCAAACTATCGCCAATGCCACTGCAACAACAACACAGGCTGCAATCATCAAATGTTTTTTTGTAATGATTATATATTTCACGGTTATCTCCCCTTTTTGTAAAATAATATGGAAGACCGCCTGTACAATATAACACCGCACCCCAAAATCGGGTGCGGTGCTGTTTTTTATGCTAATCTTTGCGCCAGACCATTTTGTTGACTATGCCGGTATAGGAACGGATGATTTTTACAACCTTGGTTGAAACATTTTCCTCAACATAGTCGGGAACGGGGATGCCGTAGTCCCCTGCCTCATTCATTTCGACCGCCATCTCTACTGCTCCGAGGAGGCTCTGCTCGTCAATTCCGGCAAGGACGAAACAGGCCTTGTCGAGGGCTTCGGGTCGCTCGGTTGAGGTGCGGATGCATATTGCGGGGAAAGACTTCCCGATAGAGGTAAAGAATGAACTTTCCTCGGGGAGTGTTCCTGAATCGGAAACTACCGCAAATGCATTCATTTGCAGACAGTTATAGTCGTGGAAACCGAGAGGCTCGTGCTGAATTACCCTTGAATCAAGTTTGAAACCGCTTGTTTCTATCCGCTTTTTACTTCTTGGATGGCAGGAATAAAGGACAGGCATATCGTATTTCTTTGCCATTTTGTTGATAGCGTTGAAAAGCGAATTAAAGTTCTTTTCGGTGTCGATATTCTCTTCTCTGTGAGCCGAAAGGAGGATATTTTTGCCCTTTTCGAGTCCGAGTCGCTCGTGAATATCACTCTTTTCAATGTTTTCGAGGTTGTTGCGTAAAACCTCTGCCATAGGCGAGCCGGTAACATAGGTGCGCTCTTTTGGCAGACCGCAGTCGGCAAGGTATCTTCTTGCGTGTTCTGAATAAGCAAGGTTTACATCGCTGATAATATCAACTATTCGGCGGTTGGTTTCCTCGGGGAGGCATTCATCCTTGCAGCGGTTGCCGGCTTCCATATGGAAAATCGGAATGTGGAGCCTTTTAGCACCGATTACCGAAAGGCAGGAGTTGGTATCTCCGAGGACGAGGACTGCATCAGGCTTTATTTCTACCATTAACTGATAACTTTTTGCAATAATATTACCCATTGTTTCGCCGAGGTCCTTACCTACTGCATCAAGGTAAACGTCTGGGTCGGCAATTCCGAGGTCCTTAAAAAATACACCGTTCAGGTTATAGTCGTAGTTCTGACCCGTATGTGCGAGAATTGTGTCAAAATACTTTCTGCACTTGTTTATAACGGCAGAAAGACGGATAATCTCGGGTCGCGTTCCCACGATGATGAGAAGTTTCAGTTTACCGTTATTCTTAAATTCCTTACTCATTTATTTCACCTCAAAAATGTGTAACTTATTATATATTTTGTTGCGTTCGTCGGCTTGGGCACTTATTTTAAGCACTGATTTCTTTTTACCGAATAATGCGAGCACAAGATACTTTATGACTCTGTAAGCAAAGCAGAATGGATAGAGAATCGGAACTTTTTGCAATATCGGACAAGCGGTGCGCATTGTTCTATGAAGGGTGTGAATTGCCGAAACAATTTTTCCTTTTTTACCGCTTTTAACCGTCATTCTGCCGGCGGCACTTCTCTCTGCATTTTTTCTGCCAAACGTACCAAGTGACATTATATCAAAGATAATTTCATCGCACAGCGAATCGGGCACATTCTTTGCCCAATCAGGACAGGTAGTCTTTAAATATTTTGCGCCGGTTTTTGCTATCGCGGCGGCAAAATCGAGTGTTCCGCTTCTCTTTAAAAGGGGTAGCAGGCTCTCTTCCCAAAAGGGCTCGTTTACCGTTTTATCGACAAAATAAACAAAGTCCAAAAGGTGGCGAAGGCCAAGACCGTCAAGGGTCATATGATGGATTGTGTGAAGAAGAATTGCCGCACCGTGAATTTCGGGCGAAGGATTATGAAATCCGTTATCTATGAACTTTGCAGCCGCACCTTTAAAAAATTCCTTAAAGATCTCCCCTGCTTTTCCGTTGGGTATTCCGGCAATCGTGTGGTGCATTTCAAACTCTGCACCGTCTTTTTGGAAAAGGATGTGATGCGAGTGCCCGTCAAGGCTTTTTATAAAGCCCTCGGAAAGCAGCAGTTTTTCTGTCTTTTCAAGGTCTTCTCCCTCTACCAAAAAGTCAATATCGCCAAGTTGACGCTTTTGGGGGTCAAGATAATAATAAGCCGAGGCAAATCCCTTTAATATTATGTGATTTATTCCGTTTTGAGTGAGCAGGCTATCAAGATATTTGCCGTAGTTTCTAACCTTTTCATTATGCAACAGAATTTTTCCTGACGCTGCGAGCCATTTTTCTCTCGCCGTTCCCGGTACAGAGGAAAGTTTCGCAGTGCCGTCAAAAGCACTTACTACAACAGAATGATAAAAGCTATCACGGTAAACCTCACGCCAATTCTCTTCGGTGAGGACGGTGAAATCAAAATCTGATTCCTTGCCTGCGCTGATACTTAAAAGTTCTAAAAGAGCCTTTTCAGAAACTGAGATTGTTATTTTTTACACCTCTTCAAAAAATGTATCGGGATGTGTGGGGTCAAACTGTTCATTTGCCCACATAAGTGTTACAAGGTCATCTGTTTCGGACAAGTTGATTATGTTGTGGGTGTAACCCGGAAGCATATGTACCGCCTCGATTTTTTCTCCCGAAACCTCAAAGTTTAAAACCTCGTCAGAGCCAATTTTTCTCTGCTGAATAAGGGCACGGCCCGAAACAACAATGAAAAATTCCCACTTTGTATTATGCCAATGCTGCCCCTTTGTAATGCCCGGTTTTGAGATATTTACACTGAACTGTCCGCATTTTTCGGTCTTTAAAAGTTCAGTAAAGGAGCCGCGGGGATCACTGTTCATTTTAAGTTCAAAACTTGCTTTTTCCTTTGGCAAATATGATAAATAGGTTGAATAAAGTTTCTTTGCAAAGGAGCCTTGAGGTATTTCTGGCATAACCAAAGTTTCACTCTGCTTTTTAAAGGAATCGAGCAGGGCTACAATCTCGCCAAGTGTTACTTTATGAGACACGGGGGCAGCGCAATATCTGCCTTTTTCCGTGAAAACGGTATCAATGCCGTCAAATTCGCAGCGGTGCTCTTTACCTTCCAAAGCATCGAGCATTTCTTCTACTAAATCATCAATATAAAGCAGTTCAAGTTGGACTTTTGGGTCGTTTACCTGAATGGGCAAATCGTTTGCTATATTGTTACAAAAGGTTGCAACCGCAGAATTATAGTTTGGACGGCACCACTTGCCGAAAAGATTGGGGAAGCGGTAAACCAGCACCTTTGCTCCTGTCTCATTCGCATAAGAGAAAAACAAATCTTCCCCTGCTTTTTTACTTCTTCCATAATCCGAGTCGTATCTTCCTAAAAGGGTTGCCTGAATTGAAGAAGAGAGCATTACGGGGCAGGTGTTGTTATGCTTTTTAAGGGTAGCAAGCAATTTTTCGCCAAAGCCAAAGTTTCCCTGCATAAATTCATCGGTATTCTGTGGACGGTTTACGCCTGCAAGATTTAATACAAAATCGGCATTTTTGCAGGCTTCTTCCAACTCCTCAAAAGAAGAATCAATGTCGTAAAGATAAAGACCATCTATCACAAGGTTGGGGCGGGTCCTGTTCTTGCCGTCTTTTATATTTTTAAGATTTTCGGCAAGATTCCTACCGACAAATCCCTTGGCTCCTGTAATAAGTATTTTCATACTATTTCTCCCAATTGGCGAGTTTGTTCTGAATATACGGAATAGTGAGAAGTTTTGCCTTAACCTCTTCAACGTTCATAAGATCGGTATTGTTAGAATTAAATTCGCTTAAATTTACTCGTTTCACATCGCCATCATTAAAATATTTATCATAGTTTAGTCCTCTGTTATCAGCAGGGACACGATAAAACTCTCCCATATCAACGGCATTTGCACACTCTTCATTGGTAAGAAGGGTTTCGTAAAGTTTTTCGCCGTGACGAACACCGATAATCCTAATTTCGGTATTAGGATTAAAAAGTTCACATACAGCCTTTGCAAGGGTTTCGATCGTGCAGGCAGGAGCCTTTTGCACCAGAATATCTCCGTTTTGTCCATGTTCAAAAGCGAAAACAACCAGGTCAACCGCTTCCTCAAGGCTCATAACAAAACGAGTCATTGAAGGCTCGGTAATAGTAATCGGTTTGCCTGCTTTAATCTGATCAATCCAAAGCGGAATTACTGAACCCCGCGAACAAAGAACATTGCCGTAACGTGTGCAGCAAATCTTTGTTTTGTCGGTGTTTCTTGCCTTTGCAACAGCAACACGCTCTTCAAGTGCCTTTGTAATGCCCATAGCATTTACGGGATATGCTGCCTTATCGGTAGAAAGACAGATTACACACTTTACTCCCTCTTCAATAGCCGCGGTAAGAACATTATCAGTGCCGATAACGTTGGTGCGGACGGCCTCCATCGGGAAGAATTCGCAACTTGGAACCTGCTTTAATGCTGCCGCGTGAAATATATAGTCAACCCCGTGCATTGCCGCTCTAACCGATTCTAAATCACGGACATCTCCTATGTAGAACTTTATCTTGTCTGCAACCTCGGGCATCTTTGCCTGAAATTCGTGACGCATATCGTCCTGTTTTTTCTCATCCCTCGAGAAAACTCTGATTTCCCCTATATCTGTGCCAAGAAATCCGTTAAGCACAGCATTTCCAAATGAACCTGTGCCTCCGGTGATAAGTAAAGTTTTTCCTTTAAAAAGACTCATTTTATTTCCTCCTGAATACTTTTTTAACCATTCCTAAAACAAGGTTTTTTTCATAATTATTCATGCCAAATTTCAACATGCTCAATAAGAAAACAATAACAATACCTAATATGTTGCATCCCAAACCGAGCCAACCTTTTAAATTCAACATATTGAGTAGCATTCCTACTGCTAATGTAATTAAAGCACACGGTAAAATACCCTTGAACAAATCTCTGTAATACTGAGTTAAACTAATTTTAATTTTTTTCTTAAATACAATATTACTTAATACTATATCTCCTAACATCAACGAAATGAAGGTTCCAATTGTTACACCATATATTGCATTAATTTTCAACAACATCCAAGTTATTATTACGTTTACGGCAACTACAGATATTTTTATTATTGCTTGTTCTTTATGTGCATTCATTGCCCACAATACCTGGCTACCAACAGCCTCAGTCAATATGAACATATAAACTGTCATTAACATAAGCGCTACACCGTACGCTTCAATATTTTCAGCGCCTGCCCAAAGTGAAATAAATTGTTTACCAAACAATATAAAGCCTGTCCAGATAAGAATAAGCACCATTAGAATCAGTCTACCGATACGCACCATTTCATCACACATTCTCTTAGGTTCAGCCTTACTCTCCACAAGTTTAACGACTCCCGGCATTAAAACACTGGTAACCGCAGAACCAATACTTTGAAAATACTGAACTACTTGTGTGCCTATACTGTATATACCAATGATAGCAGCCGATGAGCTTACTAAGGCACCTATCAATACTTGACCGACTCCCGCATTTATCTGGGTAGCAACCATTTGTAAAAGTATAAATGTAGAATAACCTATAATTTCTTTTAAAAAAGCAAAATTTACACCTTTTAAAATTGGTAAAAGTCTTATTTTAAACAGCACATATAACGCAATAAACGCTCTGTTGATTATGGTCAACCCCAAGTGAACGAGCACAATACCTAGACTTCCAAATCCAAGCTTTAAAGCGATATATGTGAACACTATTTTAAAAACGGCGGTTATTATTGAAGAGCCTTTGCTTATTGCAAACTTTTCATAAGCTATAACACTGCTTGTAAACGGTGACGTAGCTAACGTTACGCAAGCGGAAAGCATAGTTATCCCCAATAATTTTTGTCCGTGAATAATTTCAGCCTGAGTTAACCCTTTTGCAAAAATTGTCGGATATACTATTACACATATAACACCTATTATCAATGCTATCAGCGCTATTGCCGAATAGTATAGCAAGGAAACCCCAAAAAATCTTTTACCCTGTTCTAAATTATTGTTAACTCTATATTTGGCAAAAAATCTAATCGATGCATTGCCAACTCCAAGGTCTAAAAGAAGAAGATATGAAACAATGGTTCCCGACAACCTATATATACCGTATTCGGCCTGTCCAAGCGTTCTTAGAATAAAAGGCGTAAGCAGTAATGTTGACAGCACTTCAAATATCATTAAAACATAAGAAAGTATAACACCTATTTTTCTATTCATTCATCTCGCCCTCTATACTTGATAACTTTTGCCGGAATACCGACAGCAATAGCATTTTCGGGAATTTCTCCCTTTACTAGCGCCTTTGCACCGATGACTGCTCCGTCGCCAATCTTGCTTCCCTTTAAAACGGTAACATTGGCAGCGATCCAAACATCTTCCCCTATTATTACTCGATCTACAGTATTCTTCTGTTTGTTAATAAGAGTCTTCCTTTCTATTCCGTGGTCAGAATCTATAATATAACTCTGTGCTGCTATCATAGTATTGTTTCCTATAAATACCCCACCTGCTTTATCGGAGTAAATTACTGTTCCGTTTCCAATGGTCACATTGTCACCAATAACGATAGGACCGTCGCCATAAAACATTACATCCGGGTAAATTGTTACATTATGCCCTAAAGCTATATTTCGGTTAATTAAGTTGACCTTGCCTACCAAATTAAAATAGTTATGATTGCATCCGACCTTCTTTTTAAAAACCGCTTTCCGATAGGTGCGAATAGCTTTTTGAATGAATTTATCAACAAGTAAAAGCATTTCTTTCTCCTAGCATATTGCCTATATTATGAACAAAATTTTTATCCAATTGTGAAATAATCTCTCTGCTGTTATACGATTTTAAGAGATCCACCTCTTTTATTGCTTCGGCAATTTTTTTTGGCGTTTGTTCATCATAATAATAAGTCGGATCGTAG
>JAZNJE010000065.1:0-11338 GCA_045577905.1 Acutalibacteraceae bacterium | reverse complement strand
AATTTTTACTAAAAATTTGTCCTTTTCCATTGAAATGAGTGTCGTGCAAAATTAAATATTATAATTTAATTTTGCTAAAGCCACTTAACAAGTGGCTTGTCGAAACGCTTTTAGAGCGTTTCGACTAACTACAATCATTATTATAATATTCAAAGAAATAAATATCAAGGAGAAATGATATGGCAAGCCATTTTTATGCAATACTTTCCCGTATGAAATACATTAAGCGTTGGGGGCTTATGAGAAATTCAAGGGAGGAAAATTTAAGTGAGCACTCATTAGAGGTTGCTTTTATTGCTCATGCTCTTGCAATCATAAATAACAAACGGCTGAACGGCAGTGTAAGTCCCTCTGCCGCCGCACTTTCGGCAATGTACCACGATACGAGCGAAATTTTGACAGGCGACCTTCCTACCCCCATAAAATATAACAACCCCGAAATCCGTACTGCATACAAAAAAATTGAGGAGGTCGCAGAGGGCGAACTTGTTTCTATGCTCCCCGAAGATTTAAGGGAAGAGTTTAATGAGATCTACTCTCCGAGCGACCAATATGTAGTAAAAATAGTTAAGGCGGCCGACAAACTTTCTGCCCTTATAAAGTGCATCGAAGAAAGAAATATGGGAAATAAGGAATTCTTGGAGGCCGAAAAGTCCACCCTCGCCTCTTTGAACGATATGTCTATGCCCGAGGTTGACATATTTATTTCGGAGTTTTTGGAAAGTTATTCCCTGACTCTTGACGAGCAGAGGCAAAAAAATGAAAACTGATTTTGCCGTTTTTACCTTTGACATAACCGATTCGACAAATGCAAGAGCAAAAGAATATATAGTTTCCAAGGGCAGCCTGCCTGCACTTTTTATAGCAAACGAGCAGACCGCCGGCAGAGGCAGATTAGGCAGAAGTTTTTATTCGCCGAAAAATTCAGGTCTTTATATGACCCTCGCGTTAGCTTGGGATAATGCTTTTAAAGAAGTTGCACTGACCTCGGTTGTTTCGGTTGCTCTTGTAAGGACACTTGAAAAATTCACTGACAAAAAGCTTTCTATTAAATGGGTAAACGATATTCTCGCAGACGAAAAAAAGGTTGCGGGTATTCTTTGTGAAAGGGTTGCCGAGTCAAAAACCAATCTCACAAAGGCGGTTATTATCGGAATAGGCGTCAATCTTACCACGACGGTTTTTCCCGACGAGATTTCCGCTTCGGCCACTAATTTGTCAGAGAAACTGATTGATAGGCAAAGCCTTGCTCTTGATATCTCAAACGAGATTATCTCGGTCTTGGTTTCTACCGATACTGCCGCTTTGATGAATGAATACAGAAGCCTCAGCGCAGTTATCGGCAAGGATATCTGCTATATTAAAAATGGTGTAAAATATGAGGCATTTGCAGAAGGGATCGATAATTCGGGAGGTCTTGAAATTGTCCACCCCGACGGAATAAAAGCCACCCTCACAAGTGGAGAAATAACCATAAAAATAAAAGGAAGTGTCAGATAATTCTGACACTTCCTTTTTATATTTGATTTAAATTACAGGTTACCGCTTTATAGCTATACTCAAGTTATCGGCATACTGCTCATATACAGAAGTTTTAACCGTTGTTTCATATCCGCTATCGGTTTTCTTCATATCAAACTCTTCACCAAGCATAAGCCATACATATTCAACCTCTATGTCGGTATTCCATATTATCTTTGTCAAAGTTTTGCCCGACTCGATCACAATATCTTTTTCTGCCACCGCTTTGCTTACAGTTTCAATCTCCCCAAATGAAGCCACAGGTTTATTAAACTTGATGTTCTTCATTGCCTCAAGTTCAAAATATGTCTCATTAAAAGTATATTCTGCAACCTCGAAAACAACGCAATCAGGCTTAAAGATATTGTAATAATAGGGCATATCAATTATATTCTGATAGTCGTGAATATGAATGTATTCTCCAAATGCATTGATAAGATATTTATATCCGAAATTATTCATATAACTGCCTTGAAAAACAAGCGCTGAAGGTGAGCCTTCGCTCTTTCTATGCTCATTAATGTAATATCCGATCGTCCTGTATGAAGGATGCACTTCAAGTTCTGATACGTAATCCGCAGTTTTGTTTATATACTTCGTATTTAATTCGACCTTTGGTACTTGCTCATTTATCGGAAAATTGGAAACAGGCAAAGAATACTTCGTTTCTTCGGATACAATAAACTCCGATAAGCTGTTGATATGCGTATTCGGCAAACTTTTCTTTAACAGTTCAAGTATTTTGTTCGTGCCGTAATAAGCTCCGGTATAATTCCAATGGTTTGCATCGTATTTCTTGTTGAAAACGGTTATTCCCGAGTCATTTGCGTTTTTTAAGGTTGTGGTGTTATCAAGATAGTTTACACCGCGTTTATCCAATTCCTCAAAAAACATATCGACCCAATCTCTACCATAATTTATACCTCCGGCAATATATTGGTCTAACACCGCAGGTTTTGCCGGATTAAAAACAAAGAGAAAGGGTACTCCCCTATCATCACAATACCTTTGCAACTGCGCAACCATCTCCGCAAATGCAACATGATAATCGGAGAATATGCCGTTTGCTGTAATGCCAGCTCCAAAAACGTAGCCGTCTTTGCCGTATTTGTATGAAGGATGGACCATCTTATTGAATATACTATCGTTAAGCACGGTATATCCAAGAATCATCTCATCACGAAAACCTATACGGTCATTGATGTAACTTTCTATATTATTTGTCAGGTCGCCTTCGACATCTTCTGAAAAAGGATTCTCGGTCAATACTCTGTTATCTATAGCAGAAACAGAATTTGGCTCAAAATTAAAGAAAATAATCGGTATAAAAACAACAATTAAAAATACAATTATTGTTAAACTCTGTAAAACTTTCATCTAACTGATTCTCCGAAAATTAATACTGAAAATATAAAAATGGACTGTATGTTGAATTGACCATAAAGAGGATTGCTAGAATAAACAAGACAAGAGTCACCGCTAGATTTGCAACATATCCAACCTTTGTTTCCAAAACTCGTTTATATAAGGTCTGTACTTTCGGCAAACCGAAAACCGTAGCAAACAACATTCCTATTACAGCAAAAACTATCATCTGCGTATCAAAATAATACTTCCACGTATAGGTTATACTGTCATAATCCATAAGGCCGAACATTGAAAATATCCATCGTCCCGCTGTTTTGATGCCGGAGGCTCTGAACAACTGCCAACAAAACAGTGTTACACCCATTGTGAACAACCACTTTATAAATTTAGGTGTCTTCTCATAGATTTTAAAATTGGAAATCAACTTCTCAATTATATTACAAACTCCGTTAGCGATTCCCCAAAGCATATAGGTCCATCCCGCTCCGTGCCAGATCCCTGTAAGTACGAATACAACAGCAATATTTATTACGGTCCTCTTCTTACCGCATTTGCTACCTCCAAGCGGGAAATAAACATATTCTCTGAACCATCTTCCAAGAGAAATATGCCAGCGTCTCCAGAACTCTGTTATCGAGGTTGAAAGATACGGGAAATTGAAATTCTCTTCAAATTCAAAACCTAACATTTTTGAAAGGCCGAGAGCAATGTCCGAATATCCCGAAAAGTCATAATATATCTGCAACATATATAAAATCGCCATTCCCCAGGCACTCGGAACATCCAGAGCATAGGCGGCATTTGAAACAGCCAGTCCGAATGAGTCAGCAAGAATGGCCTTTTTAGCAAATCCGATCATTACTCTGATAACTCCCTCGGAAACTCTTGAAAGGCTGACAGACGGCTTCTGATTTTTAAAATCTCTCCACAAAACAATGGGGCCTGACACGACCTTTGCGAAAAATGACATATATAGCACACAGTCTATAAAGCTTCCCGCTTGTGCCTTTCCTTTATAAATGTCAACAATATATGAAATTGCGCTAAAGGTAATGAAAGAGATTCCTAACGGAGCTATGATGGTTTTGGGTGTGATCTTATCTATAAATAAGAAATTCCAAAGCTGAGCTACTATTCCTAAATACTTAAAATGAACAAGTATAAATACCACAACGGCACAGAAGCTTAAAGTCAAAAGCAAGGCTATCGGAAAGACCTTTGTTTTGCCCTCTTCGCTTTGGCTAATCAATATTCCTGTTTTGCGTTTTTGGCTGTATTGTATCGTTAGACCCATAAAATAAACGATCAATATGTATGCCAAAAATGGAAATACATTGTCAAAGCAGGACCACATATAAAAAACTAGGCTCAAAGCAATAATAAGTAAATCAGTCGCTCTGACTTTTTGCAAAAAGCGCAGTTTTCCTTGCAAAAAATATAAAGGATAATAAGTAAGGATCAGTATTGGCAAAAATGCAAATGTAAATAACTGAGTTGTAAATACCATAAAAGCCTCATAAAATAAAAAAATTTCGATTCAACATTAGATACATAAATTTACAAATATTGGACTGAATCGACAACGCAATTATATCATACATCAACCCTAAAAGCAATATCAAATTAAAAGCCACTCTCACAAGTGGAGAAATAACCATAAGATTTAAGAAAACCGACTGATAACAGTCGGTTTTCTTTTTTAGTAATTACACTTTCTTATCTCAAAATAGCTCTGGGGGGTGGACAGGTCGGGCATACTCCGGGAGGCTGTTTGCCAACGTGAATATGGCCGCAGTTGCGACAAATCCAGATACCTCTTCTTCTCTTTTAAAGACCGATCCGTCGTTTGCATTGTCAAGTAGCTTCTGTAAGGTTTGCCTTTGTGTCGGGGACATTACCGCCGTTTATCAGCATGAACCAGATTTTTGCGTGTTGCTCCTCGTTATCGGCTGTTTCTTTAAAGATTGTCGAAAATTAACATTTTATACGGACGTGCAAATTTAATTCCCCCTATTCATAAAATTCCTTATGAGGGGGAATTTTTTTGTTTGAACTTTTAATGAAAATTGCATCTTCACTTTTTTATTTTGCACTCCACATAACAAACCCCAACTCCTTTCCGCCTGCCCTTTCAGACAAAAAAGAATCTGAATTGATAGAGCGTATGGAAAAGGGCGATGTTGCTGCAAAAAACAAGTTAATCGAGCACAATTTAAGACTTGTGGCACACGTAATTAAAAAATATTACAGCAATGCCGCCGACCAAGACGATTTGATTTCGATCGGAACAATCGGATTGATAAAGGCGGTGCAGACCTTTAAAAGCGATAAGGGAATAAGGCTTGCAACCTATGCCGCAAGATGCATAGAAAATGAAATTTTAATGTGTTTCAGGGCAAACAAAAAATCGGCTAATGACCTGCATTTCAGCGACCCGATTGACACCGACAAGGACGGTAATGCCCTAACTCTTATAGATGTTGTTGCCGATGATACAAACATTGCCGATGATATTGACAAAAAACTCAAAATTGAACGAATGAGGGTTCTTATCGAAACTTCACTCGATGACCGTGAAAAAGAAATTATAAAACTGCGTTACGGTCTGTACGGGCTTACCGAACTTACCCAACGGGAAGTGGCACAAAGGCTTAATATTTCCCGTTCGTATGTCTCCCGAATAGAAAAATCCGCCCTTTTAAAACTCAGGCGGATGCTTTAAATTTTGCTTGGCGGGATTGTCAAGCAGGTTCCCTTTAAAGTCAAATCGTGAGCCGTGGCAGGGGCAGTCCCAACTCTTTTCGACGGGGTTCCATTCAAGTCCGCACCCCATATGGGTACAGCGCGGAATTACGCTATAATATTTGTTTTCACTTTCACGGTAAACTCCTACCCTTTTACCGTCAACGTTCACTATGCCGCCTTGTCCCACCTTTAAACTGCTTAACTTGTGCTTTGGTATATGCAAATTACCTCTGGCGAGGCCTTTTATCGCCTTACCAGTTTCCTTTGCAACTCCAAGCGCCGCCGCAAAGGAAAATCTTTTGGGGGTAAATAACTTTTCATACCGACTTTCTCCTTTTACAATAAGGTCTGCAATTATATCGGCGGCAACAGCCGAGCCGGTCATACCCCATTTGCCGAAACCTGTGGCAACATACCAGTTGGGATGAAAGGATGAGAGTCTCCCGATATATGCCATACCGTCTGCTGTTATACAGTCCTGCGCCGACCAAAAAGCCACCTTCTCGGCATTCGGATAATATTTATCGGCAACCTGACAAAGTTCATCAAAACTTTTTCCCGAAGAATTTTCTCCCGTGCGGTGGCCTTTGCCTCCGAGCAAGAGCAAATCACGGTATTGCCTTAAAGAATAGCCCTCGTTATCTACCCCGATATACATTCCCTCACAAAGTGAGTTGTCCCTTATTGCCAATACGTACGAACGTTGTTGATACATTCGTGCAAAATAAAGTCCGGGAATTATTAAAAAGGGATAGTGACACGCAAAAACAACACTTTGTGCCTCTACGGTAAACTTGTCGGAATAAACCGTATTTCCCTTAACGGTCCTTATTGGTGTTTTTTCGTATATTGTAATATCGTCACTAATACCTTTAATGAATTTAAGAGGGTTAAACTGCGCACCATTTGTTATTTTGACTCCGCAAGCAACGTCAAACGGTAATTCTACATTCTCGACAAACTCTGCCGAAAAGCCTATCTTTTTACATATTTGCGCCTCTCTTTTAAGTTTTTCGTATTCAAACGATGAGTAAATATAACTGTCACGATCTTCAAAATCACATTCTATATTTCTTGTTTTTACCGTCTTTCGGTACCACTCTACCGCATTTGTATTTGCCTGTGCATATAGCCGAGCCTTTTCAAGTGAAAAATTCTCGGCAAACTGACCATATACACATCCGTGTTGTGCGGTTATCTTGGCGGTTGTTTTTTCTGTCTGTCCCGATGCAATGCGATCGGCTTCGAGCACGACAACCTCTTTTCCACTCGATTTAAGACGGTCTGCGATAAGAATTCCTGCCATTCCCGCACCGATAACCGCCACCTCTGTACTAATATTTTTGTCAAGAGGGCTCCTTTTATCTATTTCGGTTTGGGTCCTCCAAAAAGTTTCTTTTAACACAAAAACCACACCTTTCACCAAATAGTTTTGGTTAAAGCGTGTGGTTTATGTGTTTAAAATACCAATTGAATAAGAAGCATATACAAAGCCGTTCCGCCCGCTATACTGATTAGGGTGTTGCGCCTCCATATATGTAACAAAACAACGGCGACAACGCCGATTAGTTCGGGCAGTCCAAAGGTGTATGCCGTAATGCTGACCGCCCTTAAACAGTACACCACCAACATTGCCATTACCGAATAGGGCAGATATTTTCCGAAATATGTAATTATTTTCGGGGTTTCTCTGTCCCCTCTTATAAAAACAAAGGGCAGAAAGCGAAGGAGCGCCGTAACTACCGCCGAAACGCCTATTGTGAGAGCGACCAGGGTGTCAGTCATTTTCTGCCACCTGCCTTTCAAGTGGCTTTTTAAAGATGAGCAACAGCGCTGAAATCAAGACCATAGAGGGTATTAAAAACGCATCTTTGCCGAATATGACAAGACATAATACCGATGCTCCGAGCCCCATAATTGCCGGCAAATGATTTTTGGTATTAATCCATTGCTCGACAAATATAGTTACAAAAAGTGCGGTCATACAAAAGTCTATTCCCGCCGTATTAAAATTAACCGCAGAGCCGATAAGCGAACCTGCCGCACAACCCGTTATCCAGTAAACGTGATTAAAAAGCGAGACGGCGAACTGATATTTTTTTGGCTCGACATCTTTGGGATAATCGTCGGCACAAAGAAGCGAATAGGTCTCGTCGGTCAGAGCAAATATAAGATAGGGTTTTGCTTTGCCAGTATTTTTATATTTATCTATCATCGAAATGCCGTAAAAGAGGTGACGGGCATTTACCATGAGTGTTGTCAGTGCCGTAGTTATGAGCGACGCTCCCCCCGTAATGAGGTTTATTGCGACATATTGCATAGAACCCGCATAGATAAATACTGCCATTGCAAGTGACCACAATATGCCGTATCCCTTGCTCTCGAACAAAATTCCAAAGCCGATTCCAAGTGCAATATATCCCGTCATTACGGGCAGAGTTTTAATAAAAACCGTTTTTAAAATGCTTTTATTCATCCTGTTTATTTGCAAAACTCATACATAGTTCTGTAAGTTTCATAAACGTCAAACTTAGCAACAACTTCAAAGGGCGAATGCATTGAAAGTACGGGGACACCGAGGTCAACAACATCGACGCCGAGGTTTGCAATATACATAGCAACCGTTCCTCCGCCACCGAGGTCAACCTTTCCGAGTTCTCCCGTCTGCCATGCTATACCCGCATTGTCGAGCATTGCTCTGACCTCTGCAACATATTCTGCCGAGGCATCGCTCGTACTGCTCTTGCCCCTTGACCCTGTATATTTGGTTATAACTGCTCCGTAATTAAGTTTTGATGCATTCTTAGGCTCCATTACATCCTTAAAGGTGGGATCCATTCCTGCATTGACATCGGCAGAAAGGCACTTTGAATGTCTGAGCGCTACTGTATAGTCAACCCCTTGCATTTTTGCCAAATCACGAATAACATATTTTAAAAATGCAGAGTTAAGGCCTGTGTTTCCGTCAGAGCCTATCTCTTCCTTATCGGTAAGAATTGCTATGGCTGTTTTTTCGGGATTTTCAATCTCACAAATTGCCATAAGTGCGGGATATGCACAAACACGGTCGTCGTGCCCGTAGGAGCCGATAAGGGAACGGTCAAAACCGATGTCACGAGGCTTGAAAGCAGGGACCATTTCCAACTCTGCCGATAAAAAGTCTGCCTCTGTCACACCGTATTTTTCGTTAATGAGTTTCATTATATTCAGTTTTACGAGTTCGCTTGCCTTGTCGTCCTTAAAGGGTCTGCTGCCAACCAGAATGTTAAGTTCCTCGCCCTTTATTCCGTCCGCAAGGGTGCGTTTTGACTGTTCTTGCGCCAAATGAGGTAAAAGGTCGGTCACTACAAAACAAGGCTCGTTCTCATCTTCGCCAAGTTTAACCGAAACAACACTTCCGTCTCGCTTTGCAAAAACACCGTGCAGAGCAAGCGGAATTGTTGTCCACTGATATTTCTTAATTCCGCCGTAATAATGAGTCTTAAAAAGTGCCAAATCGGTATCTTCATATAAGGGGTTGGGCTTTAAGTCAATACGAGGAGAATCAATGTGTGCCGCAGTAATCTGAACACCTTTGTCGGCGGTTTCTTTTCCTACAACGACAAAGGCGACTGTCTTGCCGCGGTTGTTGATATAGTATTTGTCTCCCGCAAGATATTCTTTGCCCTCAACATACTCGCAAAAGCCTGCATCCTCGGCAATTTTTATTGCGGCGGCCGCCGCCTCTCTTTCGGTTTTGCCTTCGCTCAAAAATTCCTTGTAACCCTCACAAAAAGCGGTGATTTCTTCCCACTTTTGGTCGCTTACATCAGATAATCCGTTTTTGCCTTTTAAAAACAAGTCTTCTTTTAAAAGTTCAGCGGGGCTTTTTTCAATCATTTCAGTTTCCTCCTAATAAGCAAAGTTTATCCTTAAACTTTTCGGCGAGTTCGGTAAAACTGCCGTTATTGTAAATTATATGCTCTGTTTTTTCCTTATAAAAGTCATCGTTTTTGCCTGCACGAAGTCTAAGCAAAGCATCTGCCTCAGTAATACCGTCACGGCAGAGAATTCTTTTTAATCTTTCTTCTTCCTTGGCGGTTATCACTATAATGCCATCACAATGTCGGTCTGCTCCGCTTTCATAAAGGGTTGGAGCATCGAGAATTATTTTATTATTCCCCGATTTTTCAATTTCTTTCTCTATCAGCCTATTTATAAAGGGAAAAATAGTTCTGTTCAAAAGTTCTGTTTTCTCCTTGCTTATAAAGGCTTTCTTTGCAAGCGCCGACCTTATTAGATTACCGTTTTCATCAAAAATGTCTTCTCCGAAGGCATCTCTCAATTCTTTTTTGCAGTCCTTTTCCTCTGTGGCTTTTCTTGCAACCGAATCACAGTTAATAAAGCCGTAACCCATCTGCTCGGCAATTCCTCTCAGGCTCGACTTCCCGGCTCCCGACGGTCCTGTTAAACCGATTACCGTCTTTGGCTTTATTATCTTAAAACCCGCCGCTCTGATAAGGCGGTTATATACAGCAAGCCCTACTCCTTTTTTCTCGGGGGCATGGACATAAACCGCATTCGACTTTAAGTTGTCACATTCACGAAGCAGTGTAAACAGGTTTTTGGCCTGTTCTTCTCCGCTTTGTGAAGAGCCTAGGCAAAGTACGGGGATTTCGATTTTTTCCATATCCTCTCTAAAACACACCGCAACCGAATTTTTCTTTCGATTGACAAATCGGCAGAAGGCTTGGCTATCAGCCTCGACGAGATACACCTCGGTTTTAGGGGAATAATGCTTATACATCATACCGGGAGATTCTGCCTTTTCGCCGACTTTGAGTTGCTCGGTAACGGCCTTGTCTATCACAAGATCGGGCAGTATTTCTTTGAGTTGCTCGGCGGTCACAAAGCCGGGTCGGAGCAGTCTCGGTGGGGTTGTGCTGAGTGACACCACCGTTGACTCAACGCCTACATCCGAATCGCCCGATATTATTACGGCATCTATTTTACCGTCAAGGTCTGAAATCACATGCTCGGCAGAGGTTGGACTGGGACTTCCCGAAAGGTTTGCAGAAGGGGCTGCAAGGGGTAACCCGCTTTCCTTAATCACGGCTCTTGCAACCGCATTGGAAGGCATTCTTACGGCAACCGTATCAAGTCCTGCCGATACATTTTTTGCTATTTTTTTGCTCTTTTTAAATACAATGGTAAGGGGACCCGGCCAAAAACGTTCGGCGAGTTCTTTTGCCTTTTGTGGTATTTCGGCTACGAGTTCATTCAAATCGTTAAACTCTGCAATGTGTACTATAAGAGGGTTATCCTGCGGTCTTCCTTTGGCGGCAAAAATCTTTGCTATTGCTTCATCATTAAAGGCAGATGCGGCAAGACCGTAAACCGTTTCGGTCGGAATAGCCGCTATACCGCCGTTTTTTAATATTTCGGCAGTTCGCTTGATACCCGCTATATCATCGGTTAATTTTTCGGTAATCATTGTTCCTCTTCACTTTTCAGCATTTCTGTTCTGTAAAATGTTATAAGCGAATCTACAACCTCGTCTAAATCCCCGTTTAAAATCTGCTCAATTTTATAAAGTGTCAAACCAATTCTGTGGTCGGTAACCCTACCTTGCGGATAGTTGTAGGTGCGGATTCTCTCGCTTCGGTCTCCCGTTCCTACCTGAGACTTTCTGTCCGAAGCAATTGCCTCGGTTTGTTTTGCCTGC
>JAZNJE010000064.1:0-13742 GCA_045577905.1 Acutalibacteraceae bacterium | reverse complement strand
CAACAAAGTCGTCCTCACGGGTCGTCATACCCTTAATGCCCTTACCGCCTCTGTTTTGGACAGAGTAGGTATCAGAGGGAAGCCTCTTAATGTATCCGCCTGTGGTCTTTGTTATGACACATTCCTCTTCGGGGATAAGGTCCTCAATATCAACCTCTCCCGAAACGGCTGAAATCTCAGTTCTTCTGTCGTCTGCATATTTATCTCTGAGATTGAGAGCCTCGGTCTTAACGATGTCGAGCACTCGGCTGTGAGAAGCCAGAATTTCCTGACACTCCTTAATAAAGGCGTATTTCTCTTTAAGTTCGTCCTCAATCTTCTGTTTTTCCATACCCGCAAGTTTACCGAGTTGCATCTGAACGATAGCGGTGGTCTGGATATCGTCAAAGCCGAATCTCTCGGCAAGACGCTCCTTCGATTCAGGGATTGTCTTGGAGGTGCGGATAATATTTATAACCTCATCAATGAAATCAATAGCGGTGTTGAGAGCCTCTAAAATGTGGGCTCTCTCCTGGGCCTTCTTCATATCAAAGGCGGTTCTGCGCTCGATAATCTCACACTGGAAGTCGATGCAGTTTTGAAGCATATCTTTAAGGGTGAGAATCTGCGGTTTTCCGTTTACGATTGCAATAAGGTTTGCTCCGAAGGTGGTTTGAAGTTCAGTATAAGAATAGAGTTTATTTAAAACGACCTGCGGATTAGCGTCACGCTTTATGTCAACCACTATTCTGATACCGCCGTCACGTTTTGAGGAGTAGTCAACTACATCGTCAATGCCCTCAATCCTCTTTTCAGCGGCGAGGTCATAAATCTTCTTAACAAGGTCCTTCTTTCGAACCTTATAGGGAATCTCGGTAATAACTATTCTGAACTTTCCGTTCGAAAGTTCTTCAATTTCTGCTTTACCTCTGACAACAATCTTGCCTTTACCGGTAGCATAAGCGGCGCGGATACCTGCTCTGCCCATAATTATACCGCCAGTGGGGAAGTCGGGACCCTTAATACACTCGCAAAGGTCAGAAAGTTCTGCCTCTGGGTTGTCGATAAGGGCACACATTCCGTCGATAACCTCTCCAAGATTATGGGGCGGAATCTCGGTAGCCATACCAAAGGCAATACCCGAAGAACCGTTAACGAGAAGTTGTGGGAAACGAACGGGAAGAACGGTAGGCTCTTTAAGTCGGTCATCATAGTTCGGTACGAAATCGACCGTATCCTTGTCAATATCGTCCAGCATATGAAGTGAGAGTCTGTTCATCTTGGACTCGGTATAACGGTAGGCGGCGGCAGGGTAGCCGTCGATGTTACCGAAGTTTCCGTGTCCGTCTATAAGAGGATAGCGCAAAGAGAAGTCCTGTGCCATTCTGACCATAGCCTCATAAACAGAGGAGTCTCCGTGTGGATGGTAACGTCCGAGCACTGCGCCGACGGTGTCGGCACACTTACGGTAGGCTTTATCGGGTGTCAGTCCGTTTTCATACATTGTGTAAAGAATACGGCGGTGAACCGGCTTTAAGCCATCACGAACATCGGGGAGAGCACGGCCGACAAGTACGCTCATACCGTATTGAAGCATACTGCCCTTTACCTCATCGACAATTTCGACGGGGACAATGTTGGTTTCTTCACTTTCTGGCCAATAAACCTTTTCCTGTTTTGCCATAAAATATCGCTCTCCTTTCTTTAAATGTCGAGGTCGGTCGCAAAGACCGCATTTTCTTCAATAAATTGTTTTCTGGGTTCAACCTCTTCGCCCATAAGCATTGTAAAGGTTTCGTCTGCTAGCATAGCATCGCTCATTGTAACCCGAAGGAATGTTCTTGTTTCGGGGTTAAGGGTTGTTTCCCAAAGTTGGTCGGGGTCCATTTCACCAAGACCCTTATAGCGCTGAACGTCAGCAGTTCCGCCAAGACGCTCAATATACTCTGCCTTTTCCTCATCGGTAAATGCATCAAAGTGCTGTTTGCCCTTTGAAACTCTGAATAGGGGAGGCTGTGCTAAATAAATATGTCCAGTTTCAATAAGTTCGGGCATATAGCGGAAGAAAAAGGTCAGCAGAAGTGTTCTGATATGGCTTCCGTCAACGTCGGCATCGGCCATAATTACTATTTTATCATAACGGAGTTTTGATATATCAAAATTCTCGCCGATTCCCGTGCCGAGAGCCACAATAACGGGGGTCAGTTTATCGTTTCCGTAAACCTTATCATCTCTTGCCTTTTCAACGTTGAGCATCTTACCCCAGAGGGGGAGAATTGCCTGATAGGTAGAATTTCTACCCTCAACCGCCGAACCGCCCGCAGAATCTCCCTCGACAATAAAGATTTCAGTCTTTGTCGGGTCGTCACTGATACAGTCGGTCAGTTTTTCGGGGATTCTTGTCTTTCCGCCGATACCCGACTTATTACGGGAAGCATCTCTGGCTTTCTGTGCCGCCTCACGTGCGTTGGATGCCGCAATTGCCTTATCTATAACAATTTTAGCGTCGGCAGGATGCTCCTCCAAATATCTGTAAAGTTGGTCGTTTATAAGGTCACGCACCATCTGTCCGATAGCGGTGTTTCCGAGTTTTGCCTTGGTCTGTGACTCAAACTGTGCATCGGCAAGTTTAACCGATACAACGGCAATAAGTCCCTCCATAATGTCTTCGCCCTTTAAATTGTCCGAATCGACCTTTAACTTTTTAAAATCGTGGGCATATTTGTTTACAACTCTTGCAACCGTCTGACGGAAAGCTTGCTCGTGAGTACCGCCGTCGATGGTGTGCAGGGTGTTTGCAAATGACATTATCTTATTATCGTATGCCGTTGACCACATAAGGGCAATTTCTGCGGTTGAATCGCCCTTTACTCCCGAAAGGTAGATAATATCCGACAGAGGCTCTTTTTTGATTCCCTGACGAAGATATTCAACGTATTCTTTAATACCGCCCTCATAACAAATATCGTCGGTTTTAGGCTCAAAAACATCGGTCCGCTTATCCTCTAAAACAATGCGGATACCTGCATTTAAAAAGGCCTGCTCACGAAGTCTGTTAAGAAGTGTATCGTAGTCATAGGTGGTAGTATCGGTAAATATGGTAGGGTCGGGCTTGAAGGTAACGGTGGTGCCTGTTGAATCACACTTGCCGATAACTTCAAGTTCGGTCACAATATTGCCCTTTTCGTATCTTTGTTTGTAAATATTGGTGCCGTCCTTAACCTCTACTTCAAGCCAGGAGGAGAGAGCATTAACAACCGAAGCACCAACACCGTGCAGACCGCCCGAAACCTTATATCCGCTTCCGCCAAATTTACCTCCTGCGTGGAGTATTGTAAATACAACGGTAACGGTCGGAATACCTTTCTGGGGATTTATTCCTACGGGGATACCTCTTCCGTTATCGGTAACACGAATAATGCCGTCGTCAAGAATCTCGACACTAATTTTGTCGCAGTAACCGGCAAGAGCCTCGTCTATTGAGTTATCTACAATCTCATAAACGAGGTGGTGCAGACCGCGTTCTCCCGTCGAGCCGATATACATACCGGGACGCTTTCTTACCGCTTCAAGTCCTTCAAGGACCTGAATGGAATTTTCGTCATAACTTTCTGTTACCTGCAAATTCTTTTCAATTTCGTTGCTCATTTTTTTCTCCTTCGAAAATTCTTCGCAAAATTTAATTATCTTCGTTTCTTTTAAGCAGAGTTGACGGCGTAATTTGTGAAATATAAACCGTTTTTCTCTTTTGCCGCTTGTTTTTACATACAATAAATGACTTTGGCAGTTCATAGGATAAAGTTTCGGTCTCGCCCCTTTTTTCGGCAAGATTTAAGAAATTTCTCGATGACTTCATAACGGTTGCGGTATCCATATCGAAAATTCCTATAATATCCCGTTTTTTAACCACCTTTTGTTCTCCAAGATGAAGGTACATAGTAAACTCCTAAATACAAAATGAAGAATTTAAAATTTCGTTGTCCCCTTATGTTGCTTTTACTCTTCCTGCTGATACAGTAAAAATTTTGCCCTTAATAAGATTTTTAACATTTTCGGGGTCACAGCAGGTTATAAAGACCTGACGGTCGGTTATATTGTTTAAAATATAATTTTGTCTGTTGGGGTCAAGTTCGCTCAAAACGTCGTCTAAAATCAAAACAGGCTCTTCTCCTGTTATTGATTTAAGGGTTTTAGCCTCGGCAAGTTTAAGGGAAATTGCAAGACTTCTTTGCTGACCCTGACTGCCAAATGTCCTTGCAGAGACCGAATTGATTTTAAAATCCAAATCGTCTCTGTGGGGTCCTACCGAGGTAGTAGCCGAAAAAATATCACGGTTTCTTGCCTTTAAAAGAGCCTCCTCCAAATCTTCGCTCTCTGAAAGGGTTATATACTCTGCCGACAGAGTCTCTCCCTTGCCCGACAGTCCCCCGTAAATTTCGGTTAGATTAGGGGTTAGGTTTTGGCAGTATTTTTTTCGGTAGGAAATAAGTTTCTCGCCGTTAGATGCTATTTCGCCCTCAAAAACGGCAAGTAAATCGGTATCGACCCGTGCCAAAATCCCTGATGCCTCTTTAAGAAGCATATTTCTTTGTGTAACTGCCCTTGTGTAATCCCTTAAAATATCAATGTAGGCGGGATACAGTTGGCCAAGAGCAATGTCTAAAAATCTTCGCCTTTGGGAGGGACCGTCCTTTATAACACCCAAATCAGAGGGCGAAAAGACAATAGCACAAAAATTTCCTGCCAGAAGGGATGGATAACGGAGTTTTTTTCCGTCCAGAACAGCAAAACGTCGGTTAGTTATCGAAATTTCGGCATTTTTTAAAACGCTTCCGCTTTCGAAGTCCATTTTAAGTTCCGCCCTGTCAAAACCGAAAGAAACCGTTTCTGCGTCCTTTGCCCCCCTGAAACTTTTAGCGCCCGTAAAAAGCCACAAGGCTTCGGTAATATTTGTTTTTCCTTGTGCGTTTTCTCCGCAGATTATATTTACATTTTCGGAAGGTTCAATAAACCCTTCCGAAAGGTTGCGAAAATTTTTAAAACTTATTTTTCTTACAAGCATTATTCTATAATAAATCCGTCTCGGTCAAAAACAACCGTATCTCCGCGACGCAGTTTTTTTCCACGCATTGTGCAGACCGTATCGTTTACCCTGACTTCTCCGCCCTGAATTACCACCTTTGCGTGACCGCCGGTAGAAACAAGATTTGCAAGTTTCAGTGCCGAATCAAGTCGGATAAAATCTTCCTTTATAGAAATTTTTTTATATTCCATATATTTTCCTTAACTTTACTTTAACATCATCGGCATTATCATATAAATGAAACTGTCGCCGTTTGCAGGCTCAATAACAAAGCCTTCCTTGTTGCCCTTAAACCTAATAACTACCTCGTCGGTATCGCAGGCACGGAGAGCATCAAGCAAATACTGTGAATTTATACCGATTTCAAAAGACTCTCCCTCTAATTCTATATCATATGTATCAACCGCACGTCCGACCGAAGAAATACAGGTAAATGTAACAACATCACTTTCGAATCTGCAACGGACAGGTGTTGTGAATTTATCACTTACAACAAGGGAGATTCTCTCGATAATATCAACAATATCTCTTGTGTTTACGGTTACCTTTTGGAGATGTTCTTTTGGTAACGCTCTTTCATAATTCAAAAATTCCCCTTCAAGCAGACGGGATACCATTGTATATCCCTCAATATTAAAGGAAGCAAGTTTTTTAGAAACGGTTATTTCAACATTTTCATTATCGTTTGTTATAATCTTAACTGCTTCTCCGATTGCTTTACCCGAAATTACAAAATTATAATCACCGCAACCCAAATTTTCTTTTCTTATAGCAATTCTTCTTCCGTCAATACCAATAAAACGTGCAATTCCGCCGTTAATATTTATATTGAGACCGGTTAATATAGGACGTGGGCTCTCAGGAGGAGCAACGGCAAAAAGGGTACCCTTTACCATATCCTTTAAAAGACCGCCGGCAATTACAATTTTATCGTTATCGCCGACCGACGGAGTCTCAGGAAAATCTTCGGCTTTCATACCCATAATATCAAATACGGCATTTCCGCTTTTGATATGGCACATTAAACGGGCATCAGATTCAATTGTTACACTTACACCGTTGAATTTTCTTAAAATTTCGGCTAACAGACGGGCACTTATAACAATATCTCCCTCAATCTCGCAATCGGCATAGATTTCTTTTTTCATACTCATTTCAAGGTTGTATGAAATTAGGGTTAATTTACCCTTTTCAGCCGAGATTAAAATACCTTCAAGTACGGGAAGGCTTGTTTTTGTAACAATTCTTGAAAGATTTTGTACTGCTTCTAAAAGCGAAGCGCGTTCGCAGGTAAAAAGCATAGAAAATTTCTCCTTTGCAGTTTTTTATTTAAAAAAAGAATAATAAAGATAACAGTAGTAATAGAGTGTGTTAAAACGGTTAAAAAGTAGGTTTAGCCCTTTATTTATTACACTTTTATTCTGTTAATTAAAATTTAGTAAAAAGTGGATAAATTTGATAACTTTTTGTTTTAAACAGGTGTGTTTAAAAATAAATTGTTAATTAAGGTTTAAAACTTTTATAACTTAGCCCTCATTTTTAAGATTTTTGATAATATCTTCTATCAATTCCTTCTCATAAGGCGAAGTTTTTATAAGATCTTCAATCTTATTTACCGAGAAAAGTGCCGTAGTATGGTCTCTTCCAAAGGATTCGCCGATTGCTTTATAGGAAAGTTCGGTCGTCTCTCTCGCGATATACATAGCAATTTGTCTTGCTTTTGCAACCTCGGCCGTCTTATGACGGGATAAAATTTCGTTTTCGGAAACGTCAAAAGTCCTTGCAACCTCCGAAACAATCTTTTCAACCTTAATCGGCTCGGGAGTCAGGTCGCTTACAACCTCTTTAACTATTCCCTGAACAATAGAAAGGGTAGGAACTATGTTCATTTGAACGTAGGCCTGAATCTTTTTTACAACACCTTCAAGTTGGCGGGTGTTTACCTTTATATGTTCAGCAACATAGTGAACTATCGAGTCCTCAATTTTAATACCTAAAAGTTCCGCCTTTTTTCTGATAATTCCAACCCTTGTTTCATATTCGGGCGGGTTAATATCAGAAAACAGTCCCATTTCAAGGCGGTTTTTAATTCGGTCGTCGAGGGTTTTAACGTCTTTCGGGGGACGGTCCATAGTTACGATAATCTGTTTATTATTTTGATGTAGAGAATTAAAGGTGTTAAAAAATTCTTCCTGAGTTTGTTCCTTTCCGGCAATAAATTGCAGGTCGTCAATAAGAAGAACATCTACATTGCGGTATATGTTTCTAAACTCGTCTGCTCTGCCCTCGTGAACGGCACGGATAAACTCGTTTATAAATGCTTCGCTTCGTACATATTCAATTCTCTTTTCGGGGAATTTCTTTTTCATCTGATTTCTTATAGCGAGCATAAGGTGTGTTTTTCCGACACCCGACTGACCGTAAATAACAAAGGGGTTATATACTATGTTGCGGCTGTCGGCAATCGCCATAGCGGCGGCATGTGCAAAACGGTTGCAAGAACCAACTATAAAATTATCAAATGTAAGACTGTCCTCATAAGAGTAATCCTGACTTGCCTTTTCGTTTTGAACAA
This sequence comes from Acutalibacteraceae bacterium, assembly GCA_045577905.1. Taxonomy (GTDB): domain Bacteria; phylum Bacillota; class Clostridia; order Oscillospirales; family Acutalibacteraceae; genus SFWF01. The sequence continues at coordinate 6,105 of JAZNJE010000064.1, read as the reverse complement.
TATGGCCGTTTTCATCTTCGGCAACTATGATAATGTCCATATCAATTCCCATAATCTCACGAATGATGGGCTTAAAGACCGGCATATAGTTAGATTCAATAATTTTTTTCTTGTAGCCCGAATAAATACTGAAAACCATCTGACCGTCACGAATTTCAACAAGATGCAAATCCTTAAACCAAACATTGTAAGAAATTTCGTTCATTCTTTCAAGCAACATTCCTTTTATGGTTGACCAAATGTCATTTAAAGAATTGATGTCCATTTTTTGCTCTCCTTTTTGAAGTCTTTATTTTAGAGTATAATAAGCCAATTATCAGTTACCACATAATTATAGCACAGTTATTCACATTTTTCAATGTAAATATTTAATAAATATATATTAAATATATATTATATATATACAAATTAAGTATCTTCGAACGGATATATTGATATTAACGGCAAAAAGTGCGGGGAAAATATAAAGGTAATATAAACGGTTCTTAATTCATATAGTTTATCAGGTCGGAATGGGGGTTAGAGAGGCTTGAAATATGAAATGCAAGAAAGAGCCGTAATTTTAGGCGAGTATATCACACTTACGGGAGCCACGGTAAGAGCCGCAGCCAAGGTGTTTAAAATTTCGAAATCAACGGTACATAAAGACGTTACCGAACGGCTGAAAGGGGAAAATCCGTCACTCTATAAAGAGGTAAAAGAGGTTTTGGAGAAAAATAAAAAAGACCGCCATATAAGAGGCGGCCTTGCTACGAGAGAGAAATATAAAAGGCTGAAGTGAACCTTCAGCCTTTTATAATGCAGAATTATGTGTGGCTTCGCTACGAAATAATTATGATAGAAAAATTAAAGATTATCGAAGAAAAAATTAAAATCTACACCGAAAATTTGGCTTAACGCAACAAGTTCACTAACCCGTATATTTATACGGTTGGTTTCAATTTTTGCATAGGTGCTGCGAGTCATTTCTATTCCCATAAGTTGTAATTTTGCAATGGTCTGATCCTGTGTTAATCCTTTGTTTTTTCTTGCTTTCTGAATATTAGTGCCAATATCCTTATCGGGTCGTATTTTCATTATCAAAACACCTCTTGTTCTATATTATGAACATTTATCTTGATGATACTTGTTATTTATGTTATAATGGTTCGTAATACAGAACAATTAGGAGGAACGAGCATGGCTGATTTTTGTGTTGACTGTTGGAATAAAATATATGGAACAGAAAAAACCGAAAAAGAATTTATATTGTCAAAGGAATTATGTTTTTGTGAAGAATGTTGTCAGTGGAAAAAAGTAATATTTGAAGTTAAAAAAGATTATTATGAGTATATATTCAAAATGGTTACGATGCCTTTTTATATTATATGGAGAATTATATTATTGCCCTATACTTTGTATAAAAAGATAAAAACTAAATTATAAGACAAAAATGCTTGAATTTAAACCTCATTAAATTAACATAAAAAAGCACTTTCCATAGTGGAAAGTGCTTTTTGAATATTATCGGTCTTTATTCTGAAATACCGAGTTTTACGGCCTCAAAATCTGCCTCGATTTCTTCTGACGGCTTTTTAGTAAGCAGAGAAACTACAACGATTAGAATTGATGAGAAAATAAATGCGGGGAGAAGTTCGTAAATTCCGAAAACTCCGCCGAGAGGCTTTAATACGAGTTTCCAGAGGAATACCATTCCTGCACCGCCAACCATACCTGCAACAGCACCTGCACGGCTCGTTCTCTTCCAGAAGAGGGAGAATATCATAAGCGGGCCAAAGGTTGCGCCGAAGCCTGCCCAAGCGAAGGAAACGATAGTGAAAATAACACTATTTTCATCAAGTGCGATAACAATAGCGATAAGTGCTATAACAAGGAGTGTGATTCTGGTTACCCACATAACCTGCTTGTCGGTAGCGTTCTTCTTTGCCACGCCCTGGAAAATATTTTTAGCAACGGCAGAAGCGGCAATAAGAAGATAGGAGTCGGACGAGGAGATTGTTGCGGCAAGGATACCTGCCATAATAAGACCTGCAATAAGGGGAGGCAGGAAATTTGTGGAAAGAGTGATAAAGATGTTCTCTGCACTCGATGCGGTGAGGTGAGCGGTGGGATAAAGATGGCGGCCCACAATACCGATAAATACTGCGACGGCGAGGGAGATAGAAACCCAAACCATAGCAATTCTTCTTGACATTTTGAGTTCGCTTTCTTTACGGATGGCCATAAAGCGAAGGAGTACCTGAGGCATACCGAAGTATCCGAGGCCCCAAGCCATCATAGAAGCAACAGAAAGGGCACCGTAGGGAGCCTTATCGCCGAAAACGGGTGCACCGTCTGCCACAGTCTGAACGCCCTCTGCCGAAACCTCAGGAGAGGCAAGACCGAAGAACTCCAAAAATCCGGGGATTTCACGTGCATTATCGATTACTGCACCAAGTCCGCCTGCCTGAACAGTTCCGATAATAACGATTACCGAAAGCGCACCAATCATAACGATAGACTGCATAAAGTCAGAGGCAGATTCAGCAAGGAAACCGCCGAGAATGGTGTAAAGAAGAACGAAAACTGCGCCGATAATCATCATTGTAACATATTCTCCGCCAAAGAGTGTGGAGAAGAGTTTTCCGCAGGTAACGAAGCAGGAAGAGGCATAAACCGTGAAGAAAACAAGGATAAAAACAGCCGCAAGGGTCATAATAACCTTTTTGTTCTCCCTGAAACGGTTAGAGAAGAAGTCGGGGAGTGTTATAGAGTTGTTAGCGCGGATAGAATAACGGCGAAGTCTCTTTGAAACAATAAGCCAGTTAAAATATGTACCAACGGCAAGACCAAAAGCGGTCCAGAAAGCGTCGGCAAGGCCGCACCAGTAAGCAACACCGGGCAGACCCATAAGGAGCCAGCCCGACATATCCGAAGCCTCGGCACTCATTGCGGTAACCCAAGGTCCGAGGGTACGTCCGCCAAGGAAATAGTGTTCAGAACTCTGATTTGCTTTTTTAGCAAAAATGATACCGATAACTATTACGACTGCCATATAAACAATCATTGAAATAAGGGTTTGAATAGTGGCGTTTGGCATAATATCTCTCCTTTTTAGTGGATTGCAGTTCCAACCGGAACAGAGTCATCCACAAAAATTATTTTACAGCCGCAGTCCTCATGTGTTGCGGCAATAAGCATACCGTTGGATTCTACACCTGCAAATTTAGCAGGTTTTAAGTTTGCGATAACGATAATTTTCTTTCCGACAAGTTCTTCGGGCTTGTACTCCTTTTTAATAGAGGACATGATAACCCGTCCGCCGAGTCCGTCATCAAGGGTGAGTTTAAGGCAAGAATGAGATTTCGGCACCTCTTCTGCCTTTAAGACCTTGCATACACGCATATCGACCTTGTCGAACTCATCTATTGCAATCTGCTCCTTAACGGGGTCCACAACGGGAGTCTCTGCGGCTGCCTTTTCGGCGGCTGATTTCTCGTCTGCCTTCTTTTCTTCCTCGGTCTGGGGGTATGAGAAATCAAGCAGTTTTACATAACTTTCCTTTTCTACCGCAAAGAGGAAAAGGTAAAGACGGGGGCCCTGCTCCTTATCAATAAGAAGTTTATAAACATTCTTAAAGAACTTGCCCTGAATGGTTTTGAGGGTCTTTTGGTCAATATCCTCTCCGTAAATTTTCTTCGGAATGGCATAAAGTTCACTATTTAACTCGTCAAGAGAATAACCGTCGTTAGAGAGATAGTCAAAGAGCATCTTTATTGCCTTCTTCTCATCCTCGTCGAGTTCGCTCCAAACCTCAAAATTGCGGGTTGCTCTGAGCCTGTTTACGCTTTCGGGAGAGCATTGTTCGAGCCAGAAACGGGCACGCTCCATGCGTTCGGTAAAGTCGGCAAGTTTATAGGGTGTGCCGATTTTCTCAAATACCGTTTCGAGCATCGGAACATTAAAGTTCACGATAGAGCCGAGCGAAACAAGAAGTTGCATAGGCACCGTTTCGGCAGTTCTGCCCTCGATAAGAGCCCCTTCCATAATGGCGGAGGTATGCTCATCAGCAGTACCGTCCACAAATGCTTTCATCATACGGTCAAACTCAAAATACTGACGTAGAATTTCGTCGTCAAAGCAGAAATTGAAAGCCTTTGTAGGCTCGGTCTTTGAATAGAGCCAAAGGATAATTTCAGGGTCATAGAGTCGGAGCAAGGTGTCGGGCGTGAGGTTAAGTCCCGAAGAACCACTCATTTTGCCGGTGGTACCCTTTATTCCTATAAATTCATAGCCTTGGAAAATGGGGGCTTCATAGTCAAAAATTTCCTTCGCAATGATACGGCTTGTCTGATAAGAGCCTGTCGGGGAAGCGTGGTCTTTTCCGCCCGGCTCAAAATCAACACCCTCAACCATCCAACGCATCGGCCAGTCGATTTTCCAGGCAAGTTTGCAGTTAAAATCGTGCTTAAAATCGAATGAGCCGTGATGACCGCAGGCACACTCATACTCGGCATTTATGCAGTCGTCGGAAAGTTTTATAATCTTGGTGGTGTCCTTTCCGCATTTTTCGCAGTAAATACCTACGGGATAATAGTTTGCCTTTTCGTCCTCGGTTGAGTCTTGTGTACGGAAAGAGTCAAGAATATCAAAAATCTTGTCTCGGTTTTTAAGGGCGTGAATAACATATTCACTGTATCGTCCGCTACGGTACTCATGAGCCTGATAGCGGTAGTCCATATCTATTCCGAAACGCTTAATGGAAGCCTCAAACTCATTTTGGAAATGCTTTGCATAGGATTCCGTGCTACCAAACGGGTCGGGTGCATCGACGTAGGGACGGCCGATATATTCCTCAAAACCGTCTTTAACGGCGGCAACATTTACCGGCACCTTGCGAAGACGGTCAAACTCGTCCCACGAAAAGAGGAGGCGAGCCTTTTTACCCTTTTTGCGGAGCGCCTTTACGACAAAATAACTTGTTGCAATATCACGGAAATTTCCGATATGGATAGAACCCGAAGGACTGATTCCTGCCGCACAGACATATTCAGGTTTCGTGGGGTTTCTTTCTATTATTTTTTCAGCGATTTCTTCTGCCCAATGCATAACTACACCTCAAATTTGCTAAATGGTATTTTATTATAGACATATTATTCCATATTAGAGTTATTATATATTATTATAACATTTTAGTCAAGTAAAATTCCGGCTTTGCTAATCGGCGCAGAACAAAACGCATTGCGTTTTTAACCCTTTTTCTTCTCTCGAGGTATACTCGATACATCTTCGAGAAGAGAAAAGGGTTTCTGCATCCGATTTTCTTTGGCGCTTAAAAGAAACTTCCGCCTCAGGTAAAGAGGCGGAAGTTTTATTTAATTTCTTGTTCTAATTCTCTGAAATATTCTGTATCGAAAAATTCGGTGATTGTCATATCGAGACCGTCACAGAGCTTTTTGATTGTAGAAATTCCCGGATTATTACTCTGACCGTAAAAGATTGATTTAACCGTTGTGTAGGGTACACCTGAAAGGGTCGCCAACTGGCAAAAGTTTATGCCGCGCTCATAGCACAGCTCACCAAAACGCTTTTTAACCGCATCGGTAATATTCATACAACCACTCCTTATATCATCATTGTATGATTTTTATAAGGGGTGGTTAGACTAAATATTATACGATTATACTATATATAGTCTGCTGTTGATATCTTTGACGGTATTTTCTAAAAATACTTTTACCGAACAGGTCATACCGGCAGCTCGAAGCGCCGCGAACATTTCTTTTTCAACCTCTTTTACCGACATCTTTTCTTTTTCTGCAATATTTTTGAGAATTTTCTTGTAATTCATCGGTTATCCCTCCTTTTGAAGACATTATACTATATATAGTCTATAAAAATTTGTCGAAAAAAGGGGAGAAAATAAATTTTTACAAATATTGTGTAGGGCGGCGATATTTAATGAATGATGAATAATTAAGGTGTTTTGGCAAAGCCAAAACGATATATATAATGTTTCGCAAAGCGAAACACCGACTGCCGACTTCACAGTTCAAAAATGCTATCGCGCATTTTTGACTGCTTCGACGAACCCTACGGGTTCAAATCCCGTCGCTAAAAGTCGGA
>JAZNJE010000063.1:0-2056 GCA_045577905.1 Acutalibacteraceae bacterium | reverse complement strand
GTGTCAGCATTTTTAGGACTGGCCTGTTCACTCATTATTTGGCTTATAATATCATTTCTGATTTTGCCTGTGATTTATACCATGCCGTTTGTTTTAACCTGCTATGCAGTTCATTGCAGATATGCTATGAGCAATTATAATATGATGCTTGAAGGCAATGCCTTTTAGGGGGAGTTATGAGAAAAAACGATATAATCGAACTTCTGATTACTGCAATATCCAGTGAAGGCTCGGGAATAGGCAGATATGAGGGCTGTGCTGTTTTTGTTCCTATGACTGCAATCGGGGACAGGATAAAAGCAAAAATTTTAAAGGTTAAGAGCAACTGTGCATTCGGCAAGATAGAGGAGATTTTAGAACAGTCTCCCAACCGTATTGAGTGCGATTGCGGAGTATTCACAAAATGCGGAGGTTGTGTTCTTCGCCACATTACCTATGAAGCGGAACTTAAATTCAAAGAACAGAAGGTTTATGATGCAATAAAGCGGATAGGCGGTATTGATAAAACGCCGATGAAAATCGTTTGTGATAATCCCGACCGCTACCGCAATAAGGCACAGTATCCCATAGCCGAAGATTATACCGTTGGCTTTTATGCCAACCATTCTCATAGGATAATAGGTGCCGAGGATTGTCTTTTGCAACCCGAAGTATTTAAAAGCATTGTAAACTGCTTTACCGATTTTGCAAAAAAACATAAACTGTCGGTATATAACGAGGAAACGGGCAGAGGACTCCTTCGCCACCTTTATATAAGACAGGGAGCAGTCTCAAAAGAAATTATGGTTTGCCCGGTTATAAACGGGGAAAATTTACCCTTTGGCGACCAACTCGTTTGTCTGTTAAAGGATACGGTGGGCGATGATTTTAAAACCCTTGTACTTAATATAAATAAGGCGAAAACCAATGTTATTTTAGGCGAAAGATGTAAAATTCTTTACGGCGATGGTGTAATTTTTGATCAACTGTGCGGCGTAAAGGTAAGAATAAATCCTCTTTCCTTTTATCAGGTTAATCACGATATGGCAGAAGGCCTTTATGAAAAGGCAAAGGAATATGCTCAACCAAACGGAAAATGTGTGTTGGACCTTTATTGCGGAGCCGGTACAATAGGACTTTCCCTCGCAAAAGATGCAAAACAAATAATCGGAGTAGAGATTATTCCCGAAGCAATAACCGATGCAGAATATAATGCAGAAATAAACGGTATTAAAAATGCGAGATTTATTACCGCTGATGCCGAAAATGCTGCCGAAATGCTAAAAAAAGAGGGGATAAAGCCCGATACCGTAATAGTTGACCCTCCGAGGAAGGGATGCACGGAGGAATTACTGAAAACCATAGCAAACGGGCTCGCCCCCGACAGATTGGTCTATGTTTCCTGCGACCCTGCAACATTGGCACGAGATATAAAAATCCTCGTATCCCTCGGCTACGAACTGATAGAATATACTCCTTTCGACCTCTTCCCTCGGACACACCACGTCGAGACAGTAGCACTTTTAAGTCGGCAATAGGCCCAAAACATATCTGCTTTGACGTAAATGTGGGGGACCTACCTAAAACCGTCGGTACCACCCAATAAAATGAGTTTCAAAGCGATACAATAAAAAATGCTATGAGCGAATTTGCTCATAGCATTTCATCATCCATACGAAATAATTTCTTAAACAACTTTTTAACCTTGTTGCGCTTTAACCGCCAATCGTACTGCGGAAAACAATACAAATAATAGTCGCACTCATCACAACAACATTCATATTCCGGATGCTTACTATTTGCCAGACATTTGCGACCTTGCCTTGATGGTGTTAATGGTGTGCCGGTTACGTCAATTATTTGCTTTTTCCTCATAACTTTTTTACCTCACAATTAAAAAAGCACACCCCGAAGGGTGTGCCGAAAAAGTGTTTCCCTCGGTTTCGCTACCACACTACACCGATTACTTTTCCACTCAGAGAAAAGAGAGAACACCTTTTGCCAAGGTATTGTCTCCCTGAATGGAAATAATAATCTCATATTAAATGTAGTGTGGTACTGTTATTCTAGCATAACA
>JAZNJE010000062.1:0-2954 GCA_045577905.1 Acutalibacteraceae bacterium | reverse complement strand
GACTTTACCTTTGATGGAGATGTTTTTGAGATTATCACAGAGCCTAACGATTTTGGTAATGTCTGCGACCAACTTGAAGCAAAGGGCTATTCCTTCGTTTCGGCAGAGATTGCATATATTCCTCAAACAACAACCGAACTTACCGATGAGAACCAGATTAAACAGATGGAGAAACTTATCGATATGCTCGAAGAAAATGACGATGTTCAGGAAATTTGGCACAATTGGGATATGCCGGATGAGGACGACGAAGATTAAAAAATCAAACCGAATATTGGTCAGTTTGGCTATAAAACAAAAGCACAAGTGTGTTTGGACACTTGTGCTTTTATATTTTTATTTTTCTTTATAAATTTCATACACCGTGCGAATTTTCCAACTTTCACCCTTTTCGGTAATGTAGGGCCTGCCTCCGCCCGCAAAGGAGAAGTAAACCTTGTTATAATTCAAGTTGTTTTGAACCATAACTGTTGCCGAGTCGGTAAAGTTACCGTCTATTGTAACCTCGGCGGCAAAGCCGGATTTTTCGCCCCAGACTTTAAGTTTTCTAACATCTCCCAAGGGTCTGGCGGGGGGAGAATATGGTGTGTCGTGGCCAACATTGGTTATATCGTAAACATTGGGGTCTCCCGCAACCTGCAAATGGTCGGAAATTTGCTCTCCGTCGGGGGCGTTGTTGTGGGTGCGACGGAAGGGGAGCATCGAAAGATAAGCAAATCTAACGTCCAGAGACTGTGCCCACAAAACCTCTTGTGAGATGGTAAGTCCGCCATCCTTAAAGAGATAATGCTTTATATGGTCGGCAACGACTTCATTTTTTGTTCCTTGTTTATACATTTGGCTTGTCTGGCTAAATTCAACCGAGTCAACCCAAAGGTCGGCATCTTCGTTAATATCGAGTTCTTTGCCGTCTGCTTTAAGGGTAACCGAGGTCAGGTGTTCATATCCGTGAAAACCACCGTGGAAATCGGGTGTGCCGGCAATAGCGATAGCACATTCCCATTCGCCTGCATTCATTATACAGTAGGGAGGGTTATTTCTTACATTGCCATCTTTGATTTCGACACCGAAAAGTTCATAAAGACGCCAAAGATTCTGGTTTTGCATTATACCGCCGTCATTATATGGCTTTACAATATGCAAAAGTCGGTAGTTAGCATAACTGTCTTTTACTGCCTTGTCGCTCGTAACATAAATATTCAATACGTCTTTTCTCACTTTGAGAAGAATTTTTTCTTGCATAAAAATACCTCCTTTTATAAGGACATATTACTCCAAGAAATCTATAAAAGCAATTGCAAAAATGAACAAGAAGGATTGCAAATACAGTTGGGCGGTATATTTAAGAACCCTAGGACATACCTTTTTATAGAAACTTAAAGACTGAAAAGGGAGAAGAATATGAATGATATAAGTTTAGAAAGCAGTGTTTTCGACAGTGCGCTGTATCCGCTTCCGCAGGAAATTGCCGAAATATTAAAGAGGCTTCCTCTTTGCATAAAGAATAACACCTATGAAATAAGGCTACGGGACGGCAAACCCCTTTGTTTGACTGCCGACCGAATTTTCTATATTTCGGCAGATGGAGAAGCGGGAATAACCTTACCGCAGAACCCTTTAATCGTTAATTCGGAACAACTTTACGAAGCCCTTTGCCGTCTTACGGGACATTCGGTTTATACGAGGGCGCAAGAACTTAAAAACGGATATGTATCTATGAAACACGGCCACCGTGCAGGGGTTTGCGGTAGGTTTCAAAGCGGATATTTTAAGGAGATCTCCTCGGTAAATATCAGAATCGCAAGGCAAAGGATAGGCTCTGCGTCACGGCTTTATGATAAGGTCGGCAGAGGAATTTTAATTGCGGGAAGTCCCGGTTCGGGCAAGACTACGGTGCTTCGCGATTTGGTCAGGGAACTGTCTGACCGAGGAAAAAGAATAAGCCTTATCGATACAAGGGGAGAACTTGCGGCGGCGGTGGGCGGCAAGGCGACTCTTGATGTCGGGGTCAATACCGATGTTATTTCGGGCGGAGACAAGGCAAAGGGGGCACAAATTGCCCTTCGGACCCTTTTTCCCGAATATATTGCATTCGACGAGATAGGCGACACCGCCGAACTTGAAACGGTGTCGGAATGCTTTTTTTCGGGTACGGGAATTATAACTACCGCCCACGCAAAGGACATAAATGAACTTATGTCAAGGGGTGTCACCGCCAAACTCTTGTCACTTGGTGCAATAGAATATGTGGCACTCTTGCCGCCCGCAATAGGGGAAGAAATAAAGGTAATAAGCACAGAAGAACTTGGTGCTTATGCTTAAAGGGATAGGCGCCGTGATAATTCTTGCAGTCTCGACGGCGTTCGGCATTCGTGCTTCGGGTAAACTTCGGCATAGATACAAAAAACTGCTTGCTTTTTACATATTTATCGGAGAGTTGGCAGACCGAATGAGGTCGGGCAGAGAACTTTCACAGATATACGGTGAGACGGCAGAGGGCCTTTTGGAGTATTGTAATTTTGAGGTAAAAATTTTGCAGGAAGGCCTTAATAAAGAGGATATTTCTCTGCTGTCGGATTTTTTTAAAGGGCTCGGAATGTCGGAATTATCTGCTGCCGAGGAAAGATGCCGAACCTATCGTGAACTAATTTTAAAAAGGATGTCGGCGGCAGAAAAGGAAATGAACGAAAAATCACGGCTTTATGGAGTTTTAGGGGCTTCGGCAGGGGCATTTTTAGTAATTTTAATAGTTTAGAGTGATAATTTATGGATGTAGATTTTATTTTTCGTGTGGCGGCAATAGGCATAATAGTTACCGTTCTTCACCAACTCCTTGTGCGTTCGGGCAGGGAGGAACAGGCTATGCTCACAAGCCTTGCGGGACTTGTGGTTGTCCTTTTGATGATTGTGGATGTTATTGCCGAACTATTTGATACCGTAAAATCGGTTTTCGG
>JAZNJE010000061.1:0-3737 GCA_045577905.1 Acutalibacteraceae bacterium | reverse complement strand
CACAGAACGACATGGCTACGATCCGACTTTAATTACCGGAGCAATAATAATATCATGTGCTAACATTATGCGTAAACCTCCTCAATCTTGGCTACTGCATTCTTAACGATTACAAGAGAATCTGCATTAAGAATATCATAGGTGTTGATAGTGTTGTACTGTGCGGTTTTTACGCCTTCGATGTTTGCTGCGCTCTTTACTGCAAAACTGTTATTGTCATCAAGAACAACAAGAGTCTTCTTCTCGGCGCCGATAGCCGAAAGGCAAGCGGCAACCGTCTTTGTGCTGTAAGAGTCAAGAGTTAAAGCATCGAGAACGATAAGAGAACCTGTCTGTACCTTATCAGAAAGGGCGGACTTGAGTGCAAGTCTTCTTTCCTTCTTGTTGATTACATAGTAGTAATCGCGGGGCTTCGGTGCGTGAACGATGCCGCCGTGTCTCCACTGGGGAGCTCTGGTCGATCCCTGACGGGCATGACCTGTACCTTTTTGTCTCCAAGGTTTCTTTCCGCCTCCGGAGACCTCAGTGCGGGTTAAGGTTGATTGTGTGCCCTGACGCTGATTTGCAAGGTAATTTACCACTGCCTCGTGCATAACTGCTGCATTAGGCTCAATACCGAATATGGCATCACTTAAAGTGATTTCTCCGACCTTCTTGCCGGCCATATCAACTACTGCTATATTAGCCATTTAGAACACTCCTTCCTTAAGCCTTTACGCTGTCAAAGAGAACTACTATTCCGCCTTTGGGACCGGGAACGGCACCCTTAACTGCGATTATGTTGTTCTCTGCATCGATTTTAACAACTTTAAGATTCTGAACGGTTACGCGCTCGTTTCCGAGATGGCCAGCCATCTTCTTGCCCTTGAAGATTCTTGCGGGGTCGATAACACCGAGAGAACCACCGTGGCGATGAACAGGACCGGTACCGTGAGATTCTTTAAGACGGCTGAAATTCCAACGCTTAATTACGCCGGCGTAGCCTTTACCTTTTGAGGTTCCTCTAACATCAATGCTGTCGCCTTCTGCGAAGATGTCGGCCTTAATGATATCGCCTACATTTAAAGAAGATGTGTCAGCAAGTCTGAACTCGCAGAGAACCTTCTTGGGAGCAACATCGTTCTTTGCGAAGTGTCCCTTCATAGGCTTCGAAACCTTCGATGCTTTAAGGTCGCCAAAGCCAACCTGAACTGCATCGTAACCATCGTTTTCTACTGTTTTCTTCTGAGCAACAACACAGGGGCCTGCTTCGATTACAGTAACGGGAACGACGTTTCCGTTTGCGTCAAAAAGCTGGGTCATACCAAGCTTTTTTCCAATGATTCCTTTTTTCATTTTATTTCCTCCTTGGTTATTGGTTGGATTGCTCCAACATGACCTGCCGTTACGACTTAAAATTAAAGTTTAATTTCAATGTCAACGCCGGCGGGAAGCTCAAGATTTGTTAAAGCCTCAACAGTTTTGTTAGAGGGTCTTAACACATCGATAAGCCTTTTGTGGGTTCTGGTCTCAAATTGCTCACGGCTGTCCTTATATTTGTGAACAGCACGAAGGATGGTAACTATCTCCTTCTCGGTGGGTAGCGGTACGGGACCGGAAACTCTTGCACCTGTACGCTTTGCAGTCTCAACAATCTTATCTGCTGCTTGGTCAACAAGTGCGTGGTCGTATCCCTTGATACGAATTCTGATTTTTTCCTTTACTGCCATTTCTTTTGCTCCTCCTTGTTGGATTTGCGGGCAGAACTTACACCGTGCCGTGTGTTTCTTCACGGTACATTATAAAACCGGATGGCTGGGGTTGCAGTCATTCCGGGGCAAACGGCATAGTAATGCCGTCGCGGTTTCACAGCATCGCAAGTTGCCGCAAAACCAAACTGAAGTTCTAATTCGCCCGGTTTAAAATCGCACATACTCCGCGGAAATTTCCCGACTCGATGGTCGGCCACCTCCCGCATCAACGCATATCAACACTATTTTACATAGCGTACCTTGGTATAATAACACAAAAACACCTGCAATGCAAGTGTTTTTTTAAAATTTTTTTATTTTTTATTCTGATGCTTCTTCGGCGTTTTATTGCCTTATTATATATATAAGGTGTGTGACGTTTTAAAAATCGCTTATTTCACCTACGTCTTTGAGTATAATATTGGGTCTGTAAGGGAAATTATTTACCGTTTGCATATCGGTTACGCCCGAAAGCACCAAAACCGTCGTTGCTCCCGATTCGACGCCCGAGATAATATCGGTATCCATTCGGTCTCCTACTACAACCGTATCCTCAGATTTGCAGCCGAGCCTCTGGAATCCCGAACGCATCATAAGAGGATTGGGCTTACCTAGAAAATATGCCTTCTTACCTGTGGCGACCTCTATCGGTGCGATAAGCGCCTTGCAGGCCGGTACTATTTTCCCTCCCTCGACAGGTCCCGTTGTGTCGGGATTTGTTCCTATGAGTTTTGCACCTGCAAGTACAAGTTCCACCGCTTTTGATATATTGCTGTAACTGTAATTCTGCGTTTCTCCAACAACAACATAGTCAGGGTTGATGTCATTCATACTAAGTCCCGCTTCATAAATAGCATTATGAAGTCCTGCCTCGCCTATGCAATAAACCGAACAATCAGGCTTTTGCTTTGCAAGAAATCGTGCCGTTGCCATCCCGGAGGTGTAAAAATTCTCCGCAGGAATATCAAGACCCATCCGTCCGAGTTTTTGGCGAAGTTCGGCACGGCTTTTTACACTTGAATTTGTAAGAAACAAGAATTTTTTGTTTTCTCGAAGCAACCATTCCACAAACTTTTTTGCACAAGGCAAAAGTTGGTTTCCGTGATAGATAACTCCGTCCATATCGCATATAAAGCCTTTTTTGCTTCTGATGATTTCTAAATCTATCATAAACAACACCTCGTTTTAATACGCCTTACCCCAATAAACCAATTTTTTTGCAGGCTTGCCACAGCAAACACAGTTGTCGGAAATGCTCTCCTGTTCAAAGGGCATGCAGCGAGACGAAACGCCTGCTTTTTCTTTAAGGGCTTCTTCGCAATCACGTCCCTCACACCACATTGCTTTGATAAATCCTGACTTACTGTCAGCAATTTCAATCATTTCGTCGAGTGTCTTTGCTTCGTAGGTTCTGTTCGTTCTGTTGTGGAGTGCTTTTTCAAAAAGTCCATCGCGAACCTTGTCGAGCATTGCGGGGATAACCGTTTCAAGTTCATCAAGGCAAACTACCGTCTTTTCTCCGTTATCTCGGCGTACAATTACACACTGATTGTTTTCGATGTCGCGGGGACCAAGTTCAAGACGAAGCGGAACGCCCTTCATCTCATACTCTGCAAACTTCCAACCGGGAGAATTGTCACTCAAATCTATTTTTGCTCTGCAAATCTTCTTTAATCTTTCAGTAACCTCGGTTGCCTTTTGTGCCACTCCCTCTTTATGAGAGGCAATAGGGATAACTATCGTTTGAATAGGTGCTATGGCAGGAGGAAGCACCAAACCGTTATCATCTCCGTGGGTCATAATAATAGCACCGATAAGACGGGTAGAAACGCCCCAGGATGTCTGGAAAGGTGTTGCAAGTTTATTGTCTTTGTCGGCAAACTGAATTCCGAATGCCTTTGCAAAACCGTCACCGAAGAAATGTGATGTTCCACTCTGCAATGCCTTGCCATCGTGCATCATAGCCTCTATGGTGTAGGTATTAACAGCACCTGCAAAACGCTCCTT
>JAZNJE010000060.1:0-8650 GCA_045577905.1 Acutalibacteraceae bacterium | reverse complement strand
TGTTCTGCCAAGGGCATAGCTGGGCAGCTACGTGTGGAGCGGATAAACGCTGAAAGCATCTAAGCGTGAAACCGACCTCAAGATAAGATATCCCATAGCATAAGCTAGTAAGGTCCCCGGAAGACTACCGGGTTGATAGGCCGCATGTGTAAGCGTGGTGACACGTTCAGCTAGGCGGTACTAATAGACCGAGGTCTTGACCTTTTTCGATCCTCTTAGGTTTGCTTTCATTACCTTTGTTCAGTTTTTAGGGTGTGATTAAAAGTCACAACCGAATATTAGTTGGTGCCGATTGCGATGAGGGTCCACCCGTTCCCATCCCGAACACGGAAGTTAAGCTCATCAGCGTCGAAGATACTTGGCGGGCAGCCGCCCGGAAAAATAGAACGGTGCCAACACCAAAAGAGACAGACTTATCAGTCTGTCTCTTTTGTGTTTGTGTCCCCAAGGACAGACGATTTTAAAATAAACTCTCATTATAACCGCTTGTAGGAGGACAGATTTCTCTGTTCTCTTTTTTATTTTAATAACTTCTTTTAATCGACATCACACTTAGACATATATTTTATTGTTTTTGACATATAATGTAAGTTACCGAACAAAGGTATAGGGGGAATATACTTTTAGATTACGGAGATGTGAAAAATGAAGGAAAGCATCAAAAAAAGGGCAAACCTAAGCGAAATCGGTTGGAAGGAACTTGTTGTTGAGGTCTTGCGTCAGGTAATAATTGCCACAATAGGCTTTATTGTATCAACGGCAAAGGTGTTCGGCGAAATGAAGCCCTTTGGCCTTGCATACATAGCGGCGGTACCTTCCGAATATCTGGCTCTTTCAACCTTCGGAAGTTTTTTAGGATACCTTATACCCGACGATATCGTATTCAGTTTCCGTTATTATGCCGCACTTTTTGCAATTGTTGCAATAAAAGCATTGCTTTCGGCAATCTTTAAAAATATAGAAAAACCCTTGTGGTCGGGACTTTGTTGCTTTGCCGCAACAACCCTTACCGGACTTACAACGGTACAAAACAACCCTGTAAGAATTATTTTGATAGTATCTGAGGGTGTAATTGCCTTTGCCGCAACTTATTTTTTCTGTCGTACCGCAAAATGTATAAAAAGAAATATGGCAGGGCTTAAAGGTGAGGAACTTGCTTCGGTTTTAATTTCTGTAAATATAGTGTTTGCGGGCTTTATGTCGATAGGCGCAGGGGATATTTCTCTTGGTAGGATTTTATCGGCAGCCTTTATAATGTGCGTTGCACGTTACGGACAAACACACGCAGGTGCAATCGGGGGGATAACAGCCGGTTTCCTGGCGGCAATGACGGGAGGAAGCAACATATACCTTGCGGTTTGCTCCTTTGGAGGGCTCGTTGCGGGCATTTTTTCGTCGCGGGGCAAGTATATGGGCGTTGCGATGTATATAACATCGTCATTTGTAGCCTCGTCGCTTGAAGGCAACCTTGCAATGTCTGTTGCAGTGTTTATAGAATCGGCATTCGGAGGTGCAATATCTCTTTTAGTGCCAAAAAATATAGCGGTTAAGTTGGGCAGACTTTTTTCTCCGCCGGTAAAAACCTTGTCCGAAAACGGAATGAAAAAGTCGGTTACAATGAGGCTCAAATATGCCGCCTCGGCTCTTTCGGATGTTTCCGAAACGGTTGATAATGTCGCCAGAGAACTCGGAAGGATAAATTCCCCAGATTTTGAAACCTTAATCAGCGACATAGAAAAGGAAGGGTGTGCCGGATGCAGTCTTTCGGTGCATTGTTGGGAAACAAGAAAAAATGAAACTGTTTCGGCAGTTCTTGATATGATAAAGGCGGTAAAAGAGGACAGAGAGGAGCCCGAGAAGGGGGCTCCCGAGGAATTTCGTGCCCGATGCATAAGGGGAGAAAAAATGGGACAGTCGGTCAAGCGTCACTACTCCGATTATGCTTCCCGAGTGGCAGCAGAAAGCCGATTAAGTGACGTAAGGAATGTTGTATCAGACCAGTTTTCAGGCATTTCAAATATGCTTTTAGACCTATCGGACGAACTCAACCGTGACGAAGCCTTCGATGATGTGACGGCGGGTAAGATTGCGGCAGCACTTAAAAATATTGACATAAGGGCGGAGGAATGTGGCTGTCGGCTCGATAAATACGGCAGAATGTCGGTCGAGATTATCCTTAAACCAACCGAAAAGATAAGGTATAACCGAATGCAGATTTTAAGGTGCGTTGAGGCTTGTTGCGACCGCGATTTTGAGCCTCCCGCTATCAATGAAAGCAATAAAAGTGTTTATATCACTCTAACCGAAAAGGCGGTTATTTCGGTAGATATAGGGGTTGCACAGCACGCCTTGGCACCATCGGGGATATGCGGAGATGCTTATAATCATTTTAGCGACGGCAAAGGCAGATTTTTTATGATACTTAGTGACGGTATGGGAGCAGGCGGTAGAGCAGCGGTCGATGGTGCAATGGCATCGGGACTGATGAGCCGACTTTTAAAGGCGGGATTCGGATATGACTGTTCGCTCAATATAATAAACTCTGCAATGCTTTTCAAATCGACCGACGAGTCATTGGCAACGGTGGATATTTCCTGCATAGACTTGTTTTCGGGACGGACAGACCTTTTAAAGGCAGGTGCCGCACCTACTGTTATTCGCCGAAACGGAAAAAGCGGAAGGGCAAAATCCACCTCCCTTCCTGCGGGAATACTTCGTGAGGTTGGTTTTGATAAGGCGACCGTAAAACTTTACCCGGGAGATATACTTTTGATGATGTCGGACGGAGCAACAAGCGAAGGAACCGAATGGATTTCGGCAGAACTTGAATCCTGGCGGGATAAAAGCGCCCAAAATCTTGCTGAGCACATTTTAAAATGTGCAAGACGGCGAAGAAGCGACCGACACGAGGACGATATAACTGTAATGGCGGCAATAATCGAGAGGACGGTTTAAATTAAATATTGATTTTTGCCCAAAGATAGTTACCTTTGGGCATTTATATTGTAAAAGTTATCAAATATTATAAAAGATATTGAATAAATCGGCACTATTTGGAGAGATAATATTGACTCATTTTCTCTTATGCGGTATAATTAAAAATGTCGAAGTTTCGGCAAAAAGCAAATAAAAGGAGAATTTATTATGAAAATGTCCTTCCGCTGGTACGGAGAATCTGACCCGATTTCCTTGCAGTATATAAGACAAATTCCCAACATGCGCTCTATCGTTAGCGCTGTTTATGATGTTGCACCGGGCGAGGTTTGGCCGGAAGAAAGCATCAAAAGAATAAAGGAGCAGGTAGAGGCAAACGGCATGCTTTTTGATATTGTTGAGTCTATCCCCGTTCACGAGGACATTAAACTCGGCAGAGGCAAGGTTGATGAGTATATTGAGGTTTATTGTGAAAATATCCGCAGATGTGCAAAATACGGTATTAAGTGCGTAACCTATAACTTTATGCCGGTTTTCGATTGGACGAGAACGCAACTTGACAAGAAGGCTCCCGACGGCTCTACAAGTCTTGTTATGTATTGGGAGCAGATGAAGGGGCTTGACCCGCTTCGGGATGATATTCATCTTCCGGGATGGGACTCTTCCTATTCACAGGACGAGGTAAGAGAACTTATTTCTGCATATGGTCAACTCGGCGAAGAAGGACTTTGGAAAAACCTGGAAAAATTTCTTAAAAAGGTTATCCCCGTTGCCGAAGAATGCGGTGTCAGAATGGCAATCCATCCTGACGACCCGCCATATTCCATCTTTGGAATTCCGAGAATTATTACAAACGAAGAAAATCTTGACAGAATGCTTGCAATAGTAGATAGCCCTGCTAACTCCCTCTGCCTTTGCACAGGTTCACTCGGTTGTGCAAAGACAAACGATATGGTTAAAATGGTTAAAAAATACAGTGCTATGGACAGAATTGCATTTATGCATATGAGACAGGTTCTTGTGCTCGAGGACGGTAGTTTTGAGGAGCAGGGCCATCTCTCCGATTGCGGCAGCCTTGATATGTATGAGATTACAAAGGCGTTGGCAGATACCGGATTTGACGGATATGTCCGTCCCGACCACGGCAGAATGATTTGGGGCGAAACGGGTAAACCCGGCTACGGTCTTTATGACAGAGCCCTCGGTGCTACCTACCTGAACGGACTGTTCGAGGCCTGCGAAAAAGCAAACCATGCTTCGTGGAGGAAAAAGATATAATGAAAAAGAATGTATTGGATACCAATTTAAGTGGCAAGGTTGCCGTTGTTACGGGTGCGGGCGGAGTTCTTTGCTCTGCATTCGCAAAAACACTTGCCCGTGCAGGTGCCTCGGTTGCCCTCTTGGATTTAAACCTTGATGCGGCAGAGGGATTTGCCAAAGAAATAAGAGAAGAGGGCGGAATTGCACAGGCATTTAAGTGCAATGTGCTTGATAAGGCGGTCTGCAACGAGGTTGCAGAGGAGGTAAAGGCAGCCTTCGGCCCGTGCGATATTTTGGTTAACGGTGCGGGCGGAAACAACCCCAGAGCCACAACCGACAAAGAGTATTTTGAGATTGGCGACATTGATGCCGACACAAAATCTTTCTTCGACCTTGATGCCGACGGCGTAGGATTTGTCTTTAACCTTAATTTCCTCGGCACACTTATTCCTACTCAGGCTTTTGCAAAGCAGATGGTGGGCAGAGAGGGTTGCAATATCATAAATATTAGTTCTATGAACGCATTTACACCCCTTACCAAAATTCCGGCATATTCGGGTGCAAAGGCGGCGATTTCCAACTTTACACAGTGGCTTGCCGTTCATTTTTCAAAGGTCGGTATCCGTGTAAATGCAATCGCTCCCGGCTTCTTCTCAACCAAGCAGAATGCCGCGCTCCTCTTTAACGAGGACGGAACACCTACCCCCAGAACAGGTAAGATTTTGGCGGCGACGCCTATGGGCAGATTTGGAGAGAGCGACGAACTTGACGGAGGACTTTTGTTCCTTCTTAATAACGATGCTGCAAGTTTCATTACGGGTGTTGTCCTTCCGATAGACGGCGGTTTCTCGGCATATTCGGGAGTATAAAAGCAAAATAACCTTATAGGAAATAAACTTGACTTTGAAAAATATGAGGTTTATAATATTTTTAGAGTTTATAAAGGAGATATGATTTATGGGTAAAATAGTAACTTTCGGTGAAATTATGTTAAGGCTTGCCCCTAACGGATATTATCGTTTTTTCCAAAACGACCAGATGCAGGCAACCTTTGGCGGCGGCGAAGCAAATGTTGCGGTTTCCCTTGCTAACTATGGAATGGAGGCTTCTTTTGTAACAAAACTTCCCAAGCACGCTATTGGTCAGGCAGCCGTTGATTCTCTTAGAGCCTTTGGTGTTGACACCAAGGACATTGTAAGAGGCGGCGACAGAGTAGGTATCTATTATCTTGAAAAGGGTGCTTCACAGAGAGGTTCAGTTTGCATTTACGACCGTGCTTATTCGGCTATTCAGATGGCTTCTCCTTCCGATTTTGATTGGGATGCTATCTTCGAGGGAGCAGATTGGTTCCACTTCACAGGAATTACCCCCGCACTCGGCGAGAATCTTGTTGAGATTTGTAAAGAGGCTTGTAAAGCCGCAAAGGCTAAGGGTGTTAAGATTTCCTGCGACCTTAATTACAGAGGAAAACTCTGGACAAGAGATCAGGCAAGAGCCGCTATGACCGAACTTTGCAAGTATGTTGATGTTTGTATTTCCAACGAAGAGGACGCAAAGGACGTATTCGGAATTGAGGCAGAAAACACCGATATTTACGGCGGAAAACTCAATAAAGAAGGTTACAAGTCGGTTGCAAAGCAACTTATGGATAAATTTGGATTTGAGAAAGTTGCAATCACACTTCGTACCTCTATCTCCGCAAGTGATAACGATTGGGCGGCAATGCTCTATGACGGAACAGATTTCTGTTTCTCGAAAGAGTATCATCTCCATATCGTAGATAGAGTCGGCGGCGGAGATTCTTTCGGTGGCGGACTTATCTATTCTATTTTGAACGGCAAATCCACACAGGAGGCTGTTGAGTTTGCGGTTGCTGCCTCGGCTCTCAAACACTCGGTTGAAGGAGACTTTAACAGAGTATCTGTTGCTGAGGTTGAAAAACTCGCAAAGGGCGATGGCTCGGGAAGAGTTCAGCGTTAATTATCATCAATAAAAAGAGAGTCTTGAACCTGTACGGGTTCAGGACTCTCGTATTTTTTTCAGCAATGCTTCGCAGCCGTATCTTATCTGCTCAAACACCTTTTCAAAATTACCCGAATACCAAGGGTCTTCAATATCTCCCGGAGTATCGGTAAAATCAAGCAGTCGCTTTACTTTGTTTTGTTTATCTTCTCCTATAATACGGAGCAGTCTTGGCATGTTGTATTGTTCCATTATAACAATAATATCAAAATTATTATAATCGTCAAGGGTAAACTGCCGTGCTTTTCGATTGTCAAAGGGTATGCCTTTTGCTCTTAATATTTTTTGTGCAGGCGGATAGATGGGATTGCCTATCTCCTCCCTCGATACCGCCGCAGATTCAATATAAACATCCTCGGTTTCGCACAAATCTTTCATAATAAACTCTGCCATCGGGCTTCGACAGATGTTGCCGTGGCACAGAAAAACAACCTTTACCAAAAAATCACCTCTAATTTAGTTTAACATAAAGAAAATAATAAAACAAGTCGAATTAAGGTCTCTGATTTGGTTAATGCTTAAAGACAGTCCAATCTTCCCGTCTTAAAACAAAACTAAGAAATAGAAAATGAAAGAAAAAGGAAAATCCCCGAATAAAATTATGACTCTTAAAGTTTTCGCTCTTTAAGGGTCATTGTTTTTTACAGCCTGTCCCAAAGTTTAGACAGCAAGCATTAAAACAGAGGGGAAAGCATAATATTAAGTTGAAAAAACAATTAGATTTTGGTATAGTTATAGGAGAGGAACTTTGTGACAGTGGTAAAAAAATTTGCGGTGTGTGTGCTCTGTTTTGCCTTCTTTTTTGTTTGCTGTTTTTTTGGTGAGGAGGAAGGCAGAGACGCAGTTCCGGTACTCGTGGGCGTTGAGTCAATCAGGACAATTATTATAGATGCAGGCCACGGCGGGTTAACTAATACTATAGATTAGGTCCAATCCTGCCGTGAAAATTCAATATAAAACACCCCGAAAACCCGCTATTTAAGCGGGTTTTCGCCATTTTCAAATAATAAAATGCTTTGCAGTTGAATTTTAAATTAAAATCGTGTATAATATATTAAAAATGAAGAAAGGAGAAAAAGTTTATGAAGGATTTTGAGATTTTAAGCCGTGATACAGTTGTTGCTGTTTGGAAAGATAACGAGCTTAATGTTTTGAATAATGATTTGTTGCCTTTATATTTAAAGCGTGTAAGTGATGCTAAGTCTTGGCTTGAAACAAGAGCTATCGATTCGCATAGAGCAAATTCACGACTTCTTAAAAAGGCATTAAGACTTGCTGAAAAAGACGATGTTTCAACAGTTCTTCACGTTAATGCAGCAACCATTACTGATACCTATTGGGTTAGGGCTATCGGCAGTGATTTGAAATATGAAGATGTTCGCTTTAATAAAGACTATTTCTCCAATCTTGCTCTACGAGGACTTTATTCAAGTTTTAATTCCGCCGCAAAGCGTAAGGATACAAAAACACCCGAGCTTACCAATATCGGTAGCTTTGAAAAGTGTTGGAAACTAAAAGACGGAAAATGGTGGATTTACAAATCTGCTAACCAAAAAGAGCAGTTCTCAGAGCTTTTTGTATATGAGTTAGGTAAGGCACTCGGTATGAATATGGCACATTACGAGAAAGGTGATAAATGCGTTAAGTCGCTTGACTTCACCGATTCTGCCAAGGTTATATTTGAACCGGCTTCATCCTTTATGTGTGATGAGGAAGATTATATCAAGGTTGTTGAGAAACTTAAGAAACTTTGTCCTATAGCAATTCTCGATTATATTAAAATGATTTTCCTTGATACCATAACCGCCAACCCAGACAGACATACAGGAAACTTCGGTTTAATGCGTGATGCGAAAACGGGTGAACTTTTAGGTCTTGCACCAAACTTCGATAACAATATGGCACTTATCGCACGCGGTTATCCCACAAGCAAATCTACAAACGACCTTTTAATCACACTCTTTAATGAACTAATGGAAAAATATCCTGAATATAAAGAATACTTGCCAAAAGTCACAGAGCAGATGATTAAGAAAGTTATCAGCAAGCTTAATATGAAAGTGAAATCTCAGGTAATTGTTGATTTTGTATTTAAACGTTATCAAGCAATTAAATAAATGACAAAATCCCTTGTAGCCACAACAATTTGTTACAAGGGATTTTTCGTTATATAAAAAGGCAGTCTCACTTTGATGGTGAGGCTGCCTTTCGTTTATCTGTTATTTAATCGTTCTGCGGTGCTAATAAGTACATCAAGGTCTTCTTGGGACATATTACGAGTCAACTCATATAATTTCTGAACCAGTTGAGGCTCTTTTATATCCTCATCGAAGAACTCTCTGGGAGTAACACCAAGATATTCGCATATATAAAGAAACTCTCCTAAGGACGGCATTGATCTGCCAGATGAAATACTCTGCATATAACTCTTGCT
>JAZNJE010000059.1:0-2847 GCA_045577905.1 Acutalibacteraceae bacterium | reverse complement strand
TGGTGAAGAAGTCCTTCAACCTGGCGAGGAAAGGTTTGTGTGCGTCAATCATCCGCCGCACGTTTTCCTGTTCTCCGGCGAGGGTAAGCAAAAGCCCCTTGTGAATTTGCCGCTGTTCGTCCAACTCTGCCCGCATCCGTCGCAACTCTGCCTCTAACTCTGCCACCCTGGCCGCGAGAAAGGCTTCTCTTGCGGTTTCGTGTGGTTGTTCCTGGGTGTCGTTGGTTGTTTTGGGTGTATCATCCTGGGCGGTTTCGGTTGTTTCTGCGTCCTCAAAGGTTGTCTCTGCGTTGTCTTGCGGTTGTTCTTCCGTTGGTTCCGGTTGTTCCTGGTTGTCATTGGGCGTAATTCGGTAATAATCCATAAACCAACCTAACGCCTCATCGTCAAAAAAGATTGCTCTCCCTCTGGTTTTGGTATGGGCCTCAAAGAAGGAAAGGTTCTTACTTCTCAATTTTTGAATGCTCTGCGGCGTTTTGCCTACCCTGGCCGCAATCTCTTTGATTGTGTGGTTGTATTCCATATGTGAAAGCCTTCCTTCCGTTGTTTTGAGTATATATTACATTGTTTCGGGTTGTCTGTCAATTTGCTTGTATGACTTCCCGTTCATAACCTCATCAATGCGGATTATGCCCGCAACGCTTATCGGCTCTTTCTTGTTCTTCCATACGCTGATAACGGAAGGCGAATATCCAATGTGTGAAGCAACTTCCCGCCAGGTTGAAAAACGGGTGTGAAGCCTCCACAATTTCCTGTATGCCTCTGCCTGACTTGTCATTGTCTCACCCTCCGTCGCATTTCGCTCAATTGCTCTATGGCCCGAATGGCTTTGTATGAAGGCGTTGTTTTCCCTGCCATCCATTGGCTAATACTTGCCCGACAATATCCAATAATGCGGCCATATTCGGCATATGATATATGCTATTCCTCAATGTATGCCCTCATAGTATCAATGGCCTGTTCCTTTGTAAGCATTTCTCATCACTCCTGTAAAAATTTTTTTAATGGTGAAACTTTACCCCCTGTTATTTTGATATATAGGTAGAGGGCAATTCTGCTTTGAATAGCGGGAGGCAAGCAAGAGTTCGCACAGACGAACCGCCTCCCATGCCCCCTTTCTTTTTTCTTATATCCGTTTATCTTTCTTGAACGGTTCATTCAAAAAAAAGAAGGCTCTTGTCCCTCCACTATATCTGTATTTTGAAGGGGTGTCTTTCGTTCAAAAAATTTCTCAAAAATAAACATTTTTCAAATTTTCGCAAAGGGAAGCGGCAGGCCCTTATTCCTGCCGCATCTCCCTCTTATACTTGTAATATGTTGCGTGGCTCACGCCCGCCAGTTTCATTGTTGCCGCATCGTCTAACGTCCCGTCAAAGTCTCTGCTATACCTGCGAATGGCTTCCTTTGCGGGTGCTTCCTTCTTTACTGTCAGTTTCTTTCCCTTCACCTGGCCGATTTGCTTACCGTTCCGGCGGGCCGTTTCAAGTCCTTCCTTTGTCCTTTGATGTAAATCGCTTACCTCTTTTTCGCTCTGCTGGAAAGCAAGCATTATTTGCTGTTCGGCAAGTCGCATAATATAACGGTTTATGCCCTGGGTGATGGTTTCTAACAGTTCGTCGGTTGCTTCGTCTCCGGTGCTGATACTGTCAAGGCCCTGGCGTTCTGCGGCGTTCCTGTATGTCTCCGTGTCAATGTGGCGTTCTTTGAGGAATACAAGGTTGATACCCCGTTCATACAGTTCCTTGTAAGCCGCAAAGCCTTCTTCTGCGTTTCTACTCATACGGCTAACGCTATCAAAAACAATGGTGTCTCCTGCCTTCACAGTCCGGCAAAGCCGCACAAAACGCTTTCTTCCTTCAATCTGCGTCCCGGTGTATTCCTCTTTGATGATAACGGCCTCCGGATAAGCCGCCGTAATGTTCCTTACCTGGCGTTCAATATTCATCGTTTTTCTGCTAATGCGGGCATATCCGTAAATCATTCTTTGTCCCTCCACAATCGTCTTACTGATAAAAGAAACGAACATTTCTTTTATCACTCTTATAATACCGCAATCCCCTTCATTTGTCAATAGGTTTTATAAGGATTTTTGATACCTTTCTTTTATAAGGGTTGCCAATGAAGAAAAAAGACACAATAAAAATATACCGTCCCCCTACTTCCTCAATGTAAGTAAAGGAACGATATATTATATATAATACTTATTATTGGCCCTGGTTGTCTTTCGTTGCTCTGTGTTGCTCTATCCTGTTGCCGCAATCCTTACTCTGTGAAGCCCTGGTTGCCGTCCTGCTGTGCCTCCATCAGGATACGCTCTATCGTCTCCACGGCCTCATAGAAGGCAATGGCATCTTCTTTTGACACGACTTTTTCAACCTGGATGTATAACGACAACAATTGATTTACGATTGGTGGAGGGGCAAAATTTGCCGTTGTTTCGCTCAAAAAGGGCATCTCTAACCAATCGTTCCAATTGTCGGGTGTTCCATCTAAACGATACACAAAGCCCCTCCTGACGCAAAATAGGCGGCATTACGCGAATGCCGCCCCTGGTTGCCGGTGATTATTCTCCCCACAGTTCCCACATCGAGGAAGTGTTGGTTTTCTTTGCGTGGGGGACTTCTTCGGGGAAGTTGGCCTTGAACCAATCCTCTGCGGCCTTCTTGTTGTAAGAGGGTGCCTTACCTGCCGCACGGAGAGCGGCAATCTGTGCTTCGTCGGTAATCCATTCAAAGGAACGGACGGGCTGGCCGTATTTGTCGGACTTCGGGTTGCGGCAGATAACCTCAACCGTGCGGCAATAGCCATATGCCACCTTTACAAAGGCTTTCCGCTGTTCTTCTGTGC
>JAZNJE010000058.1:0-2477 GCA_045577905.1 Acutalibacteraceae bacterium | reverse complement strand
CATTTATGATCTTTTCCGTAATGGTAGCCCAAGAATTTTCCTATTTTAAAGGCGTGTTCGGCGGTAAGGTTAATATTTGCCTCTCCGCGAAAACCGTCTGTACCAAAATATTTTCCCATAATAATCACTCCGATTTATTATTCTACTGTAACACTTTTTGCAAGATTTCTCGGCTTATCAACATCAATTCCGAGCGAGAATGACAGATAATATGCGAGAAGTTGTACTGCTGTTGCAGAAACAACAGGAGAGAAGATGGGCATAACTGACGGAAGATATAAAACTCTGTCTGCAATATCTGACGGGAAAGATATATCTTCATTAGTGATAAGGAGCAGATTTCCTCCGCGTGCCTTAACCTCCCTTATATTGCTTATCATCTTTTCACTGACAGAAGGTTCGGTCATAATGGCAATTACAGGAGTTCCGCCATCTACAAGGGAAATGGTTCCGTGTTTAAGTTCGCCTGCGGCATAAGACTCACAATGAATATAGGAAATTTCTTTACATTTTAAAGCCGCTTCATAACCGAGAAGATTATCTATTCCTCTGCCGATAAAGAAAATACTGTGTGCGGTCTTAAACTCCTCAGCAACAGACGCAAGTTCCTCCTTTTTTTCAAGAACAGAACTTATGGCAACAGGCAATTTTTCAATAAGCACATCGGTACACTCCCGCACCTCTTCCTCGCTCATTTTGCCGAGACAAAGTGCGAAATGAAGTGTTAAAAGATACATAATGGATAATTGGACCGAATAAGCCTTTGTCGATGCAACGGCAATTTCGGGACCGCAAAGTGTATATACCACATCGTCGGCCTCGCGTGCTATTGCCGAGCCATGAACATTAACAATACCGAGGGTGGGTGTTCCCATTTGTTTTGCAAGCCTAAGGGCAGCAAGAGTGTCGGCAGTTTCGCCCGATTGCGAAATAACAATAACCAAATCGTTTTTATCGAGAATAGGGTTGTTATAACGGAATTCCGAAGCCAACTCAACCTGAACTCTTATTCTGCAAAGTCTTTCGATAGCATATCTTGCGATGAGTCCCGCATGGTAAGCGGTGCCGCAAGCAACAATATGAATATGTTTATAATTTTTTATGTTTTCTTTGCTTAAAAGGGGAGAAGAAAACTCAGGAAGACGATCTTTAATTCTTGGACGCAGGGTTTTAACAATAGTGTCGGGTTCCTCGTGAATTTCTTTGAGCATAAAGTGAGGAAAACCACCCTTTTGAGCCGCGTCAGAACTCCAAACCGCAATTTCTTCTTCTCTGCAAACGGTGTTGTTTGCAAAGTCGGTTATTGTTACCGAATCTGCGGTAATCTTGACAATTTCATTTTCTTCTAACCGTATAAAACGGTTTGTGTATTTTAAAAGGGCAGAAATATCAGAGGTAATGAAGTTTTCACCATTTCCCAAAGCAACAAGCATAGGATTATCTCGTCTAACTCCGTAAATTTCACCGTCGAAACCTTCGAAAACCGCCGCAATAGCGAAGGAACCCCTAAAACGTGAAGCCGCCTTTTTTATGGCCTCTTCGGGCTTTTTGAACTCCTCAAAATAATAGTCAATAAGTTTTGCTGCAACTTCGGTGTCTGTTTCGGATTCGAATATATAACCGGCCTGTTGCAGTTCGTCTTTCAGTTCATTGTAATTTTCGATAATTCCGTTATGAACAATTAAAAGGCGGTCGGTACCATGAGGATGCGAATTCACATCGCTCGGCTCTCCGTGGGTAGCCCACCGAGTATGACCTATTCCCGTATTAGATGATAAGGCTTCGGGAATTTTATCTTTAAGGACATCAATTCTGCCCTTTGTTTTAATAACCGAAAGACCTCCGTTTTTGAAAAAGGCAACTCCTGCTGAATCGTAGCCTCTGTATTCAAGAGCGTAAAGTCCGTCTAAAAGTATGGGCAGCGCATTATTGCTGCCGGTGTAACCAATAATTCCACACATAAAAATTTCTCCTTTTTTTCGGGACGTTATTGACGTTATTTCCCATAGGCATGCTTTTGTTTATTTGTACACACCCTTACGACCGGAATAGCCGAAGAAGCACCCGCCGAATTTTCGAAAACTTCTTTCCTCGTCACCATATAAATGGTCTGGCGCTTTAATTTTTTGTCCCGATTTTTAAAATTTGTTATTTCTGGTTATTTCTGAATTTTGGGAATAATATTATTCTCGCTTTTAAAAATTGAATCGGGCGGAACATATCCGCGAACACGTGATAGGG
Organism: Acutalibacteraceae bacterium; assembly: GCA_045577905.1. Classification (GTDB taxonomy): domain Bacteria; phylum Bacillota; class Clostridia; order Oscillospirales; family Acutalibacteraceae; genus SFWF01. Next base: position 236 of record JAZNJE010000058.1, on the reverse strand, counting down.
GATAGACATTAGTGTTTCTGCCGATAACGGTTCCGGGGCAAAGAACACTGTTACATCCAACCTCTACAAAATCGCCCACAATGGCACCGAATTTTTTAAGTTTGGTATCAATTCGTTTGCCGTCATACACAGCTTGTACAAAGGTTTTATCACTTTTCACATTAGATGTGACCGCACCCGCACCCAAATGGCTTTTATATCCGAGAATAGAATCTCCGACATAATTGAAATGCGGC
>JAZNJE010000057.1:0-4909 GCA_045577905.1 Acutalibacteraceae bacterium | reverse complement strand
ACCGCCCCCTCTCTTTTTGTGCAAAATGACGAACCGGTCGCGGTGGAACGCCACGACCGGTTTTTCCGCAAAATTTCATTATACCACTTTTTTGCCCCGATGTCAATAGGCAATTTGCACAAAGTTTTTATCCCAAAACCCGAATCTTTATACATTTTGCCTATTGCAATTCCCCTTACTTTGTGATATACTATTATCGTAGTCAAGGGGCGAGGGGCGCCGCAGTCCGCACTTGCAAGACCTCGTTTTAACAAAGGCACTGATAAAAATTTTTGAAAAATATTTCAAAAACCCCTTGACAAACGCTTTAAGATGTGATATAATCTTAAATGTGAGGTAGAGATACCAAGCAAAAAAATCAAATCGAAAAAATTTGAAAAAGTTTCAAAAAAGACTTGACAAATGGTTTTCGATGTGATATAATACATATAGTGAATGAGGGGTGCACACCTTAAACACTATAAGTACCAAATAATAACTTAACTTTAATTTTGAAAGGAAAAATTAACTATGGCTAATACTAACAAGAAACCCACCATTATCGACAATTTCAACGATATTCTCAATGTCCTTGAAGAAAACGGACTTTTGACCGATGAACGCAAGGCATTCCTTGAAAAGAGAATCGAGGTAACTGCCAAGAAAAACGCAAACAGCGGTGGTGAAAAGAAACTCACCCCCACGCAGATTGCGAATATCGGTCTGGGTAATGCTATCTATGACCACCTTAAAAACAGCGGTAAGTCTATGAGCATATCGGAAATGATTAAGGAGATTCCTGCGTGTGCAGACCTTAACACTTCCAAAGTCAATGGGGTTATTATGAACCTCTATGACAGAGAGAAGAAACCCAATCCCAACCCTATGCTTATCCGTACCGAAGTAAAAGGCGTTGCCAAGTTTAAGGTAAACCCCAATTATACCGCAGAGGTTGTGGGCGAGTAATCGCCCACCCTTGAAAAAGGGGGTATATGCGAATGGCTGAAACCCAAGCCCAAAAACTTATGCGACTTTTGAATATATCGGAAGAAGAAGCCTTGCAAGTCATAGCAGACGATAAAGCAATCGACAAAGGCGAAAAACTTTTCGAGCAGACAAAAGAGCAAAAAGCCGTATCGAAGAAAATGTCGGCAACAGGTACACGCAAAGCACCGACAGTATATAACTTTGATACTACCAAGCGAGAACGAAAAAAAGATACCACAAAGGAAGAATTTATCGCAAATTTGGCTCAATATCTTGAAAATTGTGTTGAAAATGTCGAAATTCTTAACCCTTCAAAACTTATTTCGTTCAAAATCGGTGAAGATACTTTTGAACTTGACCTAAAACGCAAAAGAGCACCGAAAAAGTGATAAAAATGGGGGATTTTAACTCAAAATCTCCCAAAATCGAGGAAAATATGCCCAAAAATAAAGAATTTTTATATGTGGGGCATTATATCGACACTAACGGCAATTATATACTAAAAATCGGCACAACAAACGACCTAAACCGCCGACAGACCGAGCATACAAGAAACTACCGCAGAGCCAAGCAATTCACTATGCCGAGCGATTCTCAATTTGTTTATGATTTTTATATCCCATTATCAAAGTATAATACTTTACGATATGAGGATAAAACGAGGACAATTTGGCAGAATATCGGCATTGGTGAATTTGTGCGAAATGACAGATTTCGTTGCGATATAAAGCCCGAATTTGTGGAAATTACCATACGCAAAACTTACAAAATACCGCTATAAAAGGCGGTATTTTTTGTGCATTTTGCCAATTGATAAAATGAACCGAGCGTGAGCGCGTGTCACGCTCGGAATTCGGTTTATCTAGCATTTTGCACAATTTTGCCCCCAAATCTTTGTGCAACTTGCCGATTGACTTCTTCCCGAAAGCGTGGTATAATAAATTATCAAATGAAACGAGGTATTAAAAATGTTATTTATCAATTTTGTATGTGGTTTTACTGTTGGAGTGGTTTTAGGTTTTTTAATTTTTTTAATTGTCGAAAGTATAAAAGAATTTTTTGAAGAAAACCCTTGACAAATCAATTTTAATATGTTATAATTAAGTATCAAATAAAGAGAGGAAAACAAACTATGAAAATCAAACACTTAAACCCCGAACCCTATACTGCCCGACTTGAAGAACTTTCAAGAGGAATAGTATTCCGCTTTCAAAAGTGTTCCACCCCTTATATGCTATTACCCAATATTACAGGCGATGAAATCAAGGCTATGTATAAACGCAGACACGGCGGTGTAGAAGATATGCTTTGTGATATTGAAATATACGATGAAAATTTGTATATTTGGGCAGAGGACGGCGACGGCGATTCGCTCGATGAAGAGGCATATTTGACTGGTGGCGAAGATGAAGAGTTAATTGCCTATATTCGTCTTAACGATGGCAAAATACTGTTAAGCCACAGACACGAAATCGTTATACCGCTCAATGCGGAACTCGCTGTTGAAGATATGCGGTCGCCCGATTAACCGACCGCATAATCTCCCCCACACGCAACCATTAAGCAAGAAAACCGCTTTCCCTATTGACAAATCAAAAATAATATGATATAATTATTATAGAAAAAAGCAAGGAAATAACAATATGAAAATTGATGTGAATGTAAAACTTTATCTTGACGGTAACAATGAAGCCAAAACCGAGGAAGAACTCAAAGCCGAAATCAAAGAGTGTGTCGATGATGAAATGACCACTTTTCAAAGCGGAGAATTTTATGACAGCAATCGAGATTTTGATGCTTTTATGAATGACAAAGACCTTGATTATCGTGATCTTATCAACGCTATTTTCAACCAAAAAATTCGAGAAGACCTCGTCAAAGGATATCGTGATTATCTTACCGAAATCTATACTGATAACGCATACGATGACCACATCGAAATTGAAAAGAAAATTCAAGTGGAAATTTAATTTTCCACTTGACAAATCAAAAATAATATGATATAATTATTATAGTAAATAAGAAAGGAAATAAAAATTATGTCAAAACTTATCATTCACGAAACCGATTGCCACGGCTGTGGCACAGTGTATTACAACGGAAAAACCGAACCTTATGCGTATGACTTGAACGCAGATATAAGGGGTGCAGCCGAAGTGCTTATCGACCTCGGAATCCTTAAAGAAGAAGATGTTATTGTTCTTGAGGGCGAAGAAATTTATACCAAGTTGGCAGACCTCTTGGAAATCGAAGAAGCCTACTACAACAAAATTCTCGACGAAACCGACCCCGATTATGCCTACGAAGAAATCGAGATTGAAAACGAAGAAGAGGAAACGGAGTAATCCGTTTCTTTTTTGACTTTTTCAAAAATTTTTTGTATAATATAAATGTAAAAAGAAAATATGAAAGGAGTCTTTCAAATGTCCCAAGAACTTGTCAAAGCTCTCTTGGTTATTATGTAGTATTGTATGACTCATAATGATTGCAAGACTTGTGCGTTGCGTGAGTATTGCGGTCAGTCTGTTTGTGCTTGGACTGACAAATAAGGAGCCGGACCCGAGTTCGGTCCGATTTTCGACAAGTTGAGGTCTATGGAAGATTTCGAGCGAAATGTAATTTTGGGTGTTGTATTGGGTTTTTCCTAAAAGTCGGACCGCTCGAGCACATGCGTCTCGAGCGGAATTTCCGATAATCAAGACCCTTCGTATTTTTCACTGCACTTTGGTTTGCTATCAAGTTAGCTTGATAATTCCCGAAAGCGAGCTTATCGGGTCGAGGGCGAGCCTGAAGACCCGTTTTCCCACCTAGCACCCCTCACCATATGGCCGCGATTTGAATTGAAAGCGATTATATGCTTCTAAAAAATCCCGAAACCAAACACCCCACCGGCCGACCGGAAAACCGCATTATATGTTTTATTTTTCTATGTAAAGTACTGGGTTTCCCACCCAGAATTTTTTATATCCAGGAGCTGCGAATTTTGGCAAATTTATAACGAAAAACCCCTGACACGTAAAAGTGTTCAGGGGTAATTTTTTATTGAAAAAATCGTGGCAAATTTTGTCCAAGAGAATGCGACAAGGGCCGGCCGGGACTTGACTTTATAAAAAATTTATGATATAATATTAAAAAAAGACATTTTTGCGGCCGCACGGCTATGCGGCGTTTTCCCGGTCGGACCGCATAAAAAAAAGAGATGTATTACTACATCTCAAAAAATTTTTTTCACGCCAAGAGAGGGGTAAATTTAGTATATGCGGAAAGCAGTCGATTTACCTTCAAATTCTAATCGAGAATGTCCCTCTCGAGCTTGTCTTCATTTTTTAGTATTTTGATTAAGAAAGGAAGTTTTTCTTAAGGAAATCGTTAAGAATATCTTCAGCCGAAGGACCGACCGGTTTATCTTCCTTTACGCAATTACATTTTGGTTCATCAAGCTCTGCCATCATCATAGCGAACTTTGCAAGTTTGCCGAGATTTGCGGATTCCGCAACCAAGAGAGCAATAAGTTCAGCTTCATCTTCCTCGGTAATATGCTCTACAAGCTCAGGAGCTACGAGATTGGTAAAGTCCAAGAGAGAGTAAACTACTTGAGATGCGGCTGCTTCTATAACTGCATCGTGGGTTGCCTTTGCCTTTGCGTTCGCAGCTTCCGCTTCATATGCGCCAATGGCTTCGTTAAGAACAGAGGACATTTCTGCGGCAATATCTTCCGCGGTTTCGCCGTTCTGAAGGCGAGCAAGGATATCATTAGGGTTCATATGGAGTCTCCTTTTTATTTTTTATTATCTTTATTTTCTATATATATTATATAATAAATTTTTTTGAAAATCAAGGGCCGGTCGGTTTTATTAAGTGTAACGAATAAAAATTGAACTAAATTATATGAGGGAGACGGGGACGATGAAATTTTCATTCAATCTCGGTAAGCCGTTCGGCC
>JAZNJE010000056.1:0-5897 GCA_045577905.1 Acutalibacteraceae bacterium | reverse complement strand
CTTTACGGCAAGGCAAATCCCGTTGATGCACTTGACCTTCTCGGTCCTTATGTCAGAAATCTTCATGCGAAGGATGGATTTTACCCCACAAACGGCAAAGAGTTGGGACGTCAGGTTGAACTCGGAGAGGGCAAGGTCGATTTCAAGGCACTTTTTGCGCGCCTTCGTGAATTTGGCTTTGATTCGTTTGTAACAATAGAGCACGAGGTGCCCAATGCTCCTCATGACGAAGGAGTAATACATTCAATTCAGTATTTACGAGGAGTATTTGCCGACCTCCAAATAGAGTTGAATTAGGCGCACTGTAAGGGAGCAAATAAGTGGACGCTAAATGTTTTTACAAGGATGAAGACCTTCTTGTCAATTGGGAAAGACACGACGGAAAAGAATTTCCTGCTCAGAGTCTCCACACCCACGAAACGGCAGAATTACTTTACTTCATATCCGGCAAGGCAACATTTTTCTCAGAGGGAACAAAACACTCCCTCGAGTGGGGGGATATTGTCTTGACCGGACCGTCGGAGACACACTATATCGAGGTGGAAGGAAACGGCACATACGAGAGGGTTGTTGTCAACTTTAATGTCGAACTTTTTGCGAGTCTCGACCCTACAAATATTCTTTTGCATGCACTGCTTGAAAGACGGGCAGGAATCCTTAATGTTTACAAAAGCCGATTTTTTAAGGATGACATACATAAAAAACATCTTGAAAATCTGTTTAAAAAAGGAACGGCGGAGAAACTTAACGCAGTTTCAAGCCTACTCCTGCTTTTAGACGAAATGTCAAAAATCTTTATTGAAAAGGCCTTGGTCCAAGATTCCTATGACAGTTTTGAATACAAACTTATTGAGTATGTAAATCAAAACATAGGGGAGTCCATTACTGCGGAAAGTGTCTGCCGAAAGTTTTATATCAGTAAGCCTCAACTTTACAGAATTTTCAGACGGAATACGGGCATGACAATGGCACAGTATGTAACCCTGAAAAGGCTTATGCAGGCAAGACGGCTCATTGCCCAAGGGGAAAAACCAACCGAGGTATTTCCGAAGTGCGGATATAACGATTATTCCACCTTTTACAGAGCATATATTAAGGCGTACGGTCAGTCCCCTGGCAAAAAGAGTTCAGATATTTATATCATATAAAAGCCAAAAGGAGAGTTATTATGATTATTCCAAGAGTAAAAAGCGAAAAGGTTTTAGAAGGAAAACTGTGTTTTGACGATATAATCTCGGTATTTACCGACAGTGATGATGCAAAAAAAGCAGTTAGAGCATTAAAGTATTATATGCCGACCGTTACCTTTCAAAACAGTGAGGACGCATTGCTTGTTTTCGAGTTAGATCAAAACCTGAATGAGGAAGCATATAAAATTACGGTTGGTGAAAAAATCGTTATCAAGTATGGAGACTTTTTGGGTGCCCGCAATGCTTGTGCAACCTTCTCACAACTTGTTCACCGTGAGGGCAAGTACGATTTTTATATCAACAAGTGCGAGATTGAGGACGAGCCTAAATTTTTGTGGCGAGCCTTTATGCTTGACTTTGCAAGAGGAATCCCTAACACCGAGAATTTAGCCGAAGATTTGGTACGCATTTCTCTTATGAAATACAACAAACTTCATCTTCATATGAACGACAGCGAGGGATTTGCTTGGCAATCGATAAAGCACCCCACCTTGAAGGGACCCGAGAGAAATCAACTTTCAATCCAGTTCTTTAAGACTATGTCAGGAATTTGCGATACTCTCGGTCTTGAAATTATCCCCGAACTTGATGTTCCCGGACACGCATCTGCTTTTGTTGAGGCATATCCCGACCTTCACTGCGCAACAAGCACCCCCGATAAAATTCCGTGGGCACTCTGCGCAGGAAATGAACATTTTTATGAGATTTTAAAAGACTTGACTGCTGAACTTGTTGAAATGTTCCCCCAATCGAAATATTTCCATATCGGTGGCGACGAGGTAGAGTTCTTTGATATACCCGATCACGTTTGCCATTGGGATGAATGTCCCCGTTGCAGACGCCTTCGCAAGAAGAACAAACAAGAAGTTTATTACTATATGATAGAACGCTTCTATAATATAGTTAAAGAGTTCGGTAAAGAGGTCATGATGTGGAATGACTGGGTTGATATTTCTAAGGAATGTCCTCTGCCGAAGGATATTATTATGGAGTATTGGCGCGTAGCCGATGAGCAGAGAGGTCCCTATGAGGGATGCAGTATGCAGGGCTTCTTGGAGCAGGGATATAAGGTTGTCAATGCAAACTTCTGGGACACCTATATAAACTATGCGCAGTATGCAACCGAAAAGGGCCTTTATGACTGGTCTCCTTTGGTAAGACCTAAAACCGACCCTCAATATCATGATATGATTTTGGGTGGCTCCTGCTGTGCTTGGAACTACGGCAGATCCGATTCTACCTATTTTAGATATACCCTTGCAGGTCACGTTGCTCTCTTTACCGATAGACTTTGGAGCGCAACCGAGCAGGAATACAACGACGAATACAAAAAGGCATTGACCCGTGCGATTTTGGGAGACAGATGCCCCGAAGATTTGAACATCTTTGAGTATTTGGGCGGCATACTCCTGCCTCCGAGAACTGTTAAACTCGGATTTGTTGACAAGATTACCGCAACAGACGAAGAATTAACCCAAATTCAGTTAAAACTTATGCCTTTGTCGGTTGCCAAGGGATACGGTCAAAAAATGGCTTATTACTATACTGAATGTCTTGAATGGATTAAGGACAACAGATAGAAGATAAAAACGAAAATGCCTCTCGGCGGACTGTGACCGAGAGGCATTTTAAAATTTTAACCCTCATATCAAGAAAAGTATTTGAAATACTGCCGACTTATTGTATAATAATGATTGTAGTTAGTCGAAACCCTCTAAAAACGTTTCAACTTTCATTATAAACAAAAACCTTTCCCTGAATTTTGTTTAAGGAGGACATTTGATGCCCTTTTGGGAATTATTGATTATTGCCGTTGCCGTTTCGACAGATGCATTTGCACTTTGCATCTGTAAAGGACTAACGGTAAAAAAACTAAGTTGGAAACATATATTTATTGCCGCCGCTTGGACAGGCGGCGCCCAAACGATAATGCCATTTATCGGCTATTTCGTCGGAAATGCGGTTCACGTTTTCGTTACGGATATTGAGCCTTGGCTGACCTTTATAATTTTTACCCTTGTCGGTATTCATATGATTATCGAATCGAAAACCGAGCATCCTGTGGGCGTAGCCTTTACCCCAAAGATTATGTTTCCTTTGGCATTTGTCGATAGTATTGACTCGATGGCGGTCGGTCTTTCCTTTGCTCTTGAAGATGCAGATATTTTGCCGATTGCCTTTATAATTGGTGCTATAACGATACTGTTTGCCACACTCGGCATAACGCTCGGACATAGGTTCGGCAAGCGGCTGGGCGACAAAGCCGAAAGAATAGCAGGTATAGTCATAATTATTATGGGTATAATCGTTTTGCTACAAGACCTAAATGTTATAAAATAGAAAAAAGACCTCTTCAACGAGTAGTTGAGGAGGTCTTTTTTTTCGAATGTTACTATATAACCTTGCCGAGGTTATCGTTTGTAAGTTTGTCGGCAAAGCGGCGGATTTCTCCGAGCGACATACCCGACGTAATCTTTTCGTACATAGAAAGAATTAAAAGGGCGAGTTCGCTATCCTTTTTAAGGCCGCAAACCTTTTCCAAAACAAACTCAGCGGTTTCGGTTTTGTCTTCGGACTCGTTTAGATAACGGAGAAGACCTGCGGCTGCGCCGATTGCTATATAAGCGGGGGTAATTCCTTCTGCCAAGGCAAGTGACGACGAGCCTATTAAACGGTCAGCAGGGGAGAGTTTTCTCGTGGGGTCCCCGCCAACCCTTTGGCAGGTATCCATCAAAGCGGCGTTGGTAAAGCGGTTTAAAAGGTCGGTAATATGAAGCATAATATCGGCAAGAGGCACGCCATATTTCTTCGAGAGAGCACGTGCCGACTCCTCCATAGCGCCCTTGACGATAATGTAAACCTCGTCGCGGTCGATAGCCTCATAAATATATGTAAGACCCAAAATATTTCCGAGGTAGGCACAGGTTGCGTGGCCCATATTGTGGACATAGAGTTTTCTCTTCAGGAAGAAATCAAAAGGTTCATAGGGAACCATATTTTTAATGTCGGGGATTTCGCCCTTGAAGGCTGCCTTGTCAACAGGCAAGAAGCCGTAACTTTCAACACAAACTCTAAGGGGGTTTCCGTCCTTCATCTGTTCGGTCTGAACGGGAACCATTCTGCCGATAGAAGCCTCAACCAGACCGACATTGCTGTCGAACCAAGCCTTTTCCTCTTCGGTCATATTCTCTTTCAGCATGCCCTCAATAACGTGGTTTGCATCCATAAGATTTTCGCAGATTAAAATGTTAAACGGGGGAGCATTTCTCTCTTTTCTGATACGCAGACCCTTTAAAATGTTCGGAATAATGAACTTTAAAACATTAACGCCGACCGCCGTAGCCATAATATCTGCATCTGCGATAGCCTGGGCAACCGCTTCGGGAACCTTTCCGTCAACGGCAGAAACATTTAAAACGTCAACATCGGTATAACCGTCGGTGTTAATAATTCGAACGGGATACTTGTGCTCACGGTTAAGTGTGTCAACAACGGTATCAACAACGTCAACAAAGGTAACCTCATATCCCGATTGGGAAAGCAACATTCCGATAAAACCGCGGCCGATATTACCGCCGCCATACATAACTGCTTTCATTGTAATTCCTTCTTTTTAGTTTAATTTTTTGGCATTTGCCAAGAGATATTTTTCAGCCTCTCCACTCCACAGACCGTTGTTTGCCTTAACAAGTCGGTCAAGTTCCTTGAACATGGGGTCGGTCTCGCCGAGTGAGGCAAAATCGTCGATAGCGGTAAGGGGTAGGTCAATGTGGGTGTAGATTAACTTCTTTCCTCCGCGGATGTTCGGGAGGTTTAAGGTTGTGTCAACAACCGAATTAAGGCCGCCGATATGAGTAACCATTGCGGCAGGATTGATAATGCCCTTGTTCATAAGTTCGATGGCTTCACGAAGGTCATCGTTATTGCCGCCGCTTGTACCTACAATGTGGGTGTAGGCGTAATGAACGTTAAAGAAGTTCAGTTCAGCCTTAAAGTTCTGGTCGGTGGGGCCGGCAAAGAAGTTAAGACAACCGTCAAAACCTAAAATGGCATCTGCCTGCTCAACAACGGGGCGAACGGGCGCAAAGCAGATAACGTCATCATAACCTGTACCGCCCGTAATATCACGAAGGGCTTTAACGGGGTCAGGAGTCTTTGCGGTGTTCACATAATGAAGTTCTACTCCGAGTTCCTTTGCGTGCTCGACTGTGTAAATACTTTCTGCACGGGCAAGACGGGCATCGTCAATGTCGGTAACGACTAAAAGTGAAGGCTTGCGGTCGCAGTGGAGGGCATAGTCGATTGCACCGAGACCCATAGGACCTACCGATGCTAAGAGTGCCATTTTGCCGCCCTCAACAATTCCCATATTATGGACATAACTTCCTGCCTTTGTGTGGTACATAGCGTGGAAGGTGCCGATAATACAACTCATAGGCTCTGCCAAAGAACCGTAGAAATAAACGTCGGAGTTGTAGGGGAGCAGACAGTCCATTGCAAGGGTTTCCATAGGAACGTTGCCGTAAAGAGCATCGCCGCCGCAAGAGGGATACGAATATCCGAGTGCCAACTGACTGCCTTTATAGAAGTGGGCAGGTTGTACGGCAAAACCGTCGCCCTCTTTAAATTTATGTTTCCAATTTTCGCCAACCTTTACAATCTTTCCGCAGAACTCGTGTCCTACAATTGTGGGGTTAACCGAGATGT
>JAZNJE010000055.1:0-1743 GCA_045577905.1 Acutalibacteraceae bacterium | reverse complement strand
TCACAGAACGACATGGCTACGATCCGACTTCTATCATTCTGCCATATTCCGCATAACTGATTTTATTTGCGGCAATGTATGCCTTCATTGCCTCTACTGCTTGTTCTTTGGTAAGCAATTCTTCTCACCTCTGTTTATTTTTCTTGAACCTCTCAAACAAAAAAATATATCTTTTGCCCCTCATAATCATAGTATTTTGAACGGGTGCTTTTGTATCTATTTTACCCCGGATTTTTACTTTTTTCAAATTTTTACTCGGTATATTTTTTACAAAGTCAATAGATACCAACCGCAACAAAAAAGAAGGAAAGAGGGCTGTGCCGCCCTCAATCCTCCAACGCCTCCCGCAACTCCCTCTTATACTTGTAATATGTTGCGTGGCTTACTCCTGCCAGTTTCATTGTTGCCGCATCGTCTAATGTTCCGTCAAAGTCCTTGCTATACTTGCGAATGGCTTCTTTTGCGGGTGCTTCCTTCTTTACTTTCAATTTGGTTCCTTTCGCAAGCCCTATCTGCTTGCCATTCCTGCGGGCGGTTTCAACGCCTTCGCGCGTGCGTTGATGTAAATCGCTTACTTCTTTTTCGCTCTGCTGGAAAGCAAGCATTATCTGCTGTTCCGCAAGCCTCAAAATATAACGGTTGATACCCTGGGTAATGGTTTCTAACAGTTCGTCCGTTGCTTCGTCTCCTGTGCTGATAGTATCAATGCCCTGGCGTTCTGCGGCGTTTCTATATGTTTCGGTGTCTATGTGGCGTTCCTTCAAGAAAACAAGGTTTATTCCTCTTTCGTAAAGTTCCTTATATGCCGCAAAGCCCTCCACCGCATTTCTACTCATACGGCTAACGCTATCAAAAACAATGGTATCTCCTGCCTTGACAGTATTACAAAGCCGCACAAAACGCTTTCTTCCTTCAATCTGCGTCCCTGTATATTCTTCCTTGATGATAACCGCATCAGGGTAAGCCGCCGTAATGTTCCTTACCTGGCGTTCTATATTCATTGTCTTTCTACTAATGCGGGCATATCCGTAAATCATCTTTATTCCCCTTTCGGCTTCAATGCTGATAAAAGAAACGAACATTTCTTTTATCACTCTCATAATACCTCATAATCTTCTTTTTGTCAATAGGATTTATAAGGATTTTCAAAACCTTTCTTTTATAAGTCCTTGTGCGGAAAAGAAACGCAAGAAAAGCAAAATGCCTCTACACTTCCTTTTTGAAAGTAAGAGACACAAATATTATTTATTATTTATTATAATGCCTTTCGCCGTTCTTCGGTTCCTTGCTATTGGCTATTCTGCCGCCCTCGTTGCCTGGTTCTTTTCGCCCTGGGCTTTGTCCTGGTGTCCCTTCCTCAAAAGGTTCTCAATGAGACACAAGGCATTATAAAAGGCTTCCCCGTCCTCCTTCGGCAATCGTCTTTCAAGTTCTACATATGCGGAGACAAGGTTCCCCATTGTTTCGGCTAAATATTCTTCAACGGTGGAGGGCGGCGTGGAGGCTGCGTTTTTGCCCCCTGGTTGCCTTTGTAAGCCCTTCTTCGTTATCCTGGGTAAATCCCAACGCCGCACGACAAAGCCCCTCCTGACGCAAAATAAAGGCAAAGGGCGGCATTTTTATTGCCGCCCTGGTATGCCGGTGATTATTCGCCCCATTGTTCCAACATAGAACGGGTATTGAGTTTTTCTTTCGGCTGGGGAACATAGTCCGGCATATTTGCCTTGAACCATCCTTCCGCCG
>JAZNJE010000054.1:0-8443 GCA_045577905.1 Acutalibacteraceae bacterium | reverse complement strand
CAACCGCCGACCTGAGCGATGTTAATATGATTGACCCCTTCCATCTTGAAAGTTACGGAACCCTTGCCGTAAACTATAATCGAGATGTTGAAATATTCCCCGTAGTCAGTTCTATGCTCGAAACCATTTTCGGTGAATGTCCGTACAAATCTCCTACCGATATGGGCGTTAATATGGCGGGAAACTGTATTATAGATGACGCGGTTTGCCGAGAAGCCTCCTGCAACGAAATTGTAAGAAGGTATTATACAGCCTTGTGCGAGGCAAAAACCGGTAAAATCAGCGAAGATGTAGTATATAAACTGGAACTTCTTATGAAGAAAGCGGACATTGCACCTACCGACCGCAAGGTTATCGTTCCTGCCCTTGAAAAGGCGGAGGAAACCCAACTGCCGGCGGCGGCGATGGAACTGCCGGACGGCAGAATTGTCACGGGAAAAACCTCTGACCTTTTGGGTTCCTGTTCGGCACTTCTTCTTAATGCATTAAAGGAACTTGCGGGAATAGACGACGAGGCACATCTTATTTCGCCCGATGTTATCGAACCCGTGCAGCACTTAAAGGTTGATCATTTGGGTAACCGCAACCCTCGGCTTCACACCGACGAGGTTTTAATTGCCCTTTCAATATGTGCAACAACCGACCCTGTTGCCGAGAGTGCGATGGAGCAGTTATCAAATCTGCGCGGTTGTGAGGTTCACTCAACGGTAATGCTCTCTCAAACCGACGAAAAGGTATTCAAGCGTCTCGGAATAAATCTTACCTGTGAACCCAATTACAAAAACGCAAGCGAAAACAGGAAAAAATGATTACTAACTGTTCCAAAATATAAAAACGCAACCCCGATGTCCCTTTTTATGATAGTGCAGTTAAAAACTCCCTAATCTATGCAGATTAGGGAGTTTTTGCTATCGCACTGTCGTTTTTTATTATTCGTCTTTCTCATCTTCATCGGGTCGTTCGTGTACGATTGCCAGAAGTTTTGTAACACGGTGATCTTCGATAGACTTAATCGTGACTGTTATATTCATAAAGTCAAAGGATGCATTTTCTTCGGGGAAACCGTCAAGCATCTCAATTGCCCAACCGCCGACCGTCGTATATTCACTTTCAAAATCACCTACATCCAACTCAATGGCGTTAAAGAAATCGAAAATATTCATATCACCTTCGACGGTGTAATTGTCCTCGGAAATTTCCAAAATTTCGTGTTCGGCTTCTTCGTCCTCGTCCCAAATATCGCCGACGAGTTCTTCCAAAATATCCTCCATCGAAACGATACCTGCTGTACCCCCAAATTCGTCAAGAACAACCATAATATGTGTGCGTTCCTCTCTTAGAATGTCAAGAGCATCGGGAAGTTTAACTGTCATGTGGATAAAGTAGGGTTGGACAAGCATTGAACGAAGGTCAATGTCTGCCTTATCGGTATCGATAAGTTTTTTGTAAAGTTTCTGGACAACCAAAATTCCTATGATATTATCAATACTGTTCTCATATACCGGAATTCTCGAATAATTGTGGAGCACAGATGCTTCAAGCACGGCATCAACACCGTCTTCAATATCGATGGCTACCATATCAACTCGGGGAACCATAATCTCTTTAACCGAAGTTTCATTAAAGTCGATTGCCGACTGCAACAATTCGCTTCGTTCCTCACCGATACCGCCCTCTTCCTCTCCTGTTTCAATAATTGAGGAAAGTTCGTCGGTTGTAACCGAGGAGGTCTCGTTCTTTTTGAAAACAAGTCCTATAATAAGAATGAGTTTGTTGGCAAGCCAAGCAACAGGGGAGAGCACAATCATTATAATAAATAGTGGTGCCGCATAAATCTTTGCGATTCCTTCGCCCCTTGTTGCGGCGATAGATTTCGGTCCGAGTTCGCCGAAAATAAGAAGTATAACGGTTACGATAAGCGTTGTAATCGTGGCGGCAACATTGGGAGAAAGTCCAACAAAAAGGTCAATAATCAACTTGGTGGCAAGAACAGTCAGAACGTTATTTACAATGTTATTGCCTATAAGTATGGCAGTTATTGTAAAATTGTAGTTGCTTTTGATTTTATATGCCAAGCGATACAGAACACCACCGTCCTCCGCCTTCTTTAAAAGACGGGAGTCACTTGTCATATTGTAGGCAATTTCCGCAGAGGCGAAAAAAGCCGCCAGCATAAGGCACAAAACCAGTAAAATAAGTATCATTGATCTGAAACCTCCTCTTCTTCGGAGATTTCAGGTGCATTTATGGTAAATATGAGAGAAATGAGACACCCTCTGAAAACCTTATTAACCTTGACATCAAGGTCTCGGTAGGAAAACTCGGCACCGTTTGTAGGAACGCCTCGAAGCATTCTTCCAACCCATTTTCTGAGGGTATAGTGACCGCATTCTTCACGGTCGTAATTGTCATAGTCCATCATTTCAAAAGCCGATACAACCGAAAGGTCGGCACTGACCTCATAGGTGTTTTCGCCCAACTCTTTAAATTTTTCTTCGATTTTATCGTTTTCGTCCCAAATTTCGCCAACAAGTTCTTCGAGCATATCTTCGAGGGTTACGATTCCAAGAATCTTGTTTCCTCTTGAACGGACGAGGGCGATAGGCTTTTTAAGTCGTTTTAACGATGACAAAAGTTCTTCAATCTTTGTTTCTGGAGAAACGAAGAGGGGTTCGTCTATAAGTTCCCAAATGTCGGGATTTTTTCCCAAAATATACTGTTCCAGATATTCTTTTGTGCGGAGAATACCTACCGTATTATCAAGGTCGCCCTTGCAAACGGGAAGCCTTGAATATGAGGAGTCGCGAATTGCGTTAAGAATTTCCTCCTCAGACATCTCAATGTTGAGAAAGACAATATCTCTGCGGTCGGTCAGGATATCGCTCACCGTAACATCGCCAAACTCAAATGCCGAATATAAAAGGCGGCTCTCGTCCGAGTCGAGCGAACCTTCTTCGGCCATATCCTCAATTATATCAATAACGTCATCCTCTGTAACCGAGGGAGTTTCCTTTTTGGCAAATATGCGGGTCAAAAACCTTGAAATTGCCGTAAAAACAGCGGTAACAGGGGTTAGAACTACCGATACAAAATTAAGGGATGGAGCAACTGATAGGGCAAAGTTTTCTCCAAGTTGTTTAGAAATCGCTTTGGGTACAATTTCGCCGAATATAATAATTGCAACGGTTATTATAAGTGTCATTACAGCAACCGACAGACCCTCAATTTGTGTTGCAAGAATTGTTGCAAAGGAAGCCATAGCAATGTTTACTATGTTATTTCCCACAAGGATGGTTGCAAATGTTTTTTCAAAGTTCTGAAAAAGTTTGTTAGCGGTTTTTGCGCGTTTGTCGCCGCCGTCCGCCATTGCTTTGATTCTCACTCGGCTTGATGCCGTGTAAGCAGTTTCCGATGCAGAGAAATATGCACTCGTTGCGAGAAGCGCAACAAGGAAAAGCAACATACCTAAGTTATCGGAATTAAAAATTTTTGCGGCCTGCACATTTAAAGTATTGCAGAGCCATAATCGGCCTTCAGATGTCATACTGTTACACCCGTCGTCCATTCGGGAACCAACTCCTCTTTAAACAATTTTTATATTGGCAATTAAACCTGTGTAATAGCCATATTTATCTCAATTATAACAGAGTGGCACTGTGTAGTCAAGAATTTTCCAAATTTAGGCCTTTTTTTACCTTAATTTGGTTTACATAAAATCCAAAAAAATCTTCGTCATAGGTTGACAAGAAGTTACAAAATTGATATAATTAGTTTATAATTTTAATTTTGAGGAGCGTGAACATATGAAAGCCAAGAAGATAATTTCTTTTTTACTTTGCGTTGTTATGTTTGCACTCTGTTTTTATGCGGCTCCCGTTGTTGCGGCGGAGGAGATAAGATACAGCGGTGTTGTAAGGGTTAAATCAAACTCTTATCTTTCGGTAAGAAAAGAGCCCAACGCTGAGTCGGACAAACTTGCGGAACTTCACAATAATGACCTTGTTACAATTCACGGCGGCAAGAGGAAAGGCATCGCCTCCGATACACGAGAGTGGTACAAAATAGAGTGGGCGGACGGGGAAAACGGTTTTGCCTATGTTTGTGCCGACTACATAGTAAATGTAATTGAAATTAAACCCCCGGTTGAATATGAGCCGGATGCCGATTTTGAAGAAAATCTTGAAAAGCAGGGATTCCCCGAAAGTTATAAGGTGCTTCTTCGTCAACTTTACGCGGCCCACCCCGATTGGATTTTCTTGGCAGACCATATAAATTTAACTTGGGCTGAGGTTTTAGCCGCTGAGACAGAGGTTGGTAGGAGTCTTGTGTCAATAAGCCGACCGGACTCGTATAAAAGTATGGCATACGGTGCCTATGACTGGGACAAAGCAACCTATACGGGCTTTGACGGTTCAAGTTGGGTTAACGCAAATCCCGATGTTACCGCATACTATTTAGACCCGAGAAATTTCCTGAACGAAAACGGAATTTTTCAATTCCTTGACCAATCTTATGACCAAAACCTTCAAACCATAGAGGGTGTTCAAAAGATAGTTACCAACTCCTTTTTGGCGGGAGAATTTCCTGAAGAGGGGTACTCGTCTTATGCCGAACTTATTATGAAGGCGGGCGAGATTTCAAAGGTG
This sequence comes from Acutalibacteraceae bacterium, assembly GCA_045577905.1. Lineage (GTDB taxonomy): Bacteria > Bacillota > Clostridia > Oscillospirales > Acutalibacteraceae > SFWF01. The sequence continues at coordinate 3,797 of JAZNJE010000054.1, read as the reverse complement.
AGCCCCTATGTTCTTGCGGCAATGATTATTCAGGAGCAGGGCAGAGCAGGGACAAGCGGACTGATTTCGGGTAATTATAGCGATTCATTAAAGGGCTTTTATAATCATTTCAATATCGGTGCCTATGCTTCGGGAGGACTTACTGCCGTCCAAAGAGGGCTTCGCTATGCAAGAGGCGATTACAGCACCGAAGAAAACAAACAGAAGTATGACCTGCCTTGGACAAGCCGTGTAAAGAGTATAATAGGCGGTTCAATTTGGTTCGGAACCGGTTATATAAATATAGGTCAGGATACCCTTTATTACAAAAAGTGGGACTTTATAGGTCCGAATTATTACAGCCATCAATATATGACTAATGTTGAGGGTGCAAATTCCGAAGCACTTATTCTTAAAAAGGCTTATGCAGATATACCGGCAGATACTGCGCTTGTTTTCAGCATACCTGTGTTTGCACAAATGCCCGAGGAAAACAAAACCGCATTGCCCACAACAACCGGCGCAAACAATTTTTATCTTAATGAAATTTTGGTGGATTCTAAACCCATTCACGGTTTTGACCGATACAAAAATGAGTATGAAATGGTTGTCGATGGAACCGTTACCAAACTTAATGTTTCTGCCACTGCCGTACCCGGCGCTACTGTTGTCGGTGCGGGAGAACACTTGCTTGAAGTTGGAGAAAATAAAATAACCTTAACGGTTACGGCTGCTTCCGGCAAAACTGCCGACTACAATATTTTAGTTGTAAGAAAAGAACCTGAGGAAGTGATAATTCCCGACCCCGATGTTGTGACCGACTATAAATTCGGTGATTATGTTACGGGAGTTGCCCCCGATACCGAGTTTTCGGTGTTTATGGGAAATTTCCAAATTGAAAACGGAACACTTAAAGTTTTTGATGCCGAAGGCAAGGAAAAAACCAAAGGACTTATATCAACGGGAGATAGAATTACCATATATAAAAATGATGGGGCCGAGTTTATTACAAAATCTGTCCTCATTTACGGCGACATTAACGGAAACGGTAAGATTGATTCGGTTGACCTTATTCGATTAAGGAAAAAACTTATAGATTTGATTAGTATAGACGGCATTTATTCGGTTGCCGCCGACATTAACAGGGACGGACAGATAAGTTCGGTCGATTTGATAAGGATACGAAAGCACCTGATCGGTTTGGTAATAATAGAACAGTAAGGAGATAATTATGAAGAGAATAATTTCTTGTTTAATTGCATTAACGGTTGCTCTTGCCATTACAATAGGCATCGGCTCAGTAGGCGCTTTTGCCGCGACTTATGACGGAAAAACTACCGTTTATGATGTCGAGAGTCCTAACATAGGCGACAAAATTTATGTTAAATTCAAGTTTTCGAGCAGCCAAAAAATAGCATATATGAAGGCATATGTCAATTATGATGTTAAGTATTTTGAATTTATTGAAAGTGAAGCATCGGTAACCGACGGAACGTTGGGAACTAACCCCAATGCATCGGGCAAATTGATGTTTTCTATCGACGATGACGGCTTTACCTCCACCACATTGACCCTCTGCTTTAAGGCAAAGGCAGTAGGAGGCCCCTCCTATATTGGCATACGTGATTCGGATTTTGTCGATGTTACGGGTTCCAATGAAGAACCTATGTCAATAGAGGGTGCAGGAATCAATATTACTGTTGTTAACAAATCTGCACAAAAATCTTCTAATGCAAATTTGAGTAACATTGTGCCTTCATCGGGTTCTTTAACACCGAGTTTTAACCCCAACACAACAACATACTCGGTTACAATAAAAAATAATGTTACCACCCTTCTTGTTACCGCATATCCGGCCGACAAAGGAGCAACCTGGGATGTTGAGGGCTCTAAGGAGATGAAGGTTGGAAGCAACAAGCGAGTAATCGTTGTTACTGCAGCCGACGGTACACAGAAGAGATATACACTGAATGTTACAAGACTTGCATCGGACGGTTCAACACCCGATCCGGATATACCCGACACTGAGAACCCCGTCGATAACAAGGTTTCGGTAACGGCAGACGGCAAGGATATGTATATTTCAAATGAAATAGACATATCAAAAATTTATGAAGGCTTTAAGGTAAACAGTTACTCTTATAACGGAGTAGAGTTCCCATGTATTGAGAGAGGGGATACAACCCTTCTGTACCTTACCGACCCAAACGGAGAGAACGCTGATTTCTACCGCCCGTTAGCAGACGGAAGTTTTGAGAGTTTCAAATATTTTGTAACCGCAACGTCACTTTATGAGTTTATAAAGCCTGAAAAAGCCCCCGAGGGATACGAGACAATCGAAATCAATATAAATGGCTTTAAGGTTACGGGATATAAGAATTCAAATCCCGCTTATGCCGAGTTTGTTCTGCTTTATGCCAGAGGACCCGAAAAGCGTGAAGGATTCTATTATTATGACACCGTTGAGGGAACCCTTCAACGTGCAACCGATATAGGAGCGTGGGAAAAACCGGTTGAAGGGGTAGCGGCTCCCGAAGATGAAGGGGACAAGTCCTTTATTGAAAGAATATTCGCACTTGATACCGGCACAAAGGTTGTTGCTATTTGTATAGTTGGAATAATCATTCTTCTTATTGTTGCGATTATAATTCTTATTGTCAAAATTGCAGGTTCGGCAAGAGATGACGAAGAAGATTTTTATGAAGAAGATGATGAAACAGAAGAGGATGAATCAATGACTGATTTTGATTTCATTTCGATAAGCGACAGAGATACCGAAGACAATAAATAAGAACAAATAAAAGCACCCTACGGGGTGCTTTTTTCACACTTAAAGAGTTGTCCGCATAAAATAATTTAGGAAAAGGAAAAAAACTATGATTAAAAATTATGCGGTCAGGTAAAAATATATACACAGAAACTCAAAGCAGGGTGTGAAAAATAATGACAATCAAGCGCGGAGAAATTTATTACGCAGATTTAAGCCCCGTTGTCGGCTCGGAGCAGGGAGGCATACGGCCTGTTTTGATTATTCAAAACGATGTCGGAAACCGTTACAGTCCTACTGTTATTGCGGCCGCCATCACAAGTCAGCGAGATAAAACCAAGCTTCCTACACACATTCAGGTTAACGCCGACGGTTGCGGACTCCAAAAAGATTCAATTGTTCTTTTGGAGCAGGTCAGAACCATTGATAAACAGCGTCTTAAAGAAAAGATGGGCAGTCTTGACAGTAACTCTATGAATAGGGTAAACGAGGCATTATCGGTCAGTTTCGGCCTTTCCTGAAAAACTCACTTTTATATTTAAAGCCCTCCTTTAAGGAGGGCTGACTTTTTTAGTTAAGTATTGCCACCCCAATATTTAGGTAGGTTGCAAATGCGAGCCAAATAAGGTATGGTATTAAAAGCCAAAAGGCAAGACGGTTTATTTCTTTTGCCTTTAAAGCGGTTATCAAGACAAGAATATCAAGCAGAATAATTACAAATACCGATAAGGTGTAGGCTTCAAGGCGGAAGAAAATAATGCTCCAAAGAAAATTTACGATAAGTTGCGCCACATAAAAACGCAGGGCGGACTGTTTTTCAAAGGCGGTTCCTCTGGCAGAACTCCAAATTAAATAGGAGGCAGCCCCCATAGCGGCATATAAAAGAGTCCATACGATAGGGAATAAAATGGCAGGAGGAGATAAAGGAGGTTTTACAAAACTATCATACTTGTTGCCGAAGTTGCCTGAAATCAAAGCCGATAAAAACCCGACAAGAACAGGAATAAATATTGCTGTTAAAAGAGCCTTCACTTTTGTTTTTTTCATACAC
>JAZNJE010000053.1:0-1509 GCA_045577905.1 Acutalibacteraceae bacterium | reverse complement strand
GGTATGACCGAAGAAGAGCAGGCTGAAGAATTAAATAATTACTATGCAGACTGTTCGGGGTCATGGGAGCAGATAAGTGAGGAAGAATACCTTGAAGAAATGGGCTGTTTGGATTGAAAAATCCAAACGGCTCGCCCAGGGCCCAGGCGAGCCGAAATTCCATTATACCACACCCCAGCCAAAAAGTCAATAGGCAATTTGCACAAAATTTTCACCCTTCCAAATCCCGGAATTGTGCACTTTGCACAAATCGTCTTGTTTACAATTTGTTCATCAAATAATGCAGATTTGTTCACAGAATATGAGTATAATATATAATGTCAGGAGGGGACAGGAACAAGTCCTAAGGACAGCAAAAAAAAATAAAAAAAGTTTCAAAAACCCCTTGACAAACGGCACAAAATGTGCTATAATATAAGAGCAGTGAGGGTGAGGTACCCACCACTTACAGCAAAAAAATTCTAAATTATATTTTAAGGAGAACTGATTATGAACACTAACAAGAAAATCACAAAGGCTATGAGATTCGCTGAAATGTCCAAGATATTCACCGAGATGGGCAGACCCGACCTTGCGGAGTTTTGCGACAAGCAGATAGAACTTCTTGCCAAGAAGAATACCACCAAAGACGGTGAAAAGCGTATGACCGCAACGCAGATAGCCAACGAAAAGATTAAAACTGAACTTTATGAGGCTATGGCAGACGATGAAAAGTATACCATTACGGAAATGATTAAGAATTTCCCTTGTGTAGCACTCTACACCAATCAGAAAGTATCTGCTCTCGTGCGACAGTTGGTAGATGCTGGAAAACTTTATCGCTATGAAATCAAGGGTATGGCATATTTTGGTAAGAAAGCATAAGCAAAAAAGTTTGCGGAAAGCCTAAAAAACTTTCCGCAAACCCCTTGACAAAAGGGTAAAAATGTGCTATAATAAGGTATACCAAATGAAAGGAGCATACTATATGGCAAATGAAAAAAGAGTAGCCGAACTTATGGCAATTCTCAAATGCACCGAGGAAGAAGCCCTTGACATTATAGCCACGGATAAGGCAATCGACCGAGGGGAGAGAGTGTATTTTGACTTGTCAAAAGAGGATGAAAAAGCCGCCCTAAAAATGGCAAATACAGGTACTCGCAAGAAACCCACGGTCTATGACTTTAGCAAGAGGGAGCGAAAAGCCGACACCACCAAAGAGGGAGTAATTCAACAGATTTTTGACTTTTTGACCGAAAACGGCTATGCAGATGTTGAAATCCTCAACAAAAGCAAGTTAATTTCATTCAAAATCGGTGATGATACCTATGAACTTGACTTGAAACGCAAGAGAAAACCCAAAAATTGACAAAAAGGGCGGTAAAAACCGCCCAAATTGTCAAAAAATAAGGAGAAAATAGGAAAAAATGGCAGAAAATGGCAAGGAATTTCTGTATATCGGGCATTATATTGATATATACGGAAATTATATACTAAAAATCGGAACACCAAACGACCTAAAACGCAGAC
>JAZNJE010000052.1:0-8724 GCA_045577905.1 Acutalibacteraceae bacterium | reverse complement strand
GAATCTGCGGGACCTCCCTCTTCAACACCATATACATATGCACCGGCAGGAAGTTTAAATTGCGCCAAAAGTTTTTCGTCAATATCATGATTGATATTTATTCCGATATAAGGATCAGGGTCATATTCCTTCTTTATAATTTTGTTGCAAATTTCAACTGCTTTATTAGTAGGAATGGCAAAACCCATACCCTCGAAACTTTCGGAGACAATTTTACTTGAATTTATTCCTACAAGTTCTCCTTTTGTATTAACAAGTGCGCCGCCCGAATTTCCGGGGTTGATAGCGGCATCTGTTTGTATAAGAGGAATCGAATTTTCATCACTGATAATTCGGTCAAGTCCGCTTATTACACCGCTTGTTACGGAACCCATAAATTGAAGTCCGCCGGGGCTTCCTATGGCAATTACACGCTGACCAACCTCCAATTTGGAAGAGTCGGCAAGTTCAATTTTTGTAAGCCCAGACGCATTTATCTTAATAACTGCAAGATCGTAGGAAATATTATATCCGACTACCGTTGCGGGATAACCGTCTTCTGAACCATTATTTATAAAGACAAGTATTTCGGATGAATCGTCACCGTATTTGACGGCATCACTGATTACGTGATAATTTGTAATAATGTATCCGTCCTCAGAGTATATGACTCCTGAGCCCTCACCTGACGACTCCTGTTTCCCGTAAATGTAATTATAAAAAGAAACCGTTGTTCTTATACCAACAACACTCGTCGTTACCTTTTTGGCAACCGCAACAACTGCATCTGCGTCTTCTTCAATTACGTTGAGACTATATGAATTTTGTTTTACAACATCAACCTTACCTGTAAGTCCGTGTTTTTTCACCTGCGAATTAAACAGATAATCAAAGCCAAAATAACCGATAACCGAAAAAATTATTGCCAAAACAATAAGCAACGCAATATTAGATATTACAAGAGAAGAAAGTGAAACATATTTTTTTTCTTTCTTTTTACGAGAAATGGTAACAGGCGCTTCAAATACAAACTGTTCGTTATGAGGAGCATAGTTTTGCTGATTATCATCAGAGAACTCGAAATTTTCTGCTTCGTTAGTTTGATAATCAATACCTTCGGAAGTTACATTATTGCCGTTATAATTTTCTTCGGAGTTGTCTTGGTCAAATCCGAAAAGTTCTCCGTTGTTCTTATTTTCGTCCATATGGGATCTCCTTTTTTGTTAAATCGCCTTTGTAATATTCTAATAACATTATAATTCGTCATTATTATAAATTTTTGTCGAAATTGTGAGCCGAATGTTAACAAATTAAAAAATATTGTGTTGCTTTTTAGCGGCCGTAAGCGTGTTTTTCATAAGTGTAGCAATTGTCATAGGTCCGACACCGCCCGGAACGGGGGTGATATAAGAAGCCAGGGGTTCAACTTCAGAGAAATTCACATCGCCGCAAAGTTTGCCATCAGGCATACGGTTAATGCCTACATCAATAACAACGGCACCATCCTTTACCATATCAGCACCAATAAAATTAGGTTTTCCGACAGCGGCAACAAGTATGTCGGCGTTTTTTGTTACCTCTTTCAAATTTTGTGTCCTTGAATGGGCAATCGTAACTGTGCCGTTTTTGTGAAGTAAAAGCATAGCCATAGGCTTACCTACGATATTACTTCTACCTACAACAATACAGTTTTTTCCACATATATCAATATTCTCGTATTTTAGCATCTCCATTATTCCGGCAGGAGTGCAAGGCAAAAAGTCATAATCGCCTGTCATTATTTTGCCCACATTTACGGGATGAAAAGCATCAACATCCTTTATAGGATCAATTGCTTCAATTACTGACTTCTCATCCAGGTGTGCCGGTAAAGGCAGTTGACACAAAATACCATTTACCGCGGGGTCATTATTAAGACTGTCAATAAGAGACAATAACTCCTCATTTGTAGTTTCGGCCGGTAATGCATGTTTAAAGGACTTCATACCCGTTTGCTCGCAAGCCTTCTCTTTATTGGCAACATATACCTTTGATGCAGGGTCATCTCCCACTATAATTACTGCAAGGCCGGGGGTAATTCCCTTTTCTTTTAATACCGCAACCTCGTCAAATACCTCCTGCTTCACAGAGGCAGAAATAAATTTACCATCAATTATTTTCGGCATCACTTATTACCTCATTATCGTCAAAATTAAAATCGGGAGCCTCTGTCTCCACAAAGTTTTCATCGTTAATTCCTTCGGCAGGAGCAAGTTCATCCTTAAACATCTTCTCATAGTTATTTTCTGCTTCTATACGAATTCTCTTTCTTCTCATAGTAGCCAAAAAAATAACCGCAGAAACACAAATAAGGAAAGAAATGATAAATGAAATTCTGAGTCTTCCAATCATTAAACTGTCGGTACGGAGAAGTTCTATAAATGTTCTGCCGAAGCCATACCATGCACAATACATTAGAGCAGTTTGTCCTGAATAATACCTTTTTTTACTTAAAATATGCAGTATGACTGCACCCAAAAGGCACCAGACAGACTCATAAAGGAAGCAGGGATGAGCAAGTGCCGTCGGGTCATAACCGTTCATAAGAAAATCACGGGCAACATTATCACTCGTCATACCCCAGAAACTGCTGCCGGTCGGAATACCGAACGCCTCTTGATTCATAAAGTTGCCCCATCTGCCTATACCTTGACCGATTAAAAACGCAACCGAAGCAAGGTCAAGCATATCTAAAAACTTTACCTTTCTTAAACGGCACATAACAAACGCCGCCACTACGGCGCCAATAATTCCGCCGTAAATCGCAAGTCCAGAAAAACCCGAGCCGTCAAGACCGAAAAAATCTTTAATTCCGCCAAGAGGCTTCCCGTCAAAAATAACATAATAGGTTCTTGCACCGAGAATTGCGCAAGGTGTTGCAACAAGGACAACATCTAGCATTCTGTCAACTTCCAAATTAAATCGTTTAGCGCTCAAATATCCATAAATCATCGCAAGCGCAAAACCTGATGCTATAATGATTCCGTACCAATATACAGTCCATCCGTTACCGATAGGTATTGTAAATGCTTCAGGATTTATTACCATCTTAATTCCGAAAATTACAACTTCCATACTCTAATTTTCCTTTCTGTTAATTACCGATAAAACTGAATTTTCTCGCGTTAAACCGCTGAGTCTTATCTGAATATCCTTCTCGGTTATTGAGTTGATAATGTTTCCGCCCTCTAAAATATTGTCTTTGTAAAACGCAGATTCAATAAGGTCTGAAACAATGCCGTCAAGGCTTTCAAAACGTCGTATTCTGTCTCCCCAAGCAGATTTTTTAATCGCCTCGAAAAGATCACTGTCAATACCTTCTTTCTCCAGGCGGCGAATTTCGTCGTTTATAAGTTCAGCAACCTTTTCAGGGTCATTGCTTTCACCTTCAAAGAAAACTACCGAATAATCAGGACCGTTAAAATATTCTCCCGAAAACTCATCATTTATAAGACCCTCTTCGGTAAGTCTTTTATATAATGGTGACGAATCTCCGCAAATAAGTTCAATAGCAATCTCGGCTACAGCCTTTTCCTTCTGGGTTCTGATTTCGGAATCAAAACTTTCCTTATAACCAAAGCAAAACAATGGACCGGCAACACAAAGTTTCTGTTCAACATAATTCATTTGAACCGCAGCGGGTTCGTTATCTCGCTTTCTGGTAACTCTTACAGGCTTATTATTTTTTATGCTTTTTTCTATCTGTTTAAGTGTCTGCTCTGCATTTACATTTCCTGCAATACAAACGCACATATTTGAAGGATTATAAAATGCATTGTAACAATAATAGAGCAATTTTTCATCGATTTTTGATATTGAATCTACCGTACCCGCAATATCAATCTTTACGGGATGACTCTTAAACATTGCACCCAGCATATTAAAGAGAACTCTCCAACCGGGACTGTCCTCATACATTTTAATTTCCTGAGCAATTATTCCCTGCTCTTTTGAAACTGTTTCGGCAGTAAAATAAGGAGACTGCACAAAATCAAGCAAAATTCCTAAATTTTCATAGAACAAATCGGAACAAGAAAACAAATAGCAGGTGCGATCAAACGTTGTATATGCATTACAGTAAGCACCCGTTTTTGAAAATCGCTCAAACGCATCATGTTCCTTGCTTTCGAAAAGTTTGTGTTCAAGAAAATGAGCGATACCCTCCGGCACCGACACAAAATTCTCTCCATTTATTGAAAAACAGGTATCGATTGAGCCGTATCTGGTGCCAAACACCGCATAAGAAGAAGTAAACTCGGGTTTTTCTACAATAAGCACAGAAAGCCCACAGTCCAACTCTGCCCTTGTAAATTTACCTAAAACAGACTCTTTTTGAATCAGATTTTTCATTGTGCATTTCCCTCCTTCGGCATTATTGAATAAACCGAATGAAGTTTAATGCCTTTTGCCACCCTGACAATATCCTCCTTAGTGATTTTGTCGATCAGTAGAATGGCTTCTTCAATCGAAACCGACTCTGTATCAGTAATATCCGAAGTATGCCATAAATCAAGAGCCTGAGCACTGTCATTATTAGACATCAATGAATCAATTATTGCTTTTTTAGAAGCCTCAATCCTAAAATCTTCAACCTCGCCCTTCTGCATTTCGGAAAGTTCAAAGAGAATTGCCTGCTTGGCAGCATCCGCATTTGTTGGTTCAACACCAGAATCAACAATAAGCAAGGCCTTGCTTCGCCTCTGTGACGCCGAGCAATAATAACAAAGCGATTTGCTTTCACGAACGTTGGAAAACAGTCTTGAATAAGGCCCTCCGCCGAAAATATCAGCAAAAATTGCTAACACACATGCCTGTTTGAAACTTCCGTAAACCTCACTTGAAAAGCCCATAACAAGTTTGCCCTGCGTGACGTCCATTCGGTCACATTCAAAATTAACTTGTTCTACGGAGTGCAGCGGTTTGCTCGGTAATGCCGGCGGGATATTGCTCCGATCAAAATCAGAGAGTTTTTGCGAAACAGACTGAAAGAAACCGTCAGGTATTTTGTTGCCGACAACGTTTACCTGAATGTATGCGCTGCTTAAAATTCTATTATATGCACGATAAAGACATTCGCCCGTTATCGAATTTACCTCATCCTCAGTTCCGTAAATAAACTTACCGTACGGTTCGTTTGAAAATATGATTTCAGCAAGCCTTGTTCGTGCATAAGATCGTTTATTGTTAATTTCGCTTTTAATTCGCTCAACCGTCTTTCTTTTTTCACGCATAAGGTCGTTATCATAAAAACTTCCGTCTTTAACTGCGGGAGAAAAAATCAACGATAGAAGAAGGTTTGCGGCATTTAATGTTACATTTTCATTGTCATATGCAAATTCATTATTGATAACGCTAATCCCGATTCTTGTATGAAGATAATCGCCGCTTTTTGAAACAGAACAAGAAAGTTCCGCACCATAAAGTTTTAAGAGTGTCAAATTAAGTTGGCTAAAATCTCTGTACTCATTAGAGCAGGATGTAAGAACATAAGGAAGAAGTGCATCCTCTGCCATTGTTTCAAAACTTAATGGAGTAAAAAAATGAAAGGCAATATATGTGGAATTAAAACGGTTTGTTTCAATAAAACATCCCTCTGCCCTGTTTGATAAATCAAAATTTTGTTTTTGCATTTCTTCCACTCCTTTGAATACAAATCTTAAAAATCCGAATACCGGTAAAAAATTTTAGTTGACGATTATATTTTTGTCATTATAGCACACAATAAGTTTGAATTCTACTTTTTTTTAATCCAAACATATAAAATTATATTTGACATCGCAATATAACGGTAGTATAATTGAAATAGCCGAAAAAACGGTAAATATGGAATAGGACGGTAAGTGTTATGAAATTAAAACATCTTCTTTGGATTGTCTCCGGTATTGTCGCAGTTGTTGCTATGGCAGCAGGCGTTGCAATCCTTATTGACCGTTACGTTACTCACAAGGAATGTCCTGATGGATATATTGATTGTGACGAAGACGAATTAGTTATCGAAGAATAATCAAAAAAACTATGGTGTCGGCAAACGCCGACACCTATTTTTTTGTCTAAAACAAATAAAAACCGTTATATATTAAAGAAAATTTAAAGATTTTTTATTAAAACTGCACAAAAAACGGAAGAAAGCCCAAACATAATACTCTTGAATTTTTTATTTGAATATAGTAATATAAATAAGTCATAATATAATATACAACGCAAAGGAGCGTTTATATATGGAAATAAACAAGAAGTATTTAGTTAAACAAATAAATAAGAAACTTTCTCACACCTACGGTGTTACACCTGAGAACGCCGGCGACGATTTATTCTATAAGGCATCGGTCAGCGTGCTTATGGATATTATGCGTGAAAAAAGAGCCGCATTCAAATCGACAGCGGATAAAAATCAGGCAAAAACCGTATATTATCTTTCTATGGAATTTTTAATGGGGCGTTCTTTTAAAAATACACTATATAATCTAAATCTAACAGAAGAAATGCGCGAAGCCCTTAAAAGTTTTAACGTTGATCTTGAAACCCTTTACGATTATGAGCCTGATGCAGGGCTCGGCAACGGTGGACTCGGACGGCTTGCCGCCTGTTTTTTAGATGCACTTACAACCGGCGGGTATCCTGCTATGGGTTATTGCCTTAAATATGATTTTGGAATTTTCCGTCAACGTTTGGCGGAGGGTTGGCAGACCGAATTTCCTGACAATTGGCTCCCCGGCGGTGCCGTTTGGCTTGAAGAAAGGCCCTCTGCCGAGTGTACTGTAAATTTTGACGGTTATATTGAGGAATGGTGGGATGGAAAGTTTCACCATATTGAGCATAAAAATGCTAACCCGGTTAAAGCAATCGCATACGATATGATGGTTGCGGGAAAGGACGGTAAGGCTGTTAATGTTCTGCGCCTTTGGTCTGCAAAAGCACCCGAATTTAATATGTGTGCCTTTAACAGAGGCGATTATGTGGGTGCAATGGAACAACAGGCAATGAGTGAAGCAATAAGCAAGGTTTTATACCCCGAAGACAACCATATCGAGGGTAAATCACTTCGTCTTCGTCAACAGTATTTCCTTGTTTCTGCGTCTATTCAGGATATATTAAAAAGGCATTTAAGAAAATATAATACTCTCGAAAACCTCGGAGAAAAGGTTGCAATTCATATAAACGACACCCACCCTGCCCTTTCGGTGCCCGAACTGATGAGATTTCTACTTGACGAGTGTGGTTATGAGTGGGAAAAGGCTTGGCAAATTGTAAACCGAACAGTTGCATATACAAATCACACCGTTATGCAGGAGGCCTTGGAGTGTTGGAGTGAAGAACTCTTCCGCCATAGACTCCCCCGTATATACCAAATTGTGAAGGAAATTGATAATCGCTATCGTTACGAACTGTATGACTTAACACATGATGCAGATATGGTCGAGAGAACTGCCATAATATCGGGCGGTGTTGTTAAAATGGCTAATTTAAGCGTTATTGCAAGTCATAATGTTAACGGTGTTTCAAGGCTCCACAGCAAGATTCTGATTGACGACCTTTTTAAAGATTTTTACAAGGTTACCCCACAAAAGTTTTTAAATGTAACCAACGGTATTGCACACAGGCGGTGGCTTTGTCAATCTAATCCCCTGCTTTCAAATTTCATTACCGAACTTATCGGAGACGGTTTTGTAAAGGATGCGTCAGAACTTTCAAAACTAAACGCTTTTTCAGATGACTCTGCTGTATTACAAAAACTCAGCCAAATCAAGCATAAAAATAAAGAGCGTTTTTGCGAATTTGTAAAAGAGAATAACGATATTATGCTTGATTCAAATTCTATTTTTGATATTCAGGTTAAGAGGCTCCACGAATACAAACGACAACACCTTAATGCACTTCACATTATCAAAGATTATCTGTATATCAAGAACAACCCCAACGCACCTTTTACACCCAAAACCTACATTTTCGGTGCAAAATCAGCGCCCGGTTACCTTCTGGCAAAACAAATTATACAGATGATTTGGTGCATATCAAGGTTGGTTCAAAATGACCCGACCGTTAAGGATAAATTAAAGGTATTCTTCCTTGAAGATTACCGCGTTACTATGGCAGAACTCCTTATTCCCGCTGCCGAAATCAGTGAACAAATCTCCCTTGCCTCAACCGAAGCGAGCGGCACATCAAATATGAAATTTATGATGAACGGTGCAATTACCCTCGGTACAGAGGACGGGGCTAATGTTGAAATACACGAAGCCGTCGGCGACGACAATATAATTATTTTCGGTATGCATACTCCGGAGGTTAATGCGCTCCGAAAACGCGGTTATGACCCCAAAGTCTTTATTGAGAATAATCCTGATTTAAAAGAGTGCCTTGATTTTGTTAAAAAAGGCATCAACGGGCAATCATTTGAACCGATTTATAATACCCTTTCAAATGTTGACTACTATATGGCACTCGCAGATTTTTCTGACTACTGTTCGGCACAAGAAAAAATCGTTACCCTTTACTCTGACACAAATAAATGGAACAAAATGTCGCTTAAAAACATTGCAGAATCGGGTATATTCTCCGCAGACCGCTCTATTTCCGATTACGCGAGAGATATTTGGAATGTTAAACCTATCGTATAGGAGATTTTACAGTGTATTATCCCTTTGATTCGAGAAATAAACTTTATAAGTCTAAATTTGGCGCTGTGGCTGAGGGCGAAAGCCTTCG
>JAZNJE010000051.1:0-3863 GCA_045577905.1 Acutalibacteraceae bacterium | reverse complement strand
ACCTCTTTATATTCCTCAATCGCAGAAACATTGACATTTCCGAGACTTCTGATTTTACCCTTTACTTCCGAAAGTTGACGTTTTGCTTCCGACGGGTTTTCTACGGCAGAAAATTCACTTTCGGCTTCACTACGTGTAAGTTGATATTCGTCAAAGAGTTGACGGATAACATTATCACACTCACGCGAAAGATTTTCCCTGCGTTCGGTAAGACGAGCAAGTTCTCCGCTGATTTTTTCGCGGTCGTTAGTAAGTTCTCTTTCGTTATTACGAAGTTCGCTACCTGATTTTTCAAGTTCATTTCTACGATCGGTAAACGACAAAATATCATTTTCAAACTGCGTAGTTGTGGCACGAAGTCCAACAATGGTTCCTTCAATTTCAGCAATGGATGCCGCAATTTCGACATTTTTGAGTTTATAATGCTCAATTTCTGTCTCGATAATCGCCACCCTTGCGCTACTTTGATTATCGTCAAGTTTAAGCAAGGCCGCCGAAGAATTAAGACCCTCAATATCCTTATTGAGTTCTATTATTTTAAGTTTAATATCGGTAATTTCCTGTGTTATTGCCTCTCTTGAAACAGACATATTGTCTCTGCCACCCGACATTTCCTGAATACCGTTTTCAAGAATAGCCTTTTTGCTTTCAAGGGCAGTAATTAAGGAATCAAATTCGGATACTGATGCAGAAAGTGCAGCAATTTTCTCGTCGGCACCGTGCTTCTCATTTTTAAGTTCAATAAGTGTGTTTTCCGCCGCGTCTCGAAGGTCACCTATTCTTTTTAATTCGCCCAGAGCGCGAATTTTATCCTCATTCGCGGTTTTTAAGAGGTCCTCTGCCGACTTAACCTCGCCCTCAACCTTTGAAAGTTCCAAAACTGCATCATTATAGGCTTGATTTTTATTCTTTTCTTTATCCGTAAGTTTATCAAGTTCGTCCTTCATTATTTTAATATCGCCCGAACGTGATAAAAGGCCTGCGTTTTTAACCATTGAACCACCGGTTATCGAACCGCCTGCGTTAATAACTTGACCATCAAGCGAGACAACCTTAAATCTGAACTTAAACTTTTTAGCGATAGATACGGCAGAATCAATATCTTCCGCCACAACACATCCGCCAAGCAGATATTTAACTATTTCAGAAAACTTACTGTCACAAGAAACAAGGTCACTTGCAATACCAACATATCCGTATTCGTCCTCGAATCCCGACTCGGTAAACTCACGGGATTTAATAGAAGAAATCGGCAAAAAGGTTGCTCTACCGTTGTTTGATTTTTTGAGCATATCAATTGCAAATTTTGCCGTAGATTCGTTATCTACAACTATGTTCTGTGTTGCATTTCCAAGTGCGGTTTCAATTGCAACAGAGTATTCTTTATCAACCTTAATCAGTCTGGTTACGGGACCATACACACCCTTGATTTTACCCTCATTTGACTCTTTGATAACAGTCTTAACTGAATGGTTAAAGCCTTCCATATTCTTCTCTAAATCTTCCAGAATTTGAATACGATGCTTTTTTGCCTCAATATCAAGACGAATCTTTTGGAGTTCTTCTTTTGAAGCGTCAACCGATTCGGTTCTGTTTTTAAGTCTTAAACGGTAACCGTCGAGCGAATTATTATAACCGACAATATCTCCATTGATGTTGTTTAATAGTTTTTCCACCTCACTATATTCAAGGGCAAGTTCGTTCGCCCTGTTTTCTGCCTCAATAATTTGAACATCAACGGTGGTTTTGCGTGCATTTATTTCTTCAATTGAGGTTCTAGAAGACATAACGCCAACCCTTGCATCGGCAAGTTTAGCAGAAAGTTCATTAAGGGCAAGAACCTCATTTTCAATCTTACGTGAAATGTCTTCGCTTTCCATAATCATTTGAGAAAGACGTTTCTCGGCATCGGTCAATGAAACATTAAGGCTTTCAACCTCAATTGCTTTTTTATCAGCCTGCTCCATCTTTGCCTCTATTTCGATTAATTTTTCATCCTTAGAAGCATTTATATCCTCGATTTCACCCATAAGTCGGGTAATTGTATCATTGTTATGTTGGATATCATTATTGCAAACCGATATTTCGCCCATAAGGCGTGCAATATTTTCGGAATATTCGGAAATTCTTTGATGACGCTCGTCAATCTCAGCAGAAAAACGTGCAAAATCTGCCGAATTTTTCTCACTAATAAGGTCAAATTCGGTCAATTTATCATCTATTTCCTTATATTGCGCCTGTGCAATGGCAATTTTATCGTCATGTGCCTTCAAAACTGACTTTGAATTATTTATAACATGAAGCCAGAGTCCAATGTCCAACTGCTTCTTTTCGGCTGCTAAAACAAGGAACTTCTCTGCCTTTGCACTTTGGTCTCTTAGGGGCCCGATTCGAGATTCGAGTTCTTTTAATATGTCCAACAAACGGACAAGATTTTCTTCTGCCGCCGCGAGTTTGCGTTCGGCATCGGTCTTACGGTACCGATACCTTGAAATACCCGACGCCTCTTCAAAAATATCACGTCTGTCCTGCGACTTTGAACTGATAATTGAGTCGATTTTACCCTGCCCAATCATTGAATAACCATCTCTACCGAGACCGGTATCCATAAATAATTCGTGTATATCCTTTAATCGGACAACATTACCGTTAATTAAATACTCACTGTCGTGTGAACGATAATATCTTCTTGTTACGGCAACCGTATCGTTATCAAAATTAAGTTCACGGTCAGAGTTGTCAATATTTAAAACAACTTCGCAAAATCCGTGCGGTTTACGGTCGGATGTGCCGCCAAAAATAACGTCTTCCATAGACTGACCACGGAGATTCTTTGTAGATTGCTCACCAAGTACCCAACGAACGGCATCCGAAATATTACTCTTTCCGCTACCGTTAGGACCTACAACGGCAGTAAGCCCTTTGCCGAACTTTAAAACTGTTTTGTCAGCAAAAGATTTAAATCCCTGTACCTGAATAGATGTGAGTATCAATTATTTCACTTCCCTTATTTTAAGCATATTTAATGCGACATTACTGTCCTTTATAAAATTGATTTTATACCCCAAATCAATAAGTTTTTGTAAATTAGTTCTTCTTTGTCCTATGGCTTTGGAAATGTCTGCCGGATTAACAAAAACCTCATAGCAATTGTCTAAATTACATTCATCGGTAATTTTCTTGAATATTCTTTCGGACTCACAAAGTTCTGCAAAAGCAGGATGCCACGGTCCTGCTACAAAAGAATCTGTTTCAATCGAATGTAAACCTGTTCTTATAACGTTTATGTCGGCATCGCGGAACATCTGTATAAGATTTGCACATAAACTAACTGCATCTGAAACGGTTTGTGCCTTGTATTCTCCCCTGTTATACAAGAGTTCAAGATTTGTGTTTTTAAGAACAATAGTTGGATATATTCTTACGGTATCGGGTTTGATTGCAATAATTTTTTTTGCAGTAAAGACGGCACCTTCATCTGTGTCGCCGTAAAGCCCTGTCATCATTTGAAGCCCTAACTCAAAACCATATTCTTTAATAAGGGAAGACGCTCTCTCAACATCTTCTGCGGTGTGACCTCTATCGTTCAGTTTAAGAACTGAATTATCAAGACTTTGAGCGCCGAGTTCAATTGCCGTGACCCCGTACCTTTTTAAAAGGTTTAAAATGTTCCTATCAACCGCATCAGGTCTTGTGGAAATTCTGATTCCGCAAACAGTATTATCGGCAACATATTTATATGCCGCTTTTAATAACGGAATCATTATATCACTATCGATAGCGGTAAAACTGCCGCCAAAAAAGGCAATCTCTGTATTATTACGGTCATAATTCTTGCTTTGACGCGCAATAGATACAGCCTT
>JAZNJE010000050.1:0-14884 GCA_045577905.1 Acutalibacteraceae bacterium | reverse complement strand
GCCATTGATAAGAGGGACGACGTTTCTCTTTGCGAAGAACTCGGAGACTTGTTGCTGCAAGTTGTGTTTCACAGTGAAATTGCCCAAGAGGACGGCACCTTTGATTTTGATGATGTGGTTGACGGAATTTGTCGGAAACTGATACACCGTCATCCCCACGTTTTTGGAGATGCCTCGGCAGAAAATTCCGACCAGGTTTTAGACCTTTGGGACTCTGTAAAGATAAAGGAAAAGCATCAGGAGAGTTTTACTGACACTCTGAAAAGTGTACCTGATTCATTCCCTGCATTGATGAGGAGTGCAAAGGTGCAAAAACGTGCCTTTAAGGCAGGACTGAAAATGACCGGAAATATGCGAGATGCTATGGACGAGTTTTCCCGTGCTGTTGCACTTGGAGAACCAAACGAGATAGAACGAACCTACGGAAATACCCTTTTTGCACTTGCCGGTATGCAAAGAAAATTAGGGATTGATGCCGAGCAGGCACTCAATCGGACCACCGATGAATTTATTAAAAAATTTGAAAAGGCGGAGAAGATTGCCGCCGAAACAAATGCTTCCATTGACGAAGCGTTTAAGAAATAACCTTATATTCCTTACGGCGGTATGCCGTTGAATAAAAAATTGGAGGTATTTTTACTATGAAAAAGGCAGAACTTGTAGCAGCAGTTGCTGCAAAAGCAGGCATTTCCAAGAAGGATGCAGACGCAGCCATCGCTGCTGTTGTTGCAACAGTTACCGAAGCACTC
Organism: Acutalibacteraceae bacterium; assembly: GCA_045577905.1. GTDB lineage: Bacteria > Bacillota > Clostridia > Oscillospirales > Acutalibacteraceae > SFWF01. Next base: position 14,135 of record JAZNJE010000050.1, on the reverse strand, counting down.
AAAGCAGGAGACGAAGTTGCTCTTACCAACCTCGGAACATTCAAGGTTAAGGCACGTGCAGAAAGAAAGGGAATCAACCCCCGTACAAAGGAAACCGTTACCATCGCTGCAGCAAAGGTTCCCACTTTCAAAGCAGGCAAGGCTCTTAAGGACGCTTTAAACTAATAGAAAGCAAACTGTAAAAGCCGCCTTTTAGGGCGGCTTTCTGTTTATTATTATGAGACTGGACAAATATTTAAAAATATCAAGAATTATTAAAAGGCGCACTATTGCTAATGAAGCCTGCGATGCGGGCAGAGTTTCTGTGAACGGCAAGACGGCAAGAGCCTCTTATGATGTGAAGGTCGGCGATATTATAGAAATAGCCTTTGGAGAACGCACCGTAAAAGCCGAGATTGTCTCGGTTCAGGAGGTTGTGAAAAAGGACGACGCTGCCCTTTTATATAGAATAATTGAGTAATATAAAACACCTGCCCGAAATATATTTTACGGGTGGTGTTTTTATTATGTTAGAACAGGGCAAAAAGGGTGTTCATAATTTAGTGTTGGAGGGCAGACAAAGACTTACAATGTCGGGAGTGCGCGAGGTTGTCGGCTTTGAGGAGGAAACGATAGTCCTTAAAACCGAAGAAGGCGGACTGACCATCAAGGGCGAGGGAATGAAGATAGGCTCTTTCAGTACGGGAAGCGGAGACATTGATATAGAAGGCAATGTTGTTGCCCTTATTTACACCGACGGCGGGTCAGAGCGAGGATTTTTGCGCCGTCTTTTAAAATAAACTATGTGGGAAATTAATCTTGCCGACCAGATAAAAACCTTTCTGCTAAGCATTCCTCTCGGTATGTTTCTGTCTGCGGTTTTTTATGTTTTGGAGGCCTTTTTAAGGACAGACCGAAAGAAAGGTGTTGCGGTTTGGATTTCGGATATACTCTTTTTTTGCTTTGCGGGCTTTTTAAGTTTTTGCTTTCTACTCGTTCGGACAAACGGCGAAATAAGGGGCTATGCCATACTGGGAGAAATAATAGGTTTTTATCTTTTTAAGGTATTGTTTTCGAGATATATACTGATGTTTCTCATTTGGATATTAAGCCGAATTAAAGCGGTTTTGGGCAGTGTTCAGAGTCTTTTTTCAAATATAGCCCGTAAAATGTATTCAAAAATACACCAAAAGATGAAAAATATAGGAAAAAGGTTAAAAAAAGGTTGAAAAACCAAGACAACTTGTTATATACTTATAACAATAATATAGAAGGAGTGTAATAATGGGTACAAGTAAAATCGGCGGCGGTCATAAAAGTATTGTTCTTCGAGTGCTCATAATTGCGGCTTGTCTGTATTTGTTAATGTCGGCAGGAACTCTTTGGAAGGAGTTAGAGGTCAAGAAAGCCGAACTTGCCGATTTAGAAGCGGATATAAAGGAAACGCAGCTTAATGTCGATGAAAAGAACAATCTGCTCCAAAACGGAACTAGTAAAGAATTCATGGAAAAAGTACTGCGCGACAATGGTTACAGTTATTATAACGATGTGGTTTTAAGAAACAGCAAGTAACCTTTACTTAGTTTGAGGAGGAAGCAAACCCTAATGCAAATTACCGTTGGAGAGATTATTGATGGAAAGATTACAGCCGTAAAAGATTATGGTGTTTTTGTTGATCTTGGAGAAGGTAAAACCGGAATGGTACATATTTCGGAGATCGCACAGACCTTTGTAAGTCAAATTCGCGATTTTGTCAAAGAAGGAGATCAAGTAAAGGTTAAGGTTATTTCGGTCGGAGAGGATGGAAAGATTAATCTTAGTATTAAAAAGGCACAGGAGAAGAACGAGGACACACCTCGTCGGGAGCGTAAGCAATATGCACCCAAGACACCTCAGCCGGCACCTGATGGCTCTTATGTCTGGACGGCAAGAAAGAGCGAAGCCACATCATTTGAAGATATGATGAACAAGTTTAAGCAGACAAGCGACGAGAAGTTTTCTGACTTAAAGAGAAAGAATCCGGATGCTAAGCGTAATCGCAGAGCGGGTGTAAAATAAAACATATAGGCGGACTTCCTGTCCGCCTTTTTTAAGGTAACTAAAAAGAACCCACAAAGGGAAAAGTTAGGCACATAGTCTGCCGAATATAAAAAGGGGGCAAAAATATGGTAAGAGAAATAGATTGTTCGGTTATCGCTAAAAAGATAGCGCAACTTTGTATTTTTGCCAATAAACAGTTACCTGCTGATATTACAAATGCAATAAAAGATGCCCTGCCGAGGGAGAATTGTCCTTTGGCAGCCTCCCTTTTGTCGGACATAGAGAAAAACAGCGTAAAAGCGGCACAACTTGATATTCCTGTCTGCCAAGATACGGGTATGGCGGTGGTCTTTGCCGAGATAGGGCAGGAGGTTCACATTACGGGTGGTCTTTTTGAGAATGCCGTAAATGAAGGAGTAAAAAAAGGCTATACCGAAGGACTGCTTCGAAAATCGGTTGTTGCTGACCCTTTAAACCGAATAAATACCGAAGATAACACCCCCGCAGTAATTCATACTCGGATTGTTGAAGGTGATAAGATAAAACTTACGGTCGCACCCAAGGGTTTTGGCAGTGAGAATATGAGCCGTATATATATGCTTGTCCCCTCCGACGGACGGGAAGGTGTAATAAACGCGGTTGTCGAAACGGTTAAAAAGGCTTCGGGCAATCCCTGTCCGCCTATGGTAATAGGGGTTGGAATCGGCGGAGATTTTGAACAGTCGGCACTGCTTTCCAAGATGGCTTTATGCCGAAGTCTGGACGAAAGAAACAAAGACCCTTATTATGCCGAACTTGAAGAGGAACTTTTAGAGAGGGTTAACGATTTGGGTATAGGACCGCAGGGTTTTGGCGGAAAAACAACGGCACTCGGTGTTAATATAGAGACGGCACCCACCCATATCGCAGGGCTTCCCGTTGCGGTAAACATAGGTTGTTATGTGACCCGCCATCAAAGCGCAATTATTTAAATGGAGAAACAAATGGAAAAATTAAGGTTTACTGCCCCCTGCCTTTTTGGAGTTGAATCGATTGCGGCAGGAGAACTTCAAAGAATGGATATTGAAAACGTTACCGCCGAAAACGGCAGGGTAAACTTTGAGGGAGATTATAACACCCTCGCACGGGCAAATATCTGTTCAAGGTTTTTAGAGAGAATATGCATAAATGTCGGAGATTTCGAGGCGGTTAGTTTTGAGGAACTTTTTTGCGGTGTAAAGACTCTGCCGTGGGAGAACTTTATAGGAAAGGACGATGCCTTTCCCGTAAACGGTTACAGCATCAACTCGGCTCTTTTCTCAATTCCCGATTGTCAGTCGATTGTTAAAAAGGCTATTGTTGAGCGCCTGAAAACAAAGTACGGAATCTCTTGGTTTAAGGAAACGGGAGCAGAGGTAAAAATTCGGTTTTCTATCTTTAAAAACCGTGTTACGATGATGATAGATACTTCGGGCGAAGGACTCCATAAAAGGGGTTACAGGAAAAATTCCAACGCTGCCCCTTTAAAGGAAACGCTTGCTGCCGCAATGTGTGATACGGCACGCATTTTCCCTGACACAAAGATTTTTGACCCATTCTGCGGTTCGGGTACGATTCTTATCGAGGCTGCAATGATGGCAAAAAAGATGGCTCCGGGTCTTCGCAGGTTTTTTGCGGCAGAAAGATTCGGCTTTGTGCCTCCCGATGTATGGAGAGAAGAAAGAAACAGGGCTGCCGATTTAATTCTTCAAAATGTTGAATTTGAAGCGGTCGGCTACGATATAGACCCCGAGGCGGTAAAACTTACCAATGAAAATGCCGCAAAGGCGGGGGTAGGCAGGTATGTAAGGGCAGAGGTCGCAGATATAAAAGATTTTAAAGTACCTTCTATGCGCTGTATTACCGTTACTAATCCTCCGTATGGCGAACGCCTTTTGGATATTAAGGAGGCGGAGACCCTTTATAAGATAATGGGCGAGAAATTTGTGGCGGGCGAAGGAAGAAAGTATTTTATAATCAGTCCTCACGATGAGTTTGAAAAGTTTTTCAATAAGGAAGCGGACAAACGCCGAAAACTATATAACGGAATGATAAAATGCCAACTTTATATGTATTTTAAGTAGGTGAAAAAATGAGAGATGTTTACATTATAAACCCGGCGGCAGGAAAGTTTGACAGTACCGCAACCCTTACCGAAGAAATAAGAAAGCATTATGGCAATGATGCCAAAATTTTGGTGACCGAAGGTAGAGGAGATGCGCTTTTAAAGGCAAAACGCGAAGCGGAAACAGGTGACGAGGTCAGGATTTTTGCCTGCGGAGGAGACGGTACCGCATTTGAGGTTTTAAACGGCATTATAGGCAATGAAAATGCTTCTATCGGAGTTGTGCCTATCGGCTCGGCAAACGATTTCATCAAATATTTCGGATTTGATTCAAAAAAGACTTTTTTGGATATAAAAAATCAGAAAAACGGCAAAACCATCCCCATCGACCTGATAAAGGCGGGAGACAAATTCTGTATGAATCAGTGTTGTGCCGGATTTGATGCGCGGGTCGCTGACCAAATGGCTAAGTTTAAAAGGTTGCCCTTTGTTTCGGGACCGCTTGCATATAACCTTTCGCTCGTTAAAAATATGCTCGGAAGGTTGGGCGTTCATTTCAGGGTGCTGACCGACGGAAAGGAGTTTGCTAATGAGAGTCTCCTTTTTGCAATCTGTGCAAATGCACCTGTATATGGTGGAGGATACATAAGTGCTCCGAAGGCAATCGTTAATGACGGCCTTTTGGACTGCGTATCAATAAAATCTATTTCTCGCCTTCGCTTTCTGAAACTTGTTGGAATTTACAAGAGGGGAGAACACGAAAATATTGACTGTTGTAAAATGGGCAGATGCAAGGAATTTGAATTTTTTTCGGAAAGACCCGTCCCGATAAGTCTTGATGGAGAGATAATACAAGCCGACCATCTTGTTTGCAAAGTAGTCGAAAAAGCAATAAATTTCATAATACCCGAGGGAATTTTATTAACAAATTGATAATTTTGAAAAAAGTTATTGATTTTTATAATGAATGTGATTACAATATATTTTAGCACTCGAAATAATAGAGTGCTAATTGTCTGATATTTAATTTTTGGAGGCATTATAAATGAATATCAAACCCTTATTAGACAGAGTTGTACTTAAAGCCGTTGCGGCTGAGGAAACAACAAAAAGCGGAATTATTTTAACTGCATCAGCAAAGGAAAAACCCGAAATGGCAGAGGTTGTTGCCGTTGGCCCTGGCGGTGTTGTTGACGGACACGAGGTAAAGATGCTCGTTAAGGTTGGAGACCGCGTTATTACGGCTAAATATGCCGGAACCGAGGTTAAGTTTGACGGAGAAGATTATCAAATTGTCCGCCAGGCAGACATTCTTGCTGTTGTAGAGTAATAAAGGAGGCAATATACTATGGCAAAGGATATTATTTTCGGTGCAGATGCCCGCAAGGCTTTGCAGGCAGGTGTAGATAAGGTTGCAGATGCCGTTAAAGTAACTCTCGGACCTAAGGGCAGAAATGCCGTTTTGGAGCGTAGTTTCGGCGCACCCTTAATCACTAATGACGGTGTTACCATTGCAAAAGAAATTGAACTCTCAAACCCCTATGAGAATTCGGGTGCACAACTTGTACGTGAAGTTGCTACAAAGACCAACGACTGTGCAGGCGACGGAACAACAACCGCTACCGTTTTGGCACAAGCACTCATAAACGAGGGTATGAAGAATGTTGCGGCAGGCGCAAATCCCATGGTTGTCAAAAAGGGAATTAAGAAGGCGGTTGATGCTGCGGTAGAGGCTATCGTTGCAAATTCCAAGAAGGTAACAGGAACGGAAGACATAGAACGCGTTGCTACCGTATCTGCGGGAGACAACTTTATAGGCAAACTTATTGCCGAGGCTATGGATAAGGTTTCTGCCGACGGAGTAATTACCGTTGAGGAGTCCAAGACTGCCGAGACATACAGTGAGGTTGTAGAGGGAATGCAGTTTGACAGAGGCTACATTACCCCCTATATGGTAACCGATACCGACAAGATGGAAGCCGTTATCGACGATGCTTTTATTCTCATTACCGATAAAAAGATTTCGGTTATTCAGGATATTCTGCCTCTTCTTGAACAACTCGTTCAGGCAGGTAAAAAACTTGTTATTATAGCAGAGGATATTGAGGGCGAGGCTCTTTCTACAATCATTGTTAACAAACTCCGTGGCACCTTTGTTTGCGTAGGCGTTAAGGCTCCCGGATTTGGCGACAGAAGAAAGGAAATGCTTCAAGACATCGCTATACTTACAGGCGGTGAGGTTATTTCTGAAGAACTCGGACTTGACCTTAAAGATGCATCAATTGGTCAACTTGGTCGTGCTCGTCAGGTTAAAATCGGCAAGGAAAATACCGTTATCGTTGAAGGTGCGGGAGATCCTAACGCTATTGCTGACAGAACTGCACAGATTAAAAATCAGATTGCCGTTACAACAAGTGATTTTGATAAAGAAAAACTTGAAGAGCGTCTTGCAAAACTTGCAGGCGGTGTAGCAGTTATTAAGGTCGGCGCCGCAACCGAGGTTGAAATGAGGGAGCAAAAACTCAGAATAGAAGATGCTCTTTCGGCAACAAAGGCGGCAGTTGAGGAAGGTATCGTTGCAGGCGGCGGTACTGCGCTCATCAATGCAATGCCCGCAGTTAAGGCTCTTCTCGACAAAACTGACGGAGATGAAAAGACGGGCGTAAACATTGTCTTAAAATCACTTGAAGCGCCTCTTCGTCAGATTGCTTATAATGCAGGCCTCGAAGGCTCGGTTATCATCAATGAAATCGTTGCCTCGGGCAAAGCCAATTACGGCTTTGATGCTGCAAAGGAAACCTATACCGATATGATTGAAGCAGGAATTGTTGACCCGACAAAGGTAACCCGTTCTGCCCTTCAAAATGCCGCATCGGTAGCATCTATGGTGCTCACAACCGAAACTCTTATTGCAGAAAATAAGGACGATGCAAAGGCAAAAGCGGCTGCACAGGCAGCGGCAGCAGCAGCCGGCGCAGGCGGCGGAATGTATTAAATTTCGAAACACCCCGAACTTTGATTCGGGGTGTTTTTACATTATTCTTGACAACCTTTTTACAATATGTTAATATTTGGTTGTAAATTAAACGATAGAGGTGCGACCTTCATAAGTAGCCGAAACGCTGTCGGAAATGCGTGCGAGTGAAAGGGGAGGCCGCCGAAGTTTTAAAATCTTGCCGAAAAGGTTTTAGGGCTGGCAACATTCGTAATACGGCTGTTGCTGTCACGTAAAGTGGAGTGCTATCTTGACAAATAGATTACTATGTCACGATAACCATACTTTACGTTATCGTGATTATTTTTTACGGAGGAAATTAAAAATGACAGTAAAAAAACTTATCCCTAAACTGCTGATCATTGCTTTCGTTGTCGGATTTGGTGTGCTTTGTGCTTTTACAGGCAGCATCAAAAGTCCCGTTGGAACGCTTTGGTCACTCTTCCCGCCGGTAGTTGCTATCGGTCTTGCACTTCTTACAAAAGAAGTTTACTCATCCCTTTTCGTAGGTATTCTTGTTGGCGGTTTGCTTTCGACCGGATTCAACCCCATATATACCGTTGACTCAATGGTAAGCGACGGCTTTATCTCTGCTGTTTCTGGTAGTGCGGGAATCTTTATTTTCCTTGTATTGCTCGGAGTTATCGTTGCTCTTCTCAATAAGGCCGGTGGTTCTCAGGCATTCGGTACTTGGGCTGCAAAGCACGTTAAGACAAAGGTAGGGGCCGCCCTTGCAACCTTTGCGTTTGGCATACTTATATTTATTGACGACTATTTTAACTGCCTCACAGTTGGTGCCGTTATGCGTCCTGTAACCGATAAGGCAAAGATTTCCAGAGCAAAGCTTTCCTATCTTATCGACGCTACCGCTGCTCCTGTTTGTATGATAGCGCCTATCTCTTCTTGGGCGGCTGCTGTTTCGGGTTATGCTCCCGACGGACAGGGAATATCCCTATTCGTTAAGGCAATTCCTTACAACTTCTATTCTCTTATGACCTTTGTTTTCATTATCGCTCTCACCCTTATGAAGTTTGACTACGGCCCGATGAAACTTCACGAGAGAAATGCTGAAAACGGCGACCTCTTCACCTTTGGCGGAAGCATAGGCGGAAACGATGAGGAAGCCTCTTCTACAAACAGAGCAAAGGTTGTGGACCTCATTCTTCCCATTATCGTTCTTATCGCTGTTTGTGTTTACTCTCTCTTCTATGTTGGTAGATGCATGGGCGAGGAGTGGGTATTTGCTTCTGCTAATTACGACGCTTCCCTTGGCTTTGTTGATGCTTTCTCTAACACAGATGCAACAGTAGGTCTTCCCTGGGGCGGCCTTGTAGCGCTTATATTTGTTATAATTTACTTTGTAGCAAGACGTCTTGTTACTGTTAAGGAAGCGATGGAGTGTATTCCCAAGGGCTTTATCGCAATGGTGCCCGCAATACTCATCCTTACCATGGCAACCTCTCTTAAGAATATGACAAGCCTTCTTGATTCTTCAAGCTTTGTTGAGGCTACTCTCGCTAACGTCAGCGGACTTAACAACTTCCTGCCCGCTATTATCTTCCTTGTTGCTTGCTTTATCGCATTCGCAACGGGAACTTCTTGGGGAACCTTCGGTATTCTTATCCCGATCGTTCTTGCAATCTTCCCCGTTGGAAGCGTACTCGGCGTTATGAGTATGTCTGCCTGCCTTGCAGGTGCGGTTTGCGGAGACCATTGCTCACCCATTTCGGATACAACCATTATGTCATCTGCGGGTGCACAGTGCAACCACATTAACCACGTATCAACCCAGCTGCCCTACGCAATTACAGTTGCGGCAATATCTTTCGTTTCCTACGTAGTTGCAGGTTTTGTTCAGAACGTTTACATATCACTTGCGATTGCGATTGTTCTTACCGTTGCAACCCTCTTCATTATTAAGATGATTACAAAGGACAAAAAGGTTGCGGCATAAGATTATTTAAAAGATAAAAGGTGTTGGATTTTCCAACACCTTTTTTGCTTATTTATATGCTTTATATATTTTTTCGGACAAGGCTTTCATTTCCTTGGTGTCAACCTTTAAAAATTGCCTGTCATAAGTGAAAAGTCCGTTTGTTTCGTCCTCAACGTCGCTGACCTGGGTGTAAACTGTGGCGCAGAGATTTTCCTTTTCTATCATCGGAATAACCTGTTCGTTATAAAGGGATAATAGTCCTTTTTGAAATTCATTAATATCTTTATAGAATTTATATCCGTAGGTTTTAAATCTGTTAAAGACGTGTCCCTCTGCCTTATATGAGTAACCGCCGAATTCCGAAAGAACAAGCGGTCTGCCGTCGTTTTTAAGATTTAGGGGCTTAAAATAAACGTGTTCAGAAAGTACGTCGCTCTCCTTTGTCCAAAACCAACCCGATGTGGCATCCCAGACTTTCCCAGAATCAAACTGCTTCATTTTGCGGTACAGCCTTATCGCATCATACTGACCCCAACCCTCGTTAAAGAGTGTGTAATAAACAACAGAGGGATGATTATAAAGAAGAGAAACGGTTTCCTCAGAGGTCTTTTCAAAGGCTTCGCGGCGCTTTTTCGATGCCTTGTGAGAAATTCCTTTTTTAAGACCGAGAGTCGGCAGGGCAGTGTCTATAAGAAAACTGTATTTTCCGCTGTTTACGAGGTCCTGAAAGACAAACATTCCGTATTTATCGCAATAATAATAGAATATGTCGGGCTCGATTTTAATGTGTTTGCGAAGCATATTAAAACCGAGTTCTTTCATTTTGAGGATATCGTTTTTAAAGCCCTCAGGCGTGGCGGGAAGATAGATTCCGTCAGGGAAAAAGCCTTGGTCCAAAAGTCCGTGGAAAAAGGTCGGTGCCCCATTTATAAGTATCTTATTGTCTTTAATTTCAATGTGGCGAAGGGCAAAATAACTTTGCACCTTATCTTCGCCCGAAATGAGGGCAAAATCATAGAGTTTAGGGTTTTCAGGGGTCCAAAATTCGGGGTTTTCGGGGGCAATTTCGATGACCTTCGAAAACGCATATTCTTTTCCCTCAAAAAGCAATTTTTGCTTTTCGCACTCGGAGGTTACCTCTATTTTAACCTTTTCCGAAAGGGGGGTAATTTTTATATCTTCAATATAACCCCAAGGCAGGCTCTCACACCAAACGGTACCCACAATACCGCTTGTCGGGGTGTACCACATTCCGCCTCGATTTTTGGACTGCTTGCCGTAGGGGAGTTCAAATGAAAGGGGGTCTGAAACCTCCACCGACAGGTTGTTTTCACCTTTTCTTACAAAGAGGGTAATATCAAAGGAAAATGGGAGGTATCCGCCTTCATGTGAACCGATTTTTTGACCGTTAATATATACTGTACAGGTTTGGTCAACCGCACCGAAGTGAAGAACGGTCTTGTTTTTTAAAAAGTCTTCGGGGATATTAAAACTTCTCTCATAGAGCATAATATCTTTTTTGCCGATTTGACACTCAACACCCGATAACCGAGATTCCGGAGGAAAGGGCACCAATATTTCTGTTTTAAGGTCTTGACCTGATGCTTTTTTAAGGGTAAAGGTCCACCTTCCGTTAAGATTTAAAAAGGAGTCTCTTTTAAGTGTTGGGCGGGGGTATTCTTCCCACGGAATCTCACCCATATCTTTTTCAAACGGTGTGTAGAGTTTTTCTGTCGGCGGAGTTTTCTTTTTAAAGAAAACAAGAATCAGAGGAATAAGTACTGCTGCCGCAACAAGTGCCGCGAGAAAGATGTTTTCATTGGGTAAAAAAGAGACTGTTCCGTCTGAATTAGTAACGGTATCGGCATTGGAAAGAACCTCTTTACCAATGGCGGGACCGACTACACCGGGAATTAAAACCTGTGAAAAAATACGTATGCCTTGAAGCCTTCCTGCCTTACCTTCGGGGGTTTTGTCGCGAATCAAGGCACCGAAAACCGCCATCCCCGAAAGATATCCGCACATCATAAGTAGCGAGCCGACAAATACGGGAAGTTTCGACCTTGTAAAGTAGAGAATCAAATATCCCGTAACTAAAAGCAATAGGGAACAAAGAACCGAAGTTTTAAAGCCTTTTTTGTCGTAAAACTTGCCCCAAAATGCGGTAAAAAGGGCAGCAAGAACAATTGCGGGTGCCATAATGATAACATAATCTGTCATTTTAAGCGTTTTTTCATAATAGATAATAAGATATGGCATAAAAATCTGTATTGATGTATTAAAAACTATGAAAAGACCGAGAGCAAGATAAAGAAAGGGATTGGCTTTAAGGGTGGAGGGCCTAAAACCGTAAAATATATTTGTCAGATAACCTGTGTCCGACGGGCTAACCTTTGGCTCTTTAATTATAAAGCACCCGAGAATTCCGATAAGAAAAACGACTGCACCGATAATGATAAAAATGACAGTCCAACTTATGCTTTTATCAAGGTCAAAGAACATAAAGCCGCCGAAAACAACCAGTATTGCAACGAGTGGCATCATTGAGTTTATACCCTCAACCGCACCACGGTTGGTAGAGTCAGTCGAATCGGTAACCCAAGCATTAAAGGCGGCATCATTTGCGGTTGAGCCGAAAAAGGTCATAACGCAGTCAAGTATAATAACAAGGCTGACTCCGACCGATGCGGCCGATACAACTGCGGGAAAAAGAGCGTTTATTGTATCGATTTTGATAAAAGCAAAGGCTAAAATCGAAACACCCCAAAGCATATATCCTGCCGAAATAAATATCTTTCTTTTGCCTATTTTATCTGCAAGTGCCCCCATAAAAACGGTGGTAAGGGTTGCCGCAATTGCTGAGGCGGCAACCATAAGAGCGATGTCCGAAGCCGAAGCATTGAACATTTTGTAGATAAAAACATTGAAATACATATTTTCAACAACCCAAGCCACCTGACCTATAAGGCTGAAAATTGTAAGAGCAAACCAAAATTTGCCTGAAAGTTTTGTTTTCATAATCTACCCCTTAAAATTTCAGCACCCAACCGAGATTGAGTGCTGAAATGTTTTATTCTGTAGCCTCGTTTTCGAAAACGAGCCACTCTACCTTAGTGACTGTTATATCGCCGTCATTTTCGACATAAGAAATTGTAATACTGTCGCCAACCTTTATGAATGGAAGCTCGTTCCAAAGAGAAACGTCTGCAATAAATATCTTGTCATTGGCTTCAAGTTTAATAAAGTAACAGGTGTTTCCGTCAATAACGGCAGATGAAATATCCGTAACATTACCGTCTATATAAGTGACCTCGTCATCGGGTTTATCGGTATTGTTAAGTTTTCCTGCTTCGCTCAAAAGCCGTCGGTACTCGGCTTCGGCATCTTTAAGGGTGTCGGCAACTCCGACTATTTGATAGTTAGAGACCGAAACGAAGGAGTATGCTTTAACAAGCCCGGCACTGTCTTTGAGACTGATAAAATATGATGGAGTGTCGGCAATGTTTACGAGTATCGGGAAGGTTGCCGTATAACCCTTTTCCTGAATTTTACCCTCTGCCGATTCCATAGCCGAATATTCTTCTGCACCGTTAATTTCATACTGTTTCGCTTCTTTGGTGCGAAGGTTTACAAGCAGGAATCCGATGTTGGATTCATCTGCCACAACCGAGGTAACGCCAGTGTAAACCCAGATGTCATCATTGATGGCAAGGTAATTGTAACCGTCGGTAGTCTTTACAACACCCTTTTGAGAGATGATAGAATTCCAATATCCGTTTTTGTATGCTCCCCAATAATTTGCCTGATTGAGAGCAACCTTTGCAGTGTAAACACAGTCAACCCATTGCGGAACCTCACTTACGTCATAGTCCTTCATTTCTCCCGTAACAGCGTTAACCATAATGATGGAGGTAATGTCATATCCGCCGAGGATGCCTATGGTGTAGTCATAGCAGGAAACAATCCAATAGGGTGTCTTGTTATCGTCGATTTCAAAGGAAACCGAGTCAACCATCTTGGTGGGATAAGCAAATCTTATGTGGCGGGTAAGGTCTCTCGAAAAATACTCACAGGGGGCGTATTTCATACCTTGGTCTAACTTGACAAGTTCGGTATCCTGTGTTGCCATATCTATTTTAACATAATAGGGAACGCCCTCATCCTTATTAGTAAACCACTTGATAATATCGGCATACTGTAAGGGGGAGACCCTGACCGGAGTATTTCGATAGTTAATCTGGGTGTAGTAGGATGTTACATCGAACTGCGAAACAAGTTCAACAACCTCGCCGATTTTACGGCTTCCGAGGCGCTCTGCCGTGTCGCGGTCAACAACCGGAATTTGCGAAAGAGGAAGTTCGGCAATATCCTCATTAAAACTGGAAAGGTTGACTGATAGCATTTTCTGGTATTTATCGGCATGGAAAAGTTTAGAGGAGGTTACAAAAATAATAATAAATGCAACCGCCAAAAAAGCGGCGGAAATAAGAATCACACGTTTTATGATTTTCTTGTTTTTTGCGTTTTTTTCTTCTCCCAAAAACTGAATTTTGCCTTTTTCCTTGGTTGAATTGTTAAAAAAGGCCGAAATAGATAATGTCTTTCCGACAAGGCCCTTTGAAAGGAAAAAAACAACTGCCAGCACAATCAAAAAGCCCCAAAAAGAGGAGGACTTAAAGTTGATTACGGGCAGAGCAAAATAGTAGTAGATTGCACCAAAAACAACCGTAATTATGCTTGGTAAACCGTATTTTTTAAACATCCAATCACCTCAAATTTTAATATATATTTATTATATCAAAATGTTCCATATTTTACAATATTTTCTTTTAACAATATTTGGTCTGTTTTTGTTGAATATTGAGAAAATTTATGTTATAATATCATTTCAAAATATAATTCTTGTTTGGAGATAAAAATGCAGAATATAGAAAGCAATGTTTCTTATTTGCCCGTATTGCCTTTAAGGGGGCTTTGCTGTTTTCCTTCGGTCAGTCTTCATTTTGAAGTCGGCAGAAAAAGAAGTGTAAACGCCCTTAATGCGGCAATAGAAAAGGGTAGGAAGATTTACCTTGTAACACAAAAAAATATAATGGATGAGG
>JAZNJE010000049.1:0-2400 GCA_045577905.1 Acutalibacteraceae bacterium | reverse complement strand
AACAACTGTTCACATCTGTTTTAGGAAAAAAGGTTAAAATAAGTGTTCCGCAAATAGGTCAACAAAAGAGTCTTGTAGATATGTGCCTATCCAATGCCAATGAAGCGCTTGCAAAAAGAACCGAGCGCAGCGGACGGGAGATGTCCGCGCTAAATGAACTCTCAGCATTGCTTGGAATAAAGAAGGCTCCCGAACGTATAGAGTCATATGATATATCTAATACCGCAGGAAGCGATAATGTTGCCTCAATGATAGTGTTTATTAACGGAAGACCTGAAAAATCACTCTACCGTAGATTCAAAATAAAGTCATTTGAAGGACAGGATGATTTTCGCTCAATGAATGAGGTGTTAAGACGAAGATTTGACGAGTATATTGAGGGAAAAGATGAAAGTTTTAAAGTTCTGCCAGACCTTATACTACTTGACGGCGGCAGGGGACAAATATCTGCGGTTTTACCTGTTTTGAAGGCGCGTTCACTTGATATTCCTTTGTTTGGAATGGTTAAAGACAACAAGCACAGAACAAGCCATCTGTGTACACCAAATGAGGATATTGCGTTGAAGCAAACGCGTGAGTCCTTCACGTTAGTTACTGCCATTCAAGATGAGGTTCACAGATCCGCGATAGGCTATCATAGACAAAGAAGAAAAATGTCAACTCTCAAAATGGAATTATTGAACATTAAGGGTGTTGGTGTCGCTTCTGTCAAGAAATTGTTAAAAAGGTTTAAAACTGTGTCCAAAATTAAGCAAGCATCGGTAGAGGAACTGACCTCTTGCGGAATTCCAGAAAAAACCGCCCAAAATATTTACAATTATTATAATGATTAAATCTTAACAAGCGGTGTTGTTAATTCGGCACCGCTGTTTTTAATTTCAATGAATGAAAGGGAATAGAGGTCGGTTGCTCGGCATTCTGTCTCAAAGACCTTTTGTGAGAAATTATCGAGTTCTTTGATTTCGGATATGCGAGTAACTATGGGCTTTGTCCATTCAATTGGCAGATTTGCTATGGCGTTACCCTTAAAGCCTAGGATTCTGACGTAGGGAGGTTCCTTTTTGAAAAATGAGTTATCAATTCCCAAAAAAGCAGACAGAACAAGCCGCCGTATCCTAGCGTGCGTATATCTCTTTGATTTAATAAGCGAATATAGTTCATTTAGCGATGATGCTGTTTTAATTGACGAATATAAAAGATTTTCTATGCCCTCACTAATATCGGGCAGCATTCTTAAATCATCGATTGACAGGGACCTAAGTTTTGCAAGAATAGAAAGTTCAAGTCTGTTAATATCGGATAAATCGCAGTCGGCTATAATTGTTGCCGCCTCTTTGGGCATATACCTCTTTGAGTACTGAAAATCACCCGAAAGCAGATGCTCTCTTATCAACGATGCAGAGGAGTATAAGTCACTTTCTACATTGTCATTGTGAAGGGCACCTATCCGCTTAATTGCTTTAAATTTTATCCTTTTATTGATGATTTTTGCAGCACAAATGTATTCAATCGCAAGGGTATCGTTTGGGTTTTTCAGGATTCCCGAAGCAAAAGGTTCAAATTTCAAAAGTAATTCTTCTCTGATAGCGGCAAATGTTTTACCGCTTTTTAAATTGTATTTTAGTCTATCACAAAAGTCTTTTGAAGATAATATATCTGCAATATGTTCTAACAGTGCCGTATTTCCTGTTTCACTTCCAAAATAAAGAATATCGACACCTAGTGCATTCAACTGGGAAACGGCACCGTAGGCAAAATTTTGAGCAGTTGACATAGACCATGGGCAGGGGAGTTCGGCAATCAAATCTGCGCCCGAAAGGAGCGCTTGTTTTGCTCTTTGAAATTTATCAATAATCGCAGAGTCTCCTCTTTGAACAAAATTACTCGAAATGACACAAAAAACATCGTGTCCGTCGCTTTTGGCGCAGTCAATAAGGTATTTATGTCCGTTATGAAGGGGGTTAAACTCTGCAACGATACCTGCAACACTCATTTTGTCACTTTCTTTCTAAAAACTCTTGAAAAATCTTGGAAAATAAAGTATTATATATTGGTCGGTTGTATTATACCATATTCCGACAAACATAACAACAAAAATTGCCTTTGGCGGATAGGAGTTTTTTATGAAAATATTGGTTATTAACGCAGGAAGTTCTTCGCTCAAATACCAGTTAATTGATATGAATGGCGAGAAACTGATTGCAAAAGGAATTTGCGACCGTATCGGCGTGCCCGAGACAAGTAACATTGAACACAAGGTTGGAGACTTGAAAGTTGCGAAAGCCATTGCAATGCCTACTCATGTTGAAGCATTTGAGGCGGTCATCTCGGCCCTTACTGAGGGAGAGGGCAAGGTTATTGAGGATATTTCCGAAATTTCTGCTATCGGTCACCGTGTAG
>JAZNJE010000048.1:0-11131 GCA_045577905.1 Acutalibacteraceae bacterium | reverse complement strand
AAGGCTGATGGACTTGCTCTTGGCAAGGGAGTGCTCATTTGCTTTACAAGGGAAGAGGCCTTTGCCGCTGTTCGCTCTATTATGGAAGATAAGGTTTTCGGCGAAAGCGGAAGCAATATTGTAATCGAGGAGTTCTTAACCGGCCCCGAAGTTTCGGTGCTTTCCTTTACAGATGGCAAGACACTTGTGCCGATGGTTTCCTCAATGGACCACAAGAGGGCTCACGATAACGACGAAGGACTCAATACGGGCGGTATGGGAACAATTGCTCCCAATCCTTATTACACTGACGAGATTGCCGATATTTGTATGAGGGACATTTTTCTCCCCACAATGAAGGCTATGAATAATGAAGGCAGAACCTTTAAAGGGTGCCTGTATTTCGGACTTATGCTCACCCCGAACGGACCCAAGGTCATTGAGTATAACTGCCGTTTCGGCGACCCCGAAACGCAGGTTGTTTTACCTCTGCTGGAAAGTGACCTTTTTGAAATTATGAAGGCGGTTTCGGATGAAAGACTGTCGGAGGTTGAGGTTAAGTTCTCAAACGGAGCGGCGTGTTGCGTCGTTATGGCATCTAACGGTTATCCCGAAAAGTATGAGGCAGGCTTTGAGATTAAAATTGCCGATGACTGCGATGCAGAGGTTTACGTTGCAGGTGCAAAACTTAAAGATTCAAAGGTAGTTACTTCGGGTGGCAGAGTGCTCGGCGTTGTTGCTACCGCCGATAATTTGAAAGATGCGATAGATAAAGCGTACAAGGGAGTAGAAAAGGTTTCCTTTGATAATGCTTTTTACCGTCATGACATTGGACAAAGAGCGTTAAAGGCTTTAAATTAAGGAGAGAAAAATGGTTTATAGAGTTTATGTTGAGAAAAAATTAGAACTTGCTAACGAAGCGGCGTCTCTTTTGTCCGATATTCGTACATTCCTCCAAATAAAAAACTTGGATAATTTAAGACTGCTAAATAGATATGATGTTGAAAATATCGAGAAAGAACTTTTTGATTATTCGGTTAAAACCGTGTTTAGCGAACCTCAACTTGATATTGTTACATACGATTTAAAGGACACAGAGGGTGCTGTTGTTTTCGCAACCGAATATCTGCCGGGTCAGTTTGACCAGAGAGCAGATTCTGCCGCCCAGTGTATTCAGATTATCAGTCAGGGGGAGCGTCCACTCGTTCGTACCGCAAAGGTTTATATTCTTTATGGAAATCTTACCGAAGAAGATATTGCCGCAGTTAAAAAGTATGTTATCAACCCCGTTGAGAGTAGGGAAGCATCACTCGAATTATGTGATACATTAGTTACTGAATATGATATTCCCACCTCGGTTGCAACCATTGACGGATTTTTAGATTTAGATAAAAAAGGTCTTGAAGATTTTGTTAATAAATACGGTCTTGCGATGGATAATGATGACATTAAGTTCTGCCAGGATTATTTTAAGAACGAAAAC
The DNA here is from genome assembly GCA_045577905.1 of Acutalibacteraceae bacterium. Lineage (GTDB taxonomy): Bacteria > Bacillota > Clostridia > Oscillospirales > Acutalibacteraceae > SFWF01. Next base: position 9,669 of record JAZNJE010000048.1, on the reverse strand, counting down.
AGAAATCCTACAATTACCGAAATAAGAATGATAGATACTTATTGGTCTGACCATTGCCGTCATACTACCTTTAATACGCAAATCATTGATGTGAAGTTTAACGACCCCCTCACACAAAAGACCTTTGATGAATATATTGATGTTCGTAAAAAACTCGGAAGAACAAAGCCGGTTACCCTTATGGACATTGGTACTCTTGCAGCCAAATATATAAGAAGCCAAGGTGGTCTTGATAAACTGGATGAGTCGGAAGAAATCAATGCTTGTACGGTCAAAATCAAGGTAGATGTCGAGGGCAAAGAGGAAGACTGGCTATTACTCTTTAAGAACGAAACCCATAACCACCCCACCGAAATTGAGCCTTTTGGCGGTGCTGCTACCTGTATAGGCGGTGCTATCCGTGACCCGCTTTCGGGCAGAAGTTATGTCTATGCCGCAATGCGTGTGACTGGTGCGGCAGATCCCTTAAAGCCCATTAAAGAGACTTTGGCGGGAAAATTACCTCAAAGAAAAATCGTTACAACTGCTGCCGCAGGCTATTCTTCTTACGGTAACCAGATTGGACTTGCAACAGGTCAGGTAGATGAACTCTATCATGACGGCTATGCCGCAAAGAGAATGGAAATCGGTGCAGTTATTGCGGCTGCTCCTGCCGATAATGTACGCAGGGAATGTCCCGAAGACGGCGATATTGTTATACTTCTCGGTGGAAGAACAGGCAGAGACGGTTGCGGTGGTGCAACAGGCTCTTCCAAATCTCACACATTGGATTCTCTTGAAACCTGTGGCGCAGAGGTTCAAAAGGGTAATGCGCCTGAGGAAAGAAAACTTCAAAGATTGTTCAGAAATCCCGAGGCTTCAAGACTTATTAAACGCTGTAACGATTTTGGTGCAGGCGGTGTCTCGGTTGCGGTCGGAGAACTTGCAGACGGTCTTGTAATTGACCTGAACGCTGTTCCTAAGAAATATGAAGGACTTGACGGAACCGAACTTGCTATCAGTGAATCCCAGGAGAGAATGGCGGTTGTTGTAGAGGCTAAGGACGTTGATGCCTTTAAGACACTTGCCGAAAAGGAAAACCTTGAAGCGACCGTTGTAGCCCGCGTTCAGGATGAACCTCGTCTTGTTATGAATTGGAACGGCAAGGCGATATGCGATATTAGCCGTGAGTTTTTGAATTCTAACGGTGCACCAAAGTCAATCGATGTTACTGCAACCAAGCCGGAAACGTTTGAAAAGGTTGTCGGAGACAGTTTCATAGACGAGTATATTAACCTTGCAGGAGACCTTAACGTATGTTCTAAGCGAGGTCTTTCTGAGCGGTTTGATTCGACCATCGGAGCAGGAACTGTACTTATGCCCTTTGGCGGTAAGAATCAACAGACTCCGATACAGGCAATGGTTCATAAAGTTTCGGTCGAGAAGAAGGATACAAATACCTGTTCTCTGATGTCTTGGGGCTATAATCCCTATATTGCTGAAAAGAGTCCTTTCCATAGTGCTTATCTTGCGGTTGTAGAGTCAGTTTCAAAACTCATTGCAACGGGCGCAAAGTTTAATGATGTTTATTTGACCTTCCAAGAGTATTTTGAAAGACCTCGCCGTGATGCGGAGCGCTGGGGCAAGCCTTTTGCGGCACTTCTCGGTGCTTTCAAGGCACAGATTGAACTCGGTATTGCCGCAATTGGCGGTAAGGATTCGATGTCTGGTTCTTTTGAGGACCTCGACGTTCCTCCGACGCTTGTTTCCTTTGCGGTCACAACCGAAAATATTAAAAATATAATTTCGCCTGAATTTAAGGCGGCAAATCATAAGGTTTTCATTGTAAAACCCGACTATGACGAGAACGGTCTGCCCGTAACCGAGTCACTCTTAAAGGTATTTGACACCGTTCACGGTTTGATAAAAGAGGGCAGGTGCGTTGCCGCTTATACCCCCACTTTCGGCGGTATTGCCGAAGGTGTAATGAAGATGGGCTTCGGCAATAATATCGGTTTTGCTTTTGACGGTTCTGTATCAATGAAGGAAATTTTTGGATACAATTACGGTGCGTTTATCCTCGAAATTGCCGACGATACGGAGGTTGGTACGCTCATAGGAGTTACCCTTTCCGATAATGTTATACTTTATAAGGATTCTGCGGTTGACATGGACGTCCTCCTTGATACCTATGAAAACAAGTTGGAGCCTGTTTATTCTTGCAATATTGCTCAAAAGGAGAGAGAAATACCTGCCTTTTCTTGCAGTGAAAAGAGTATTCTCGTTCCTGCTATAAAATCGGCCAAACCGAAGGTTTTAATTCCCGTATTCCCGGGTACAAACTGTGAGTTTGACAGTGCAAAAGCAATGGCAAGGGCGGGAGCAGATCCTGAAATTATTGTTATTAAGAACCTGACCGCAAAGGGTATAGCCGAATCGGTTGAGTATTTTGCAAAGAAACTTCAAACTGCTCAAATGGTATTTATTCCGGGCGGATTTTCGGGCGGAGATGAGCCCGACGGTTCAGGTAAGTTTATTACTGCATTTTTCAGAAACGGTGCGGTAAAGGAACAAACTAATGAACTTTTAAAGAACAGAGACGGTCTTATGTGCGGTATCTGTAACGGATTTCAGGCAATAATCAAGTTAGGTCTTGTTCCTTTCGGAGAAATTATTGATACCGATGATACTTGTCCCACCTTGACTTTTAATACAATCGGCCGCCATCAGTCGAGAATTGTTAGAACGAGAATAGCCTCTACAAAATCGCCGTGGCTTTCCGCGTGTAATGTTGGCGACATTTATGATGTTGCTATTTCGCATGGCGAAGGTAAATTCCTGGCCGATGAGCAGACCGTAAAGCGTCTTGCTGAAAACGGCCAAATCGCAACTCAGTATGTTGACCTTTCGGGCAAGCCTACATCTGATATTCATTTCAATCCCAACGATTCTGTTGCTGCGATTGAGGGTATTTTATCGCCCGACGGCAGAGTTTTCGGTAAGATGGGCCACTCCGAGCGGTATAATGAAGGACTCTATAAAAACGTTCCCGGAAATTATGATATGAAGATGTTTGAGTCTGCCGTGAATTATTTTAAACTATAAATTTCTACAAATCTCAAAATAATGCGAAAGGAGTAGGGCTTATGAAAAGTTTTGGCAAGATGCCTCCATACATTTTATCAATTTTGGCGGACGAAGGCGTAAACGCCGAAGGCATTCTGCTAACGGTTTATTTTGACCGTGATAACAGTTTTAATTATGCCGATTGTTACGCGGTTCTAACCGAAGATAGTCTCTATATCCTTTCGGGTTTTGAGAGACTGTCTGTTGTCGGGTTAAAAGAAGACGGGCTTTGTGATTTTGTGTTAACTGGGTTTAATTCATATCCGGTTAATGAAATTGCTCGTGTTGAGGTTGATGAAATGCTTTCAACCGCTCGGCTCGTTGCAGTAACACCCCAAAACCAGTATATTTTACTTTCCTCTTTTTCAAATTTTTGCAAAGCCTCCGCGGTCCTTTTTGCTAAGTATTTTATGAGATTAAAAAAGGGGGAAATATCCTCCGTTCATTTTACCCTTGATGAGGAGGACGAACCTGAATTTCGTTGCTGTCCCAAGTGCAAAATGCGTTATCCCGATAAAAACAGAAAAGTTTGCCCCCGTTGTATGGAAAAGGGCAAACTTTTTCGACGTTTTTCGGTATTCCTCAAAAAGTATAGCAGAGAAATCGTTATTCTTTTTTTGTCCTTGATTTTACTTACTGCGACCGCCATTGCAGTGCCGTATTTTTCGAAGGGCTTCTTCCTTGATAATGTTTTGTCCGAGGGCGGAAGTCTTTTCGGTGAAGTAACAGTCGCGGTGCTTATAGTTGCGGCAGTTCAGGCTCTTTCTCAAATAGCAGATATGATTAACGGATATATTTCAACAAAGATATCCGCAAAGGTTGTGTTTGACCTAAAAAAGACAATATTTTCTTCTATTGAAAAACTTTCAATGAGTTTCTTTTCTGCCCGACAAACGGGTGGACTTATGACCCAGGTAAATGATGATTCGAATACGATTTACTCCTTTTTCTGTGATATAGTTCCATATTTTTTAATAAATATCATTCAGATTGCTATACTTATTGCAATTCTTGTTGCTATGAGCCCTTGGCTCGCACTTATAACCCTTTCGACCGTTCCGATTTTCTTCTATTTAATAAGAAAAACCTACGGAACTTCTAAAAAACTAAACGCGGTTAAATATTCGGCCACACGTAATATGTCTTCGGGCCTTTCCGATGTAATCGGCGGTATAAGGGTTGTTAAGGCGTTTGCCAAGGAAGAAAAAGAAGCAGAGCGTTTTAATAAAGCAAATCGTTTTGTTTCATTTAGCAGTAAGAGGTTGTCGCTATTTAACAATTATACATCTCCCGCCGTTAGTTATGTTCTTCATATAGGCAATATTCTTTGCCTTGGTCTCGGTGGTTATATGGTTATGAAGGGTAAACTTAGTTATGGCGAACTCATTACTTTTACAGCATTTATCAACATGATATACAATCCGTTGCTGTTCTTTTCACATATGGTCAACCATACATCGTCCTGTGCGAATGCACTCCAACGATTGTTTGAAATTTACGACACCGAGCCTGAAATTACCGAAAGGGAAAACGCCGTACAACTGGAGAATATTAGGGGAGAAATTGAGTTTAGAAATGTCGATTTCGGGTACACCAAACACCGCAAAGTAATCGACAATGTAAGTTTTGTCCTTGGTGCCGGAAAAAGTTTGGGAATTGTTGGCCATACCGGTGCAGGAAAGAGCACCATAGCCAATTTAATAATTCGACTTTACGATGCTGATGAGGGTAGCATCTTTATAGATGGTGTAAACGTAAGAGACCTTTCGTTTAAAACCTTATATGATAATGTAGCCATTGTGTCTCAGGAGACCTATCTTTTTATCGGTTCAATACTTGATAATATTCGCTATGCCTGTCCAAATGCTACCTATGAAGAGGTTATTAAGGCTTCAAAATGTGCAGGAGCACACGATTTTATAATGAAACTTCCTGATGCATATAACACAAAAATAGGATTGGGATTTCACGAACTTTCGGGAGGCGAGAGGCAAAGAATTTCCATTGCAAGGGCAATTCTTCGTAACCCTAAAATCCTTATACTTGATGAAGCAACCGCCGCAATGGACACTAAAACTGAACGTACTATTCAAAACGCCCTTACTAACCTTACCCGCAATAAGACAACTATTATGATAGCTCACAGGCTTTCTACACTGCGCGATGTTGACGAACTAATTGTAATTGAGCACGGACGTGTTGTCGAAAGAGGTACCCATTCATCTCTTTTAAAAATAGAAAACGGCGTTTACAACAGGTTGTTTACAATGCAAACAAAAGCAATGATGGATGCAGGAATTATTGAATAAATCTTAGAATAGGAGTGATATATAACTATGCGGCAAGCCAAAAAAAGGATAGTAGCAAGTTCGGCAGAGGTAACACGGCTTACCCCCGAAAACTCAAAATTTATAGATAGTAACGGTTTCTTGTCGGTAACGGTTTCGCTTGGCGGCAATGAAAACACCTATGATAAGATTACACTCAAAAGAACTTTTCCTTATGAACTGTTGTGGGAGTATATTTCTGTTTTAGATGCCGACCAAAATGAAATTGGAATTGTTTATGATATTGCTGAATTTGGTGACGACAAAGCCTTGTTGGAGACTGCTCTTTTAAGATATTACTATGAGCCAACGGTTAAATCTATAATTTCCTTAAAGGAGAGATATGGGTTTTCTTATTGGAAGGTTATCCTTTCCGACGGCAGAAATGTTGAGTTTACAATGCAGGACACATATAAAAGCATAGTTAAGGCAGGAGCCGATAAACTTATACTTTTTGATGTTGATACAAACAGATTTGTAATTGAAAGCATTTCCGCGTTGGATAAAAAGAGCCGTAAAAGGATTGAACTATATTTATAATGAAACTTTTATTACGTACTAGGAAAAACAGACGTAAAACCGCCCCGTTTCCGTTAGAAAAGGGAGAAAACAGAGGTTTTAGGTTTAATCTGTCAATTGACTGTCCGACACTTCTATGTGACGGTCATGTTTCCTATACCGAAAATTGTTTAAGGGTTTATATTGATAAGCAAGTTGCACAAAGCATCAATTTTGATGAAATTTCCTCTCTTAGAGTTGTAAACGGTGTAGGTTGTATAAATCTTTTCCTTCAAAAGAAGGACGGTAACGAAATGCTTTTGTGCCGCAGTGATAATGTAAATAAATCGGATATTGTAAAGGCCGTAAAGAAGTTAAATGCGATTTTATCAGATAAAGCGGTAAAACATAGCGAGGATAACCAATGTCCCAAGTGCGGACGACCGCATCAAAAAGGTAACGCCGTATGCAAACACTGCTCCGGGAAACGAATGCTTTTAAAGAGAGTTTGGGGTCTTATATGGCCTTATAAGTTTTTTGTTATTATGTCTTTGGTTATGTTTCTCCTCGTTAGCGGGGGCAGGCTAATACTGCCGTATCTTAACCGCGTAGCAGTTGATGAACATATTAACAACTCAAACCCATCGTCGGTCAACCTGTCATCTTTTGGACTTGTTTTATTATCAATGCTTGCCGTTGAATTGGTTTTAAGAGGATTTTCGGCACTTCGTTCCCACCTTCTTATTCATGCGAGCAATAAAATGGTTGTCTCATTAAGAAAAAATCTTTTTGAGAAAATCGAAAGGTTAAGCGTCGGGAAGGTAACAAAGCGCGAAGCCGGTGATCTTATTCATACCGTAACAGGAGATTCGTTGCAAGTTGAAAGTTTTCTAGTCAACTATTTACCAAGCGTTTTGGAGCAGATTGCGGTATTTATTGCGGTAGGAATATTTATATTTATTTATGATATTAAGTTATTTCTCTTGATCGTTTTGCCCACCCCATTTGTGCTAATTGCGTTTATGGCCTTTTGGAGATTTATGGCAACCCTTTTCCACAAGCGCAGATCGGCAGCGGGGCGGACCAACTCTATTCTTCACGATATTTTTTCGGGAATCAGAGTCGTCAAGGCATTCGGTATGGAAAAGAAGGAAAATGAAAGGTTTTCTTTTTCTGCCGACAACGAAAGGCATCTTCAAGAGCAATCTGACTGTATTTGGAGTATTTTATTGCCCCTTCTTCGTTACCTCATTTGTTTTGGTGAATTTGTAATTCTTTTTTATGTCGGTAACAAAATTTTGGGCGGAAGCATGACTCTTGGAGAAATGGCACAGTTCTCTTCCTATGCCTCAATGCTTTATACTCCTCTTAGAGCATTTGCTCATATTCCACGTCATGTTATGTTGTTTATGACGGCATCATCAAAGGTTTTCGATGTTTTAGACGAAGACGAAGAGGTAATTGATTCCGAAAACCCGATAGATATCGAACTTGAAGGAAATATAACCTTAAAAAATGTAACGTTCGGATATGATGAGGGTGTCGATGTTCTGAAAGACATTTCTCTTGACATAAAAAAAGGAGAGTTTATAGGTCTCGTTGGTTCTTCGGGAGTCGGAAAGTCAACCCTTATCAACCTAATTATGAGATTATACGATACGGATGAAGGCTCTATCTTAATTGATGGAATTGATATTAAAAATATTTCACAGGAATCGCTGCGTTCTCAAATGGGGGTCGTACTCCAAGAGACCTTCCTGTTTTCAGGCTCGGTGTATGAAAATATTGCGTATGCTAAACCTTCTGCTTCCTATGAGGAGATAATTAAGGTTTCCAAACTTTCCGGTTGCCACGATTTTATCACAAGACTTACCGATGGTTATAATACAAAAGTAGGTGAAAAAGGTCTTACACTATCGGGAGGAGAAAGACAAAGAATTGCTATTGCAAGAGCCCTCTTGCATAATCCTAAAATTCTTATCTTGGACGAAGCGACAGCATCGCTTGATACCGAAACCGAAAAGCAAATTCAAGATGCCTTAGCAAACCTTTCTAAGAACAGAACAACCGTTGCTATTGCACACAGACTGTCAACTCTACGCAACGCAACACGGTTGGTTGTTCTTGACAAGGGAGAGGTAGCAGAGGTTGGAACCCAAGAAGAACTATTTGCACGTCGCGGCATCTACTATGAACTTGTAATGGCCCAAAGAGAAATGAATGAAATGCACGACAAATAATTGCTGTTTCAGTTTTCCGGAATCCAAGAAGGGTGCCTAAATTTTATTAAGTAAAAGCAGCCTGAGTTTTAAAACTCAGGCTGCTATGTTTTTATTCATTTTGCTTTTGACTCGCAGTATATACAACGATAAATTAGGCTGTTTCTGTCGGTTAACTTAAAGATATGAGGTAGTTCCTGCTCGGTAGTCGTAATACAACGAGGATTTTTACAACGTATAATATTTGCAATCTCACTCGGCGGTTCAATCTTTGAACGCTTTCTGTTTACACTGTCGGATATGATATTTACCGTAACACCGGGGTCAATGTATCCGACAATGTCAAGGTCAATATCTATAACCTCATTGATTTTGATAATATCCTTTTTGCCCATTTTAAGGCTATCGGCATTTGTTATCAGCGCAACCATACAGGAAAGTTTATCCAACTTTAATGCTTCATAAAGTTCCATTCCTTTACCGGCGGTAATGTGGTCGAGCACAATTCCGTTTTCAATAGGACTTATAATCATTTGCTCTCAACCTCCAAAAGTTTTAATATTAGCGCCATACGAATATATTTTCCGTTCTTTGCCTGCTCAAAATATTTCGCCCTCTTGTCATTATCGACAGCAACAGCAATTTCGTTAACACGGGGCAGGGGATGGAGTATGCAAAGGTCATCTTTTGCAGTATTTAACTTTTCAGGAGTTAAAATGTAACTGTCCTTTAATCTTATATAATCTTGTTCATTAAAGAAACGCTCCCTTTGTACTCGGGTCATATAAAGAATGTCGAGTTCGGGCATATACTTTTCAAGGTCGGTAGTTTCAACAAACTCTATGTTTTTTGCTTCAAGTGTTTCTTTTTTAAGATATTCGGGTACTGTTAGTTCAGTCGGTGATATAAGGACAAATTTGATGTTTTTATAACGTGAGAGGGCACCGATTAAAGAATGTACCGTTCTTCCGAATTTAAGATCTCCACAAAAGCCGACTGTTAAACCGTCAAACCTACCTTTTTCACGACTGATAGTTAAAAGGTCGGTAAGTGTCTGAGTTGGATGATTGTGACCACCATCACCGGCATTGATTATAGGAACATCGGTGTTCATAGAGGCCACAAGAGGAGCACCTTCCTTGGGGTGACGCATTGCAATTATATCTGCATAGTAGCCGACCACCTTGACGGTATCTGCAACGCTTTCGCCTTTGGCGGCTGAAGAAGACTGCGCCTCGGAAAATCCAAGCACATTTCCGCCAAGTTCATACATAGCCGCCTCAAAGGAAAGACGGGTGCGTGTCGAGGGCTCAAAGAAAAGGGTTGCGAGTTTTTTACCGTCACATTTGTGAGCATATTTGTCGGGGGTTGCTATAATATCGTTTGCCTTTAAAATAAGTTCGTCAATTTCTGAGGTTGAAAGGTCGAGAATATCAATTAAACTTCTCATATTTTTTATTCCTTTGCTCCGTTTATTTCAAGATAAGCCAAGTCGGAGGCCAAGCGGTCTTAGGAAGACA
>JAZNJE010000047.1:0-7636 GCA_045577905.1 Acutalibacteraceae bacterium | reverse complement strand
TAATAGAATATAGAAAAAAAGTTTATTCGGGGAAGTAATATTGAGAAATTTTTTTAAGACAGTTATGATAGTTACGGTATTTTCCGTTTGCGAAAAGTTCCTCGGATTTTTATACCGCGTGTTTTTATCAAGAACTATCGGCGCAGAGGGTATGGGACTATATCAGCAGATTTTCTCTGTTTATACCTTTGTGTCGGTTTTTGCGGTGTCGGGGATAGGCATAGCCGTCACAAGACTCATCTCTGAGGAGGTTATTCTCGGCAGTCGGCGGGGAATAGACCAAATAATCTTTAAAAGCATATTCCTGATCCTTGTTTTTGCAGCATTTTCAATGGTTGCGGTTATCTATTCTTCTAAATATGTTGCGGTTTACATAATGTCGGACGAAAGGGCAATAAATCCCCTCAAAATGATGTCACTTTCCTTACCCTTTATGGGTATGAGTTCGGTCTTTAAGGGCTACTTTTTTGCAAGGAAGAAGGCACTTCCTCATTCGCTATCCCAAATATTGGAACAGGCGGTTAGAATAGCCTTCATTTTCGGCTATTTTAACACACATACCGCAGATGTTTCTTCCTCCTGCACCGCCGTTTTGTTTGGCGATGCACTGGCAGAGGCAACCTCCTTTTTATACCTTGCTCTGCACTTTATTGCCGACCGAAAAAAACTTAAAAACCTAACGGGAAGAAAGACTCCGCCCTACAATGTTTACAGAAATATTATAAGAATTGTTTCTCCCATTGCGGGGGGCAAATACCTTAACTCTTTTCTTCGGACGGCGGAAAATATGTTGGTTCCCTTAAACCTTGTTAAAGCAGGAATGACACGGGACGGAGCGCTCTCTTTCTTCGGCTCGGTCAAGGGAATGGCTTTGCCTTTGCTGCTATTTCCGGCAGGGCTTATATCCTCGGTAACAAGCCTTCTGATACCAGAAATAAGCGAGGCATCTGCGGCAGGGCATAAAGGGAGAATACGATATGCCGCAGAAAAAAGTATAGCCCTTACCTTTATATCGGCAATACCCTTTGCGGTCGGCTTTTTCTTTGCCGCCGAACCCCTTTGCGAACTTATTTATAAAGAGCAGTCGGTCGGCAGAATTGTGCGCCTTTTGGCACCCCTTGTGCCGCTTATGTATATTGATTCGGTCAGTGATGCGCTCCTGAAAGCACTCGACCGTCAGACCCTCACTTTTAGGCACACGCTTTTTGATTCACTCGGCAGGCTGGCAACCGTTTTAGCCTTTTTGCCCCTCTTCGGCGAGATGGGATTTATCGCGATTATGTATGGCAGCAACATATTTACAAGTATGCTTAATCTTGTTGCACTCATAAAGGCGACGGGCTGCAAAATAGATCCCCTTAAAACCTTGATAGTCCCTATAATTTTAAGTCTTTCGGGGGCGCTTTTAAGCAAATTTCTGCTTGCTTTTTTTGAGGCTGGGAATATAGTTTACATAATACTTTTATTTGCGGGAATTTTTACCCTTTATATTCCTTATTTCCGCCGGCTTCGGCAGTTTTAAATGGGCGGGGACGAAAGGGGAGACAAAACGGGCAAAATCCCTAAAAATTCAGTTGAAAATGACATAAAAAAGTGATAAAATTAAAATGGTCGGCAGGGAATAAGGCTTTGTTCTTCCGACCTTTTTTGAATTTTTAAAATTTTGACCGAAAAAGGGGCAAACTAAAAACACCTTAAAAGAAGGGATGATTTCAATGAAAATTACCTTAAACCCCGACAAAGAAATAGCCGATACCGTAAAGAAGGGCTTAAAGAGGACGGGAGGATACTGCCCCTGCGTCAGAGAGCAGACAGAGGATACAAAGTGTATGTGCAAGCAGTTCAGAGAGCAGATTGCAGACCCTGATTTTGAAGGCTTTTGCCACTGTATGCTATACTACAAGTCAAAATAACAGGAGGAATAAAAATGAGCATAATAAAATTAACAAAAGAAGTTTTTGAGCAAGAGGTTATAAGGTCGGAAAAGCCCGTTCTTATCGACTTTTATGCCGATTGGTGCGGCCCTTGCAAGATGCTTTCTCCGACAATTGCCGAAATAGCCGAGGAAAGACAGGATATAAAGGTATGCAAGGTAAATGTTGACGACCAGCCCGAACTTGCGGCGGCATTTTCGGTTTCGAGTATTCCTTTGCTTGCGGTTGTGCGAGACGGAAAAGTTTCAGAGACTGCGGTAGGCTATATGCCAAAAGAAAAGATATTAAGTCTTATATAAAAAAATGCTCTTCCAAAACGGAAGAGCATTTTTAGTATAGTTTTTATTTCATATCAAAATATCTTTCGGCATTTTTACAGCAGATTCCCTCGACTATACGGCGAAGAGCCTTTTGGTCATTCGGGTACTCTCCGTTTTCGACCCATTTGCCGATTAGATTGCAGAGTATTCTGCGGAAATAATCGTGGCGGGCGTAGGAGAGAAAAGAACGGGAGTCGGTTAGCATTCCCACAAAGTTACCGAGCAAACCGAGGTTGGCAAGAGCCGTCATCTGCTCCTCCATTCCCGATTTAGTATCGTTAAACCACCAAGCCGAGCCCATCTGTATTTTTCCGGGGATTTCATCGGTCTGGAAAAGGGGGAGAATAGTGCCTATCTGCTCATTGTCGGCAGGGTTTAAGGAGTAAAGAATGGTCTTGGGACACTCGTCGGTATCGTTGAGAGCCGACAAAAGTTGGGCAATGTTGCCGCCGCAGGTGTTTTGGGCAATCATATCATAACCGGTGTCGGGCCCTTGCTCGGCAAAACGCTTTTTGTTGTTGTTTCTTAGGCAGGAATAGTGAAGTTGCATTACTATTTTGTGGCTGTGATACGCCCTTCCGAGTGCAATAAGAAGGGAGGTTTGGTATTTTTCCGCTTCTTCGACGGTACAGACTCCGCCCGACATAACCTTTTTATAAATGGCTTCAACTTCCTCATCGGTGCCTTCGCGGTACATAATATAGTCAAGTCCGTGATCGGCGGCGCGGCAACCCATCTCTTTAAAGAATTCAAGTCGCTCGGTAAGAGCCTCCTTAACCTCACGGGCGGTGTCAAGGCTTTCTTTTCCGACCGAGTGAGCAAGTTTTTTAATGTAGTCGGCAAATCCCTCTTTGTTGATGTTTATTGCCCTGTCGGGGCGGAAGGAGGGATAAACCTTGCAAAAATCAAAGGTCTCGTCCTCTGCCAACTTCTTATGCCATTCGAGTGAGTCAATAGGGTCGTCGGTAGTGCCTATCATCTTAACATTTGATTGACGTATAAGACCGCGGACGGTCAGAGAAGGGTCATTTTGAAGTTTTTTATTGCAGCGGTCAAAAATTTCTTCCGAATTATCGGAACTCAGCCATCCCTCTTCGCCGAAATAACGGTGAAGTTCCATATTGGTCCAATGATACATAGGATTTCCGATAGCCATCTCTAATGCTTCGGCAAATTTTTTAATCCTCTCCTTGCCCGAACGGTCGCCTGTGACATATTCTTCGGGGACCCCGTTAGAGCGCATAACCCTCCATTTATAATGGTCGCCGAAATAGGAGCCGTCGGGCTGTCTGCCACCGAGCCAAACCTGGTCGAGCGACTCAAAACGAAGGTCCTCGTAAATTTCTTTGGGGCTGATATGACAGTGGTAGTCAATAATCGGCATATCCTTTGCAATATTGTGATAGAGATGCCGTGCGGTCTTGGTTTCCAAAAGGAAATCCTTGTCCATAAACTTTTTCAAATAAATCACCAACCTAAAATATCTTTAACAACCTTAGTATTTGCCGTATTTGTATGCCGATTTCAATTATTGTCCTTAAAATTTTCTAATTCGAGGGAGAAAGCCTCCCATTTTTCAAGTTGTTCCGCTAACTGTCCCTTTATTTGGTCAAGTTGCTCGCAAAGAAGGGCGGTTTTTTCATAATCGGAGGCATTTATCGGGTCGGAAAGTTCCTTTTCGGTTTGGGCAAGCCCATCTTCAAGGAGGGAAATTTGTTTTTCGCAGGAAAGAATTTGACCTTTCAGTTTTGCCAAAGCCGACCGTTGCGCCTTTTTCTGCAAATAGGCAGTCTTGCCCGCACCGACCGTCTTTTCGGGCATTTCGGCAGGCTCGCTTTGGGCAGTTTTTAAAGAGAGAAAGTCGTCATAATTTCCCTCAGCAGTTAAAAGTTCGGTGCCCTTAAAGTAGAGAATTTTATCGGCAATTCGGTTTATAAAGTATCGGTCGTGGGAGACTGCCAAAATGGTGCCCGAATAGTCGGAAAGGGCATTTTCCAAAATCTCTCTCGACTCCAAATCAAGGTGGTTTGTCGGCTCATCGAGAAGAAGAAAATTATCCCGCCTAAGCATAAGGGAACAGAGTGCAACACGTGCCCGTTCACCGCCCGAAAGGGTTTTAATCTGCCTGAAAATTTCCTCTCCCTTAAACATAAAGAGGGCGAGAGCCGAGCGTATTGCCGTATCGCCGAGAGAGGGGAAGCGGTCACGCAGTTCTTCGAAAACCGTATTGTTTCGGTCGAGAGAGTCTCCGTGCTGGTCAAAATATCCGACCGTAACACCGACACCGAACTGATTTGCATTTAGAATAGCCTTTAAAAGGGTGGTTTTTCCGCATCCGTTTCGTCCAAGCAAAATAACCCTTTCGCCCCGTTGCATATTTACCGAAACATCTCGGTAAAGGGTACGGTTTTCAAAAGAACAGGTTAGATTTTTTGCCCGCAAAACCTCCTTTGCGGACATTTTGTCGGCGGTAAAGGAGAGGACCATATTCTGCTTTTCCGATTCGGGAATTTTAAGGTCGGCAAGCAGTCGGTCAATCTGTTTTTGCTTTGATTCTGCGGTTTTTATGTTCCGTTCCCGATTCCAGCGTTTTTGCTGTTCAATAATTCCCTCGATTCTGTGAACCTCGCGCATGGTGTTATTATATTCTCGGCGTATGGCTTCTTCACGTTCCTCTCTGAGGGAGAGGTATTTTGTATAATTTCCATTGTAGGAATAGAGTTTTTCGTGTTCGATTGAGAGAATTTTTGTAGCCGTTCGGTCTAAAAAATATCGGTCGTGGGAGATTATTACCGCCGCCGATTTTGACTGTTTGATAAACCCGTCAAGCCATTCGATGGCGTCAATGTCAAGGTGGTTTGTCGGCTCGTCGAGAAGCATGATGTCGGGTGCCGACAAAAGAAGTTTTGCAAGTTCAATTTTTGAACGCTGTCCGCCCGAAAGACACTCGACCGAGAGGGTTAACTCTTGCTCGGTAAAGCCGAGGCCGAGAAGGGCGGCACGGGTGCGAGACTTATAGGTAAGCCCGCCCGAAATTTCGAATTTTCGGCGGAGAATATCTGCCTTTTCTATCGCGGCAAGGTCGGCGCTCTGCTCCAAAGAGGAGTTGAGGTTGGAAAGTTCCTCTTCAAGGGCAGATAAAGACTCAAACACCGACAAGGCTTCATCATAAGCAGTCTTTTTTGAACCTTCGCAGGCGTGCTGGCGGAGAATACCGACCGAGACGCCGGAAGCCCTTACAATTCCGCCCGAATCGGGAGACTCCTCGCCCGAAATAATCTTAAAAAGGGTGGTTTTTCCTGCACCGTTAGAGCCGATTAAACCGATTTTATCGCCCGATTCAATTTTAAAGCAGCCGTTTTGAAAAAGTAGCCTCTCACCGTAACTTTTTGAGAGGTTTACACCCTCCAACAGCACAAAATCACCTGCCCGTGTTCAATAATTTGCAACAAACAAATAAAAAATTTTGAAACTCTATCCCGATATGCTCATCTTCTTGCGTTAATTCGATATGGGATATTGAATTAAAATTGCACAATCCCCAAACTTCTAACAACGGCTTTTTTGTAAGTCATGTATTTTCTCTTCTCCTATTATTTATTCAAATTTCTTTTCGATGTTTTGATTGAGGCAATCAATAAAATTCTAATCGTTGAGCAAGTTTTATCAATAGACTTATAAGTTGCTTCATCAATATAGTCGGCTTTCAAAAGCATTTCAAGCCATTTACCTGTTTCGTTTGCTTCTTTTAATGCAATCTCAAGTTTAGCAATGAAATCAGCGCGACTATGACCGTATTTGCTCTCTGCAATATTGGCACAAATGCTTGTAGCGCTTCTGCCAATTTGGTTAGAAATTACAGTTTCGTGCTTAGTTCGAAGTTGTTTTGTCAATTTTAAAACATCAACCGACAACTGCATAGACAAATCAGAAAGTTTATCTTCTTTCATCGCTATCACCTCTCTTGCAATATGGATTATACCATACATTTGTACGAAGTGCAACATCGTTGATGCGAAGCATCACATCGCTTGTGCGAAGCACAACACTGTTTGCTGTAAGGCAACCTCGTTTTGTGTCCGCTAAAGCGGAATGATGTTGACCTAACGGTCAAATGATGTTTGCGGTTTCACCGCAAAACGATGTTGTGTCCTGCGGGCACAAACACAAAAAGAAAGACACGATGAAAATCGTGTCTTTCTTTTTGGAGCTGGTGGACGGACTCGACCGTCTGCTTCGCATACTGCCCGCTTGTCGACCCAACGCTTTGCGTTCGGTACCCGACTTCACGCTCTGCGCTAAAAAGTTGCCGCCGGCAACTTTTCTTAACGCGCAGACCCTCTCGGGTTCGAGTCCGTAACGGATTAACTAAAAAAGAAAAAACACCCATCTTGCGATGAGTGTTTCTCTTTTTGGAGCTGGTGGACGGACTCGAACCCCCGACCTGCTGATTACAAATCAGCTGCTCTACCAACTGAGCTACACCAGCACATAAGGTTTGTTTATGTGCAACCGTTATTGCCATAATACTATATCATAAGCAAAGCCGACTGTCAAGGGGAATTTTTCGGCAAAAACAGCGGTTTTTTGTCATTTTTCTCAAAAATATTGCTATAATGGGTATTGTCTTTTTTTAAATAGTGTGATATAATTTTAACAAATTGTACAGATTGGGTTCTTGCACCCTTTTGTATCAATGGATTTTTATTCTGGAGGAAAGCGTTATGAAAAAACAAGCCAGTTCGATTCCTTTTAACGGAACTCCCGAGCAAGAGGCACGTCTGAAAGCATTTATCGAAGAGAAAAAGCATATTGACGGCTGCCTTATGCAGATTATGCAGGAGGCTCAGGAGATTTACGGTTATCTCCCCCTTGAAGTTCAGCAGATAATCGCAGAGGGACTCGGAATTTCAGTAGAAAAGGTTTACGGCGTTGCCACCTTCTACGCTCAATTTGCTCTGTCGCCCAAGGGTAAGTACAACATTTCTGTTTGTCTCGGTACTGCCTGCTATGTTAAGGGAGCACAGAAACTTATTGACCGTATTACGGAGATTCTCGGCATAGGCCCCGGCGAATGCACACCCGACGGAAAGTTCTCGTTAGAGGCTTGCCGCTGCATCGGTGCTTGCGGACTCGCACCCGTACTTACCGTTAATGATGAGGTTTACGGCCGTCTTACCGAAAAGGATATTGACGGAATAATTGCAAAGTACAAGGATTTATAATTTTTAAGAATCAAGGTATAATTTATGAAAATAAGTGAGATTAGGGACATTCTTGAAGCCGAAGTTATCTGCGGCGGAGAGTCGCTCGACCGAGAGGTTTCTTCTGCCTTTGGCAGCGATATGATGAGCGATGTTTTAGCCTTTGCAAAGACAAATT
>JAZNJE010000046.1:0-6404 GCA_045577905.1 Acutalibacteraceae bacterium | reverse complement strand
GGTTAGATTTTTTTTAAGTTTGGCAGGGGGACATTCTCGTCGCAAAGACGAGCAAAAATTCTTTTAAAAGCCTTTTTTTCCCGTCCTCTTTTGGGGAAGGTTCCCGTACTGAATGAATAAACAAACCGCTGACTGAAAGGAACTATGCCCAAAAGGCGTTGCCCCGTTTCGTCGAGTATATCATCAAGGTTGCTAAACCGTTGATTTGCAACATACTTGTAACTGTACTTGTTTATTATAAGCCAGCCCTTTTTGTTTAAAGAACGAAGGGCTCTGCCCGTCTCGGCGGCATCCCTGACCGATATGGGGTCGGGGTTGCAGACCGTTATAAACTCTGTGGATTTTGGAAGTGCTTTATAAAAAGCGTAATTTGTACCTGCGGGGAAATCAATGATAACAAGATCAAATTCATCTGCCGCAGACAAAATAAGTTTTGAAAAAGCCTCAGGCTCAACCGCTTTTTGCGACGATGGGGCGGCAAGCAGCCAAAGCCCCGTATAGTTTGTAACGGGAACGGCGGCATTTTTTAGAGCAACTCCGCCGACCGCATCCGAAACATCCATAACGACTCCTTCTGCAACATTTAAAAGCAGGTCGAGACAACGCATACCCGCATCCATATCAACAAGGAGCACCGATTGGCCCTTGTCGATTGCGGCAAGCGCAAGATTTACGGCAAAGGTGGACTTACCGGTCCCGCCCTTTCCGGAGGTAACAGCAACTGTTTTATTCATTCCTTGCGCCTCCTTTAAATCAGCAGATAACTTATAGATAATTTAACATATATAATAATTTTTGTCAAATATTTTAAGGCCGAAAATATATCATTTAAGGCAAAACAACAAAGGGTGGAGAGGTGTCAACCGTTTCCTCGCTCTGGAAGAAATAGGCGTCAAGCATAGCACGAGCAACCGAGGTCACTGCACGGGTATTGTTACCGTGTTCAAGAATTACGGTTATTGCTATTTGCGGTTTATCAAAAGGTGCAAAAGCAATAAATATTGAATGTTCCGCACCGTCGTTTACCTGGCTGGTTCCCGTCTTGCCGCCGATTTTAATCGGGTAATCTTTGAGCACCGCAGAACCCGTACCTGCTTCGGTAACCGAGAGCATACCGTCCTTTACAACCTTAATTGCGGTAGAGTCGATCGCAAATTCCGAAAGGAGAGAGGGAGATGTTTTGGAGTAAACGGTTCTCATATCGGGGGAAACTATGCGATTTAGAAGGTTAGATTTATACCGACGACCCTCGGTCGCAACGGTGGCGGCATAGTTGGTTAGTTGTAGGGGGGTAAAGGCGTTCATTTGACCGATTGCGGTTTGAAGTGTGGCACCCCCAAGACCTTCCGACTTTTCGTCTATTATAAGGCCGCTTCCCGAAGGCAGGTCAAGTCCGGTTGAAACACCGAGTCCGAATTTGTTAAAGTAACTGAGCATAGAAGAAACTCCAAGTTTTCTGCCCAGTTCGTAAAAATAATAGTTGCAGGATTTTGCAAGGGCGGTGTTAAGACCAATACTTCCGTGTACGAACATACAACTCGGTTTATAATCGTCAAAATAATTATAGGTGCCGGTACAACGGATATTTTGATGTTCGAGGTCTAAAACATTCTGCTCGATGGACGCTAACGCAACAAGCGGTTTTACGGTCGAGCCGGGGGGATAAATACCTGAAAAGGCACGGTCGGTAAGCGGAAGATTCGGGTCTTTGAGCAGTTGGTCATAAACATCGCGGAAGGTGTTCAGGTCATAGGTAGGGTAATTTGCCGACGCAAGTATATTTCCGGTGTCAACTTCCATCATAATTGCGGCGCCCGCAGTGGCGGTACCGCCTTCGTTTTGAAGGGTCTTGATGGCTTGGGCAAGAGCATTTTGGGTCTTTTGCTGTATTGCCTTATCGAGGGTCAAAACAACGGTTTTTCCCGCAATCGGAAGTTTTGTAACGGTAGATTCAAGAATATTGCCCTTTGAATCTATTTTATAGGTAATTTCACCGTCGGTTCCGTGGAGATACTCCTCTGCCAACTGTTCAATACCGCTTTTTCCGACAACATCGTTATAGGAATAATTTTTGTCTTTATACTTATGCCATTCTTCGGCATAGATTTTGCCCACCGTACCTATAATATGCGGGGCAATAGTACCGTCGGGATATTCCCGTACAGGTACCGTTTCAATCGACACGCCATTCAAAAGAATACCTGTTTCGGATATAATCTGCATTATATCGGTAGGGACATCATCGGCAAAGGTGTAGGGATTTGAAATCGAGAAATTTGCAAGAACGAGGGAATAACGAACACCCATAATAATGCGGCTGTCGGCAGCATTGTAGCCGTCAAGGGAATAATCGGTCTGCATTTTTGAGATGCAGTCCTCGGCAGAGGCATAATGAGCCAAACCGAGGGTGCTTTTCAGTCGGGCAACCGAAGAGTCGCTTCCGTTAAAGGTGTAGGGAAGGGTGTTGGTAATGGGAAGCGCGTCATTCCACTGTGAATTTCTCTTTTCCAAAAGACGGCAAAGGGAAATTATTGTCGAATTTAGATTTTCGGTTTTTAAATAGGCTTTGTTAAAAACAATGTTATAACCGTCGCGGTTGACGGCAAGTTTTCTGCCGTTTGCATCAAGAATTTCTCCCCGTTTTGCCTTTATGGTGACGGTGCGGTAAGAAATGCCCAGAGCCTGGTTAATGTAGGTTTCGGCATTGGATATTTGCAGGGTAAAAATTCGTGCGGAGTAGAAAACCAAAATTATTGCAAGAAGAATTGAAAGTGCCGCAAGTCGTGGCCGATGTTTTTTCTGAAAGGGCATTAGTACCACCTCCCGTCAAGTAAATAAAGTGATGTTTTATAGTCTTTTGAGTGCCTTTTCCAAAAAGAAAAAGGGGATTATAAAAAGTGCGGTGTAAAAAACCGTAGGAATAAAATAGGCTGCAAAGTAATCCATATTTACCGAAATGCCTTTGAATGTGTAGAAAAAAAGGAGTCGCGCAAACAGATAAACAAAGGAAGCGCCAAGCGAAAGACATAATGCCGAGCGAATGTTTTTATTAAGATAATAGGAGGAAAGGCAACCTGCAATTACACCGATAAGCATAAGGGCAATGGTGTTAAAGCAGGAAGAACCATTCATAACCCCGTCCATAAGTGCACCGGCAAAAAAACCGGTGGCAGCCCCCTTCCATTCGCCGTAAAAAAGAGAAACAGCGGTCACAAAGGGAACAAGGGTAACGGGTATTGCTCGGCCGATTGCAAGGGTTGCAAGCCCGGAGTATCTTAGAACAAAAAGAAACAATATTAGTATTACATTGATAAAAAATGCGAGCCATTTTCCGTATTTGTTCATTGTTATTCACCGTCAAAAGAGGTCAAAATCATAACATTTTTTAATGAGTCAAAATCAACCGTCGGTTTAATCTCGGCATAAAGGGCGGTGGTAATAGGGTCACTCTTGATAGACGAGATGGTGCCGATTATCAGTCGGTCGGGGAAAATTCCGCTTCCGGAGGTAACAATAATGTCGCCCACCGTCACGGTGCAGGTTCTTGAAAGGTTGTAAAGTTTGGTTGTACCCGAAAGAGCAAAATCCATCGTACCCGTAATGACACCGGCATCGTTTGTGCGTGAAGCATAGGCGCCGCAGGTAAGTTCGGGGCTTAAAATTGTCGTGATTTTACAGGAGGAATAGCCAACCTCGGTAACATAACCGACCAGACCCGCATTGGTAATAACGGGGTCGTAAAGTTCAATACCGTCTTGACTGCCAACATCCACCGTAAAACCCTTAAACTCGTCATCAGGGTCACGTGAAACAATAAAGGCTGGGCAGAATTTAAAATCGGGGTTATTTTCCTTTATTTCAAGGAACTTTTTGTAAAATTCGTTGTCGTTTTTCATTGATTCATAATCAACGAGTTGGTCACGCAGTTTATTGAGTTGGTCTCGCAGACGGTCATTTTCCTGCACGATTTCGTCCGATTTGTAAAGGCGGTTATTGTAATCGTCGATTGCATTCTTGCTCTCTGCCGCCAATTTTTTAAAGGGCGCTATAATGGTGTCCAACAGACCTGCCTGAGGGGATATATAATGACCCAGAAGAGATAAAACTAATGAAAGGGCTATCGTGATCGAAAGTACCGTAAGGAAGATTTTAAATTGTTTGCTTCGGAAGAAAAAACGCAATTTAACTCACCTATCTGTAATTTTTGTTTCTGCGGAAAACATATTTATCAAAGCCGTGTCCCGGTTCAAGACGTCGTGCAGTACCGATAACGACACAGTCAAGGGGGTTGTCTGCCACCCTTACTCTCATTCCGGTTTCTTGCTCTATGCGCTCGGCAAAACCGCGGAGAAGAGCCGAGCCGCCTGTCAGAGTAATACCGTTTTCTATAATATCTGCCGAAAGTTCGGGGGGAGTTTTTTCAAGGGTGGTGCGGATACTTTCGATTATTACATCGAGTGTATCGCCCATGGCCTCTCGGACCTCCTCCGCCGAGATAACGATATTCTTCGGCAGTCCGTCCAAGAGGTTTCGTCCCTTAATTTCAACGCTCTTTTCATCCTCATAGGGGAGAGCCGAGCCAATCTCAATCTTTAATTGTTCGGCGGTACGTTCGCCGATAAGAAGATTGTGCTTTTTTCTGATATAGTTAATAATTGCTTCGTCAAGGTCGTCGCCTGCCGTACGCACCGACTGTGCGGTAACAATGTCGCCGAGCGAGATAACGGCAACTTCACTTGTTCCGCCTCCCACATCGACAATCATATTGCCCGACGCATCCATAATGGGAAGACCGGCACCGACAGCAGCAGCCATTGGTTCCTCGACAATGTCAACATCGACGGCGCCTGCCTGCTTTACGGCATCGTGAACGGCACGAGCCTCAACTTCGGTTACGCCTGCGGGTACAGAGATGACAACACGGACTCTTGAAATAAGAGAGCCTTTCAGTGCTTCCTTAATAAAGCGTTTAAGCATTGCTGCAGTAACGTCATAGTCGGCAATAACACCTTTTTTAAGGGGCCGAACCGCAACGATTGAGCCGGGCGTTCTGCCAAGCATCTCTTTTGCCTCGGAGCCTACCGCACGGACGGCATCGTTTCTGACATCGTAAGCCACTACCGAGGGCTCACGCATAATAATTCCCTTACCCTTAACATAAAGCAGGGTGTTGGCGGTGCCGAGGTCAATTCCAATATCTCTTGTAAACATATATGTTGTCCTCCGTAAAAGGTTTATTTTGTAATTTTATCAATAGGCATTGTAGCATAAGCATTCAAAGACTCGTCTGCCGTATTGCCCGATAAATATTCATAGTAGCCCTGAACCGCAACCATTGCGGCATTGTCGCCACAGTATTTAACAGGCGGATAGAAAAGGGTAAGATTTCTGTCGCTACATTCCTTTTTCATACGGGCACGAAGTTCACTGTTTGCCGAAACACCGCCTGCCAAAACAATCTGTCGGTAGCCGAGTGATTCTGCCGCTCTTAGTGTGTTGTCGATTAACATATCGGATACCCTTCTTCTGAGGGTTGCCGCAAGGACAGGCACATCAATTTCGGCGCCCTTTTGAGAAGCGTTATGAATTGTATTTATAACGGCGGTTTTAAGACCCGAAAAGGAAAAATCGTAATCGGCACCGTCAACCTTAGGCTTGGGAAGAGGGTATTTATCAAAATCGGGTTGACTCGCAACAAGGTCAAGATGCACACCGCCGGGATATCCGAGCCCCATAGCACGTGCCGATTTATCAAAACATTCGCCTGCGGCATCGTCACGGGTTTGACCTATGATTTTAAAATCTGTGTAATCACGAACCTCGGTTATAACACTGTTTCCGCCCGAAACGGTAAGGCACAAAAAGGGAGGTTTCAATTCCTCGTTGTCTATGTAGTTTGCGGCAATGTGCGAGCGAAGATGATGAACGGGAATAAGCGGAATACCGAGCGAAAGGGCAAGACCCTTTGCAAAGTTTACCCCCACAAGAAGAGCGCCGATAAGACCGGGAGCATAGGTTACGGCAATGGCATCAAGGTCAAAATAGGTAATTCCTGCATCACTTATTGCCTTTTCACATACTGCCGAAATGTTTTCGGTATGTCTGCGGGAGGCAATTTCGGGCACAACACCGCCGTATATTTTATGTTCTTCAATCTGGGTGTTTATTACCGAGGACAAAATCTTTCTGCCGTCGGCAACGGCGGCGGCGGTTTCGTCGCAGGAGGATTCAATTGCAAGTATCAGCATTTATATTTTCCTCCTTTTGGTCATAATAAAAGCATCTTCATTGGGCAGGGTATAAAATTTGGGGCGTACCCCGACCTTTTCAAAGCCCATTTTTTCATAAAGAGATATGGCGGCAGAATTTGAAACCCTGACCTCCAACGATATAAAGGAAAGAGC
>JAZNJE010000045.1:0-5623 GCA_045577905.1 Acutalibacteraceae bacterium | reverse complement strand
GGCACCTGCCTTAATTCAAGTCTCGCTACAGTAGGGCGTATGCACAAATTATAGGCATAACTTAAATAAGCCCCCAATAAGCGGCTTTAACATTTTATCACAAGCACTCCTCTTTGTCAAGCACTTTTTTACAGAACAAATTCCCGACCGCTAAAGGTCGGGAATTTAAAAATTTAAGATTATTCGGCAGCCTCTTCAACAATAGATTCGGCAATAACTACCTCTTCATCGGACGCAGTTGCAACAACCTCGTCCTCAGCAGACTGAGCAGCCTCTTCTTTTACCTCGGGCTCTAAGAGTTCGCGGATGGAAAGGCTAACCCTCTTCTTTTCAAGGTCAATAGCGGTAATCTTTGCTTCAACCTCTTGACCTACCGTAAGTTCGTCTTGGGGCTTTGCAATGTGCTTGTTAGCAATTTGAGAAATATGGATAAGTCCGTCAATTCCTGCAATAATTCTTGCAAAAGCACCGTAGGTTGTCATACTGACGATTGTTACCTTAACGATATCGCCTACATTATAAGTGTTCTGGAAAATGGTCCAAGGATTGTCCTCGGGCTTCTTGTAGCCGAGAGAAATCTTTCTCTTTTCCTTGTCAACATCCTTAACGTAAACCTCAATGGTGTCTCCTACAAGTACAACCTCGGAAGGATTCTTAATTTTCTGCCAAGAAAGTTCAGAAATATGTACCATTCCGTCTGCGCTGCCCAAATCAACAAATGCACCGTAGTTAGTTAAAGACTTAACGGTACCCGTGAACTTGTCGCCGACTGCGATTTCTTCCCAGAATTTTGCGTTCTCGGCCTTTCTCTGCTCACGGAGAACAGAACGAATAGAGCCCAAAGCCCTTCTTCTTCTGCCGATTTCGATAATCCTGAAAGAAACCTCCTGACCCTTTAAATCTTCAAGAGAATCTTCTCTTCTGAGGGTTGCCTGCGATGCGGGAATGAAGACCTTAATTCCGTTTGTTATCGCAATAACTCCGCCCTTGATTACCTCGGATACATAACCCGAAAGAACTTCATTGGTTTCTTTTGCGTTAACAATTTTATCCCAACCGGCAATCGCTTCGAAGCGACGCTTTGAAAGCATAGCAGTTCCTTCCTGGTCGTTTGTACGCATAATAATAAGGTCAAGGACATCGCCCACTTTTACTTCCTCTACCATATTTGCGTTTTTGTCAAACGAATATTCCTCAGCACTTATGTATCCCGCAAGACCTCTGCCGATATCAACCTGAATCTCGGACTCACTTACTGCGAGAACTACACCTCTGACCCTCTGGTCAGAATTAAGGCTGTTAATGGACGCCTCAAATGCTTCTTTGTGTGTCATTTCTTCAAAACTTTTTTGAACAGGTTCTTTTTCCTCGGTCTGTTCTACCGGTTGTAAATTTTCAGACATGGTTTTAATAACCTCCTTAATAATTGCCGCAGGGGTCGATGCTCCTGCAACTACACCGATACGCTCGGCACCGTCAAACCACTGACGCTCTAACTCGTTTGCCGTTTCAATCATATAGGTCTTCGGGCAATGGCTCCGGCAAACATCATAAAGTTTTCGTGTATTTGAACTATGCCGACCTCCGACTACGAGCATTAAGTCGCTCTTTTGAGAAAGCTCGTCCGCCTCGGATTGCCGCATAGATGTAGCACTACATATTGTATCAAATATTTCTGCATTTGTACACACTTTTTTTAAAAATTTTTTGCAATTATCAAAAATTTTTCGATTAAAAGTGGTTTGACTTACCACCGCAAGTGCTTTTCTTTCAAACTCAGGGTGGCTTGATATGATTTTTTTAAGTTCTTCTTCATCGGAAAAGACAAAATAATCTCCCGAAATGTGGCCGATTATTCCTATAACCTCACTGTGCTTTGCGTCTCCCGCTATTAAAACAGGTTTATTTTCGGCAGATGCCTCGGCTACTGTCTTATGGATTTTGGCAACAAACGGACAGGTGGCATCAACCATCTCTATTCCCTTCCCGTTTGCCTCGTCGGTAAGCGATTTGGGTACTCCGTGAGAACGGATAACTAGAATTTCTCCCTCTTTGACTTCGTCAATATTCTCGATTACCCTAACGCCTTTTTCCTGCAATTCGGCCACAAGTTGAGAATTATGAATAATGGGACCGAGTGTGCAGACCTTTTTGCCCGCATCGGCTAGAGAACTTACCGTATTAACGGCTCGGTCAACCCCGAAACAGAAGCCTGCGGTTTTAGCCAAGGTAATCATGCGTGTCCCATCTCCCAAAGTCTTGTTATTTCTCCGTCCACCCGAGCAGTTATGTTTTTAAGATTCTGTCGTTCCGACAAAGTCTCGTCATAAAGTTCCGAAAAGGGTATAATCTCTCCACAGCGAACGGTGGTTTTTCTAAACAACATATATTTACCTTCTCGGTATATGGCACACGGCAAAATATCCGACTTGGTTGCCAGTGCTATGTAAGCAACGCCCGATTTCATCTTTTTAGGGGGACCCACCTTATTGCGCGTGCCTTCGGGAAAAATTCCTAAAACATTTCCCTTTTTAACCAACTCAGCCGCCTGATTGATTGCCGCCATATCTCCCGTTCCGCGTTCAACCGCAAAGGCACCTAAACTTTTGAAAAGTATGCTGAAAATTCGGTTTTTAAAAAGTTCCGCCTTTGCCATAAAATTGATTTGTCTTTTTAATGCAACACCTAAAAATATTGGGTCGCTCATAGAGGTATGGTTTGCGCAAAGAATACAACCACTGTCAGTAACAGCATTTTCAAAGCCTACAAATTTTGCAGGTAGC
Source organism: Acutalibacteraceae bacterium (assembly GCA_045577905.1). Taxonomy (GTDB): domain Bacteria; phylum Bacillota; class Clostridia; order Oscillospirales; family Acutalibacteraceae; genus SFWF01. Next base: position 2,840 of record JAZNJE010000045.1, on the reverse strand, counting down.
ACGGCATGAAATATGGGGTATAGTAACGCCCGTCCGAATCTATACAAGGGTTTCATTATTTTGAAATTCCTTCTTTAACTATTTTTTTAAGAAGCAGCAGCGAGCCTTCAAAATCAATATTTGTAGTATCGGCAAGGATGGCATCGTCTGCTTGCTTTAAGGGGGCTATTGCCCTATGAGAATCGTTATAGTCTCTCTGCTTCATATCAGCCAAGACCTCCTCAAAGGAGACCTTTTCGCCCTTTGCTTCAAGTTCCAAAAGGCGCCTACGTGCCCTTTCCTCAACATCGGCAGTTAAAAAGATTTTAACGTCGGCATCAGGCAAGACAACTGTACCTATATCTCTTCCATCCATAACGACATTGTTATTCTTTGCCAGATTTCTCTGCATATCGAGTAAAAAGGCTCTTACCTCTCCTTTTGCCGATACCGCCGACGCCATCATAGAGGCTACGGGAGTGCGAATAAGGTCGCTTACATCTTCATCGTCGAGAAAAACCCTCTGCTCGCCGTCAATAAAACGAATGTCGAGGGCAGTTTTCTCTAAAACAGGGGCTATTTCACCTTTAAGTTCGGTGTCAAAGCCGAGTCTTGAAAATTTAAGACCTACCGCACGGTAAAGTGCACCTGTATCAACATAAATATATCCAAGTTCCTTGGCAAGAAGTCTCGAAAGGGTGCTTTTTCCTGCCCCCGCAGGACCGTCAATAGCAACGTTATACATAATTTTTCTCCTCAATATTTATTAAACCGAAATGCCTGCAAGTACACCCGTTTGAAAGGCTATTTGCAGATTAAATCCTCCGGTCAGAGCGTCTATATCCATTATTTCTCCCGCAAAATAAAGCCCTCTAACTATCTTGGACTCCATTGTTGCTGAATTTATCTCTTTGAGAGATATCCCCCCTGCCGTAATTATACCTTCCTCAATCGGGCGAAGGCGCAAAACGGTCATTTTAAGATTCTTTATCGCTTCGCATAGAGTCTGCCTCTCCGCTTTGGTTATACTGTTGACCTTGCGACGAGGGTCTATCCCCGAATTAGCCACAATTACCCCAATCAGTCTTTTAGGAAGAAGGTCATCAAGCGAATTGATAAAATCGCGGTTTGGCTCTGCCGAAAAATCTCGTACTATTCGCTTATCAAGGGTTTGAAAATCGAGTGCAGGCTTTAAATCGATCGTCGCTTTGTATTCACATTCTCCTATGTCGCACAAATATGCAGAAGCCGAAAGAACAAGCGGACCCGTTATACCAAAATCGGTAAACATCATCTCACCCATTTCAAAGAAAATCGGCTTTTTAGCACCCGTTTTTTCAATTTTTAAGGTTACATTTTTAAGGGAAAGACCGCAAAGCCGTGTGGGGAAACTTTCTACCGTCATAATCGGAACTAATGACGGCCTTAAAGGTGTGATGGTATGCCCGAGTGCTTTTGCCATTTTATAACCGTCACCTGTCGAGCCGGTCACGGGATATGTAGCACCGCCGCTTGCAAGAATTACCGAATCGAAGCGGTATTCTCGATTATCGGTTTTTACCGCATTTATTTGACCGTCCTGTGCAGTGAGTTCGTTTACCCTCTCATTAACGATTTTTACTCCTGCATCCTTTACAGCAGAAACCAAAGTGTCAACTATATCGACCGCCTTGTCACTTTCGGGGAATACTCTATTTCCTCTTTCGGTTTTAAGGGGTGTACCCCTTTGCTCAAAAAAGTCAATCGTATCCTCCGTTGACCAAGCGGCATAGGCAGAATGTAAAAATTTTTCGCCCCTGACCACGTTTTTTAAGAAGGTGTCTCGGTCACATCGGTTGGTGACATTGCATCTTCCCTTACCTGTAATCATTACCTTTCGGGCAAGGCGGGTGTTTTTTTCAAAAAGTGTAACGGTATGTCCCCTCTCGGCAGCCTTTATTGCCGCCATCAGACCTGCCGCACCGCCGCCCACTACCGCAATTTGTTTTTGCATAATTTACTCCGAAATTATTTATTTAATATTTTACCTACGATTTTATGAAATTTTAAAATATAAAAGTTCGACAGTCTGCTTATTGCAAAATCGTAAATAACAAAAACCACATTTGCAACTGCAATAAGTATTATTCCCGTGTATTTTCCAAACTCTCCCATATTGCCCATGTCAATACCTAGAAGGCCTGCCAAAATATTGTAGGAAACTAAAATTGCTGAGTTAACGACAATAAATTTTATAATGTACTCAACCACCCTGCTTTTTATCTTTTCAACCTGCGCCTTAATTATCGGATAATATCCGAAAAATACGATAAAGAGCATTTTAGACTCATTATCGGTCGGCATAACAAGTAATATAAGCGAGGCGGTTATATATGAGCCTATGCTCCACTTTGTTCCGACCTCAATAAGAGTTACCATAATAAACAATCCTGCCATTGCAGGGACCGCATAGGTAAGGCTGGGTATAAGGCTTACGAACATTGTAACGGCAGCAAATGCCGCCATCATTGCAGATAGGGTTATTTTTCCTGATTGCTTCATCTTAACAACAACGGATAAGGTCGCCGCCTAAACATTCGCAACAACAGTCAGCACAGATAAGTCCCTGACAGACATCGCAGCCCGAACAACTGCCGCCCATATTACCGCTTCCCCTGTACGGACTGTTAAATCCGCCTGCACCCTGACGTTGAAGATTATTGAGTGCTGCACGGTATTCAGGATTAGAGGGGTCAAGACGAACCGCCGTCGAAAAACTTGAATAGGCATCGTTAAACCAACCTCTTTTATAAAGCACCGAGCCGTTAAGGAAATACCACTCGGCATCTCTACCGTCAAAGGGCACTCCGTCAAGAAGCATC
>JAZNJE010000044.1:0-2952 GCA_045577905.1 Acutalibacteraceae bacterium | reverse complement strand
TGCTCTGTTTGACTCATTCTAAAAAACTAGCGTTTTTTGTCTGAATTTGTCCTTAAATTTACTCAATGATTTCTCATCAAAATTGTCGGGTCCAATTTCTTTCTTTTCTCGTCGTTGTTTAATTTTCAAGGTCCGTTTTTTGCTGTCTTTTTCCGCGACAGCCTGATAATAATACCACAATCATTTTGTAAAGTCAACACTTTTTTTAAAAAATTTTCAACTTTTTTCAAATATGGCAATTTTCACAATAAGAGGCTCTAAATATGGTGTTTCGCTATCATTTTTGCATATATATAGATCTGTTTTTTCGCATTTTTATTGTTATACATAAGGTATATATTCACATTTTTATTTGCGCTCTTGAAAGTGGTCTTATTTTGTTGTACAATACAAATAATCAGGAGGCAATATTATGATTGTAAAATTTCTTTCGGTTTTTACCACACTTATAATTCTCTTTACAGTTTCGGGTTGTGCAGACCTTTTGAAAAATGACACCGACTCGGTCGGCGGTTCCAAGAGCGATGTTCCATATACATCATCCTCTACACCGTCAGAGCCCGAATGGAAACCCGACCTTGATTCCTGGGAGATGCGTCTTGTCAACAAATGGAATTTCATCTCGGACGAGCAGGCTCCTGAACTTGTTAAAATAAGTTCTACTTATGCTTGGGCAAATGATAAGAGGTTTGATGCCCGCGCCATAGATGCTATAACCAACCTTTGCAAAGCGGCTCATGCCGACGGAATTGACCTATATATAATATCGGCATACCGCACCGATGCTACCCAGACAAATCTTTTCAACAATCAGGTTAACCGCGAACTTGCAAACAACCCTTCCCTCTCACGCGAGGAGGCAGAGATTGAGGCCGCCACCGCCGTTGCACGTCCGGGAACAAGCGAGCATCAACTCGGGCTTGCAGTAGATTTTAACTCGGTTGAGGAAGATTTTGAAACTACCAAAGAGTTTGCCTGGCTCAGTGACCACGCACACGAATACGGTTTTATTATGAGATACCCTAAGGACAAGCAGGATATAACCGCCGTTATTTACGAGCCCTGGCATTACCGCTATGTAGGTGTTGAAAATGCAAAGAAGATAAAGGAAAGTGGCCTTTGTCTTGAAGAGTTTATAGAACTTTATAAATAAGATTTGCCCCGAACGGAACCTACCTTTAAGAGTACGTTTCCAATTATCGGGGCTTTTTTATTGTTGCAAAAGCCTTATTTTTGTGTTATAATGAGTTTGCCGAATATTTGTTCGATTGGAGGAGCCGTGATGTCAAGACCTGCTCTATCGGAAAAACAACTTTCCGTATATAATTTTCTTGTAAAATCGCTTGCGGGGGGGATTCCTCCCACAGTTCGCGAAATCTGTCAGGAAACCAAAATAAAATCAACCTCTACCGTTCACGCTATTTTGAACTTTTTGGAGGAACACGCTTATATAGAACGGGACCCTAAATTTTCACGTTCTATCCGTATTTCGGGCACCTCCAATACCGCACAAATCCCCGTTTTAGGCAGGGTTACCGCAGGTCAGCCGATTTTAGCGGTAGAAGAAATTGAAGACTATATTCCCTACGCAACCAACAACAGCGAAGGGCTTTTCGCCCTCAGGGTAGAAGGTTACAGTATGCGGGACGTCGGCATTATGGACGGAGATATTGTTATCGCCGACAAGAATGCCTATACCAAAAGCGGCGATATTGTAATCGGTATGGATGGTGACGAGGCAACCGTTAAGCGTCTCCTGATAAAAGACGGTCAGGTAATTTTTATGCCTGAAAATCCCGATTTTTCGCCTATTTATCCTGAAAACCCCTCGGTGCTTGGAAAGGTAGTCGGTAGTTTCCGCAGGTATTGATATGAACAAGAAATCAGTTGAAATTTTTACCGACGGTGCCTGTTCGGGAAATCCCGGTCCCGGAGGTTGGGGTGCGATTCTCCGTTTTATGGGCCGAGAAAAGGAACTTTGCGGCGGAGAAGCCGCGACCACTAACAACCGAATGGAACTTACCGCCGTTATTGAGGCTCTCTCTGCCCTTAAAGAACCGTGTGCCGTTTCACTTACAACCGATTCCAAATACGTTTGTGAAGCAATCAACCAAGGTTGGGTCTTTTCTTGGCAGAAAAACGGCTGGCGAAAAGCAGATAAAAAGCCTGCTTTGAATGTTGATTTGTGGGAACGCCTTTTACCCCTCCTTGAAAGGCACGAAGTCTCCTTTATATGGGTTAAGGGCCACGCAGGACACCCCGAAAACGAACGCTGTGATGAATTGGCGGTCAATTTTTATAAAAACTTGAAAGACGGACAGTAGCAATAGGCTACTATCCGTCTTTTGTTTTTTAATAAAGTTTTCTGCCTGTTCCGACGCCCCATATTCCACCAATCAGCGAGGCAATCATTATTGTCACAAAATTGAAAAGGGTATTAAGGGTAAGCCCACCCTTGGATACTATCAGCGCAATCGCTAAAATTATTAAAAATGTGACCCCTCCGCATATGGCTCCGTTTTGAAGCCCTCCGAATCCAATTTTTTTACTTGCCAAAAAGGATGCAACAAGCCCGCCCGCCGACGAACAAACCGTTGCCGCAGGTGCGGCAAAAGCCTCCGACATATCGCTTAGAGCATATATCGCCGCAAAAATCAGCATAAATATAAAGGTCGCGATGAATCCTACTGTCACCGAAAGGGTATATATGATTACCTTCCTTTTGCCGTTTACACTCTCTTGCTTCATACCATCACTCCCCTAAATGTTATGTTAAGGGAAGGCAGTATTATGACTTTATGGCGGTTTTTATTTTGCGTAAACAATCATCGCCTTGTTGCCGTCCAAAACATCGTAAAGCAGCCAATATACCGTTTGTTGGGTTTTGTCGGCAAACGCCTGTATTGCGTATTCGGCATCGGCATCGGTATATTGCTCTACAAGAAGCATAGC
>JAZNJE010000043.1:0-1692 GCA_045577905.1 Acutalibacteraceae bacterium | reverse complement strand
CTCGGCGTGCAATGCACGCCCTAACATTGGTTTAACTATCCGTCAAACCGTAATTTGAAGAACACACATCAAGAGGGCCGACAGTCCCGACAAAACAAACGAGGTACACTTTGATATTTATTGATATGATAGCCGCCCTTTTTATGGGCGCCCTTTCGGGAATGGGTATCGGCGGCGGAGGCCTGCTCGTTATTTATCTCACCCTCCTCAGAGGAACGGAGCAGATAAGCGCACAGGGCCTGAATCTTTATTTTTTCATTTTCGCGTCGGCGGCCTCCCTTTTCGTTCACGCCTGCAAAAGAAATATTAACTATTCTCACGTGCTCCTCCTTGCCCTTTTCGGAATGCCTGCGGCCCTTATCGGCGGCTATACGGCTCTTCTGACAGACCCCGAGACCCTTAGAAAAGCCTTCGGTTATATGCTTATTTTTGCAGGAGGCCTTTCCCTTTTCCGCCTTATTTGTGCATTTTTAGCAAAGAATAAAGAAAAACAAAAAAAGTGAAGAAAATCTCTTTACAAATCTACTATGTTGTGATACAATAACTAAGCGTGTCAGCATCCCGGACGCAGGAAACTGTTCCTTTCAGAGGAATGATTCACCCGCCTCGCCTGAGACGACCGAGTGCAAATATAATTTTTTATGAGGTGAATACCATGATCACAAAGGAAGAAAAGACCAGAATCATTGAAGAGTACAAGACTCATGAGGGCGACACAGGTTCTCCCGAGGTTCAGATTGCGATCCTTACCTACAGAATCAAGACTCTCACAGAGCATATGAAGGCTAACAAGAAGGACCACCACTCCGGCCGCGGACTTCTCAAGATGGTTGGTCATCGCCGTAACCTTCTCGCATACCTTCAGAAGGTTGACATTGAGCGCTACCGTTCAATCGTTGAAAGACTCGGCCTCAGAAAGTAATTCCACTTTTAGCCGAGAGCCAAGAAAGGCTAAGTCGGCTTCGTCAGGACTTCGGTCCTGACGGGGCCTCTATTTTTGTAAACGTGTCTTCAGAGGGTTAGCAGTTAAATATTTTACTTTCAAAAAACACCGCAAGGGCATCGCACAGACATTACGGCTATATGTTAGACCGACAACGAGCCGTAGGGGAGGATATTATCCTCCCGCAATCTGCACACGAACCGAAACAAGATTTGATGCACAGACGAAAAATCAACGATACCCATTATTGTAGGGACAGGCGTCCTCGACTGTCCTACTAACAAAACCACATTTACCGCGAGACGATACGTCTGTAACGGACAGTCGGGGACGCCTGTCCCTACAGGTTAACCGACCGAATTTCGGTATTCCTAATTCTTCGCTATCGTTCTGAAAAGCGGACGACCAATGGTCGCCCCTACAAAGAAATTGTTCGTCTTGCCTGTTGACGTTTCACATTGAGCAAATGTGTATCCGCCCGAAAGCATACATCGGTCTTTCGAAAGTGACGTATTTAAGTGCTAAACCATTGAAGGCTTCTAAATATTAAAATTAAGGAGAAACAAAAATGTTCGAGAATTACAAGACATTTTCATATGAGCTCGCAGGCAGACCTCTTACTGTTGAAGTAGGTAAGATTGCAGGTCTTGCAAACGGCTCTTGTATCGTTCGCTACGGCGAAACTGCAGTTCTTGCTTGTGCTACAGCAAGCGCTCGTCCCCGTGAAGGAATCGACTTCCTTCCCCTTT
>JAZNJE010000042.1:0-2345 GCA_045577905.1 Acutalibacteraceae bacterium | reverse complement strand
AAATCAATATGAAATAAGCGGGTAATTTTATGAGTATTCTTTTGGACCTAATCGTTGTCGGAATTTTTGCGCTTTGTGTGTTTATTGAAACAAAAAGGGGTTTTATCAATGCCCTAATCGGCGTTTTAAGTATCGTTTTATCCTTTATAATTTCTTTAACAATAGCGCCTCTTCTCGCAAATGCGGTATATTCAGGATTTATCGAGGAAAAGGTGTATTCTTCGGTATGCGAAAGCATTGAATCAAGCGCGGAGAAAACCGAAGAATCTCTTTTAAGCAAAATGCCCGCCTTTATTCGCGAATATGTAGACGAACAGAACATTTCTATAAGCGAGAAAACGCAAAATACACCGGAACTTGCAGCAAGTATTTGTGACAATGTAATAGATCCATCTGTTAGGTCAATACTTAAATACATTTTAGTCCTAATTTTATTCGTCCCCCTAATATTTGCATGCCGGTTTATATCAAAATTTATAAGCGGTATTATTAAAAATAATGTTTTAGGAAAATTAAACGCTATACTCGGAGGAGTTATAGGTGCAGCAAAGGGCATAGTGTTTGCTGTAATTTTTTGCCTAGTAATTTCTCTTATTGCAAATTTATTTTCGGTCGGTAATCAATATATAGGTAATACGATTTTAATAAAATCGGTTTTACGTTTATTTGATTTTTCATTTTAGAGTACATAATAAGGACGGTTAATTTATGAAACACATCTTTACCATACCCAACATTATATCGTTCATAAGAATTTTGTTAGTTCCATTTTTTGCGGTTCTTTACTTTTATGATGATATTCCGTTACATTATTTTTGGAGTATATTTATTGTTGTTCTTAGCGGAATCAGCGATATAATTGACGGCTTTATCGCTAGAAAATTTAATTTAACCTCCGACCTCGGAAAAATACTTGACCCTATTGCGGACAAGTTGACTCAGGTTGTTGTAATTCTATGCCTTATGATAAACCACCGAATATTGATTCCAATGTTTATTGTTCTCTTCTTAAAAGAACTGTTTACTTTGTTCGCTGCTGTTTACGTTCTTTCTAACGGTATCAAACCCATATCAGCACGTTGGTGGGGCAAACTATCTACAATAGTCATTTTCCTGACAATGTTCTATACCGTTATTATTGACATTTTAGACATCACAACAATCCCACTCCATTTCTTGATGGCCGCATCAATTGTATGTATGATTATTTCTGTTCTGGGCTATTTCAAACTTTTCTCCGGACAGGTTAAGGAGACACCAAAAAATGATGAAACTGTGTTATAAATGTAAAAAAAGGCCTGCTGTGGTCTTTATTTCCGACACTAATAACCTTTCTTCTGAACCACAAGGGCTTTGTCTTGTTTGTGCGAAGAAGTCAGGCATAAAACCCATAGACGATATGCTCAAAAAAATGAACATTTCCGACGATGAGATAGAGTCAATGAGCGAACAGTTTATGGAGGTAATGAGCGATAATCCCGATGAGGATTTTGATATGGGAACTGCTCCTCCATTTTCGTTTTTGAATAACCTCTTTGGTCCTATGACCGATGGGCAGGCCGATGCTGAGATTTCTGATGAAAATAAGTCGTCTAGTAAGGAGAAAGGCAAAAAAGAGCACAAAAAATACTTGGACCATTACTGCATCAACCTTACCGAACGTGCAAAAGAAGGTAAACTCGATACCATCATTGGCAGAGATGACGAACTTAACCGCACAATACAAATACTGTCAAGGCGGTCTAAAAATAACCCGTGCCTTATAGGCGAGCCGGGAGTTGGTAAAACCGCAATCGTTGAAGGGCTTGCTTTAAGTATTGCAAACGGGACTGCTCCTGCAAGACTTTTAGATAAGAAAATATACCTATTAGACCTTACAAGTCTTGTGGCGGGAACACAGTTCAGAGGTCAATTTGAAAGCCGAGTGAAGGGCCTTATAAACGAAGTTAAAGAAGCAGGAAACATTATTCTGTTTATTGATGAAATTCACAATTTGGTCGGAGCCGGGGATTCGGCAGAAGGTTCTATGAATGCGGCTAATATTATGAAACCTGCACTTTCAAGAGGAGAAATTCAGGTAATCGGCGCCACAACTTTCAAGGAGTACAGAAAATACATTGAAAAAGACGCCGCCCTTGAAAGAAGGTTTCAACCGGTAACGGTAGAGGAAACCTCAATTGAAAGTGCTACACAGATTCTCCTCGGCATAAAGGGATATTATGAAGGCTTTCACAACGTTACTGTTAGTGACTCCTTGGTCAAAAAAATTGTTGTCCTTTCCGAAAGATATGTTTGCGACAGATATTTGCCCGACAAAGCAATCGACCTTCTTGACGAAGCGTGTG
>JAZNJE010000041.1:0-4057 GCA_045577905.1 Acutalibacteraceae bacterium | reverse complement strand
TGTAATGATGGATAACCGCACCCGACTGATTTCCGGTCATAAGGATATATTTTCCGTTCTTGCAGTTTATAACGGCACCAAGACGGTCGCAATCGGGGTCGGTTGCAATTACAAGGTCCGCATCGTACTTTTTCATAAGTTCGATAGCCTCGTCATAGGCGGCGGAAACCTCGGGGTTGGGACTTTTTGTGCCTGAAAAATCAGGGTCGGGTTCGCACTGTGACAAAACGGGCAAAACGGTATATCCTGCCTCGTCAAGCACATCACGGACGGGTATATTTCCCGTTCCGTGTTCGGGGGTATATACTACGCGAAGGTTCTTTTCTTCCTCCTCGTCAAATTGAAGGGCAAGAACTTCTTCGTAATACATTTCGTCGATTTCCTCGTCGATAAACTCTACAAGTTCGCCTGCTTCCTCAATGCCCAAACAATTGATTTTAAGTTCATCGGGAACAGCGTTTACAAAATCGGCAACCTTATCTGCAAGATGGGGTATAAGTTGGCAACCGTCCGAGTCGTATAACTTATATCCGTTATATTCGGGAGGGTTGTGCGAAGCGGTAATCATAACACCGCCGAAAGCCCCTAAATATCTGACCGCAAAGGAAAGTTCGGGTGTAGGGCGGAGAGAAGAAAACACATAGGACTGAATGCCGTTTGCCGCAAGAACTCCTGCCGTTACTTCGGCAAAAAGCCTGCTTTTATGGCGGTTGTCATAGGAGATTACAACACCGTCCTCTGCGGCAGTGCCACCAACCGACAAAATATATTTTGCAAAACCTTCGGTAGCCTTAGCAACGGTGTAGCGGTTCATACGGTTAGAACCCGCACCTATAATTCCTCGGATACCGGCGGTTCCGAACTCTAATTCACGGTAAAAACGCTCTTTAATCTCGCTTTCATCGTCTTTTATTGCCGAAAGTTCCGATACGGTTTCGCTATCGGCGTTCGAGATCCAATGCAAATATTTTTCATTATAATCCAAATCGGGACACCTCACAGTTAACAAAATAGTATTATAATTATATCAAAGATTGTACAATTTTACAACACTATTTTTAACTCGGAAGGAATGAACATCCTTGTCGCCGAGACTGTATAACACCTTAATTTTGTACGGCCTCCTCAATAAACCAAGCGGTTTCTTCCAAAAATAAATACATTTCAATACCGTTAACACGGCATGTATAGCGAATTCCCGCACCTCCCGCCTTTAACGATGCGGCACGGCAGACCGACAAAACTCGGTCAATACAAACAGAAGTGCCGTCACAAAGAAGTATTTTAAGAGGGGTAATACGTCCCTCGGTATCAAATCGGGCAATGACCTCGACATATCTTTTTTTGTAATTCATCTAAACCACCCTTCGGGATGAACTGTATGATCGTCATAGGGAGAAAAATCGGTCAGGGCAGGCTCCTTTAACAGCGAAGCCCGCCTTACGCAGTCACTCCCGAAACGATATTTTAATTTATCCACAGTTTTCTCTAAAATTTGTTCTTTTTCCTCCTTTTGAGCGACCCCAAAAATGTCGAATTGTACCGTTTGGTCGCTCGAACAAAGGGAAGAGACGATAATACCTATACTCCTTATTCTGAAAGGCGGGGAAATGTTGTCTTTAACCATTTTCATACCGTATTTTAAAAGGGCATAACTGCTGCCGACGGGGTTATCAAGTTTTGTTTGGCGGACAAAGGAGGAAAGGGAGGCATCCCTTATCGAAATGCCAATATTTCGGCAAAGACAACCCTGTTCCCGAAGCCGTCGTGCGACACTGTCGGCAAGTACCGCAAGGGTTAATTGTATGTCTTCGAAACTTTCAAGGTCACGGGGTGCCGTAACCGAGTTTCCTATGGATTTTATGCTTTTTATATCGTCAATTTTAGCAACAGGGGAGTTCTCTTTGCCGGTTGCGAAATCATGCAGCATAAGTCCGTTTTTGCCCAAAAAAGAGCAAAGATGGGAGGGGGGAGTTTCGGCAATATCTCCGATAGTAAAGATACCGCGAGATGCCAATCTTTTCTCGGTTGCGGCTCCTACATAAAGCAGGTCGCGGGCGGGAAGCGGATAGATTTTTTTTGCATAATTTTCTCTTGAAAAAACCGTTACCGCATCGGGTTTTTTGTAGTCGGAACCGAGTTTTGAAAAGACCTTGTTCCAGGAAACGCCGATGGAAACGGTTATTCCGAGTTCTCTTTTTATCTGCTCTCTGATTTTGTCGGCGAGGAGAGCACCGTCTCTTGCAGAAGAAACATTTGACGAAACATCAAGCCAACACTCGTCCAAACCGAAGGACTCGACCATATCGGTATATTCCGAATAAATTTCCTTTGCCATTTTTGAAAATCGCATATAAAGGGGGTAATTCGGAGGAACAATAATAAGGTCAGGACATTTTTGAAGTGCTTGAAAAATCGGCTCGGCAGTTTTAACACCGAACCGAGCGGCATTGCCGTTGGCGGTCAAGATAATTCCGTGACGTTTTTGGGAATCTCCGCCGACCGCAACGGGAAGATGCCTTATTTCGGGTCGGTGCAAACACTCTACCGAGGCAAAAAACTTGTTGCAGTCTATATGAAAAACTGTCCTGTCCGTAAAAACCACCTCTCACAAAAAGAACAAATGTTCGATAAAAATATATTACTACCAAAAAATCTTTTTGTCAAGAAGAAAGGGAAAGTAAAAGTTTTCCTTGTTTTATCGGCAAGATGATAATATAATAATGTTATGAAAGGAGGCTATGAAATGAAAATGTGCAGAGATTATAAAATTATAGATTTTCATTCTCATATATTACCGTCTGCCGACCACGGCTCTGACGGGTTGGACACCTCCTTGGCACAACTTTCTTTAATGAAAAAAGCAGGGATTGAAATTGCGGTTTCAACAACACATTTTTATCCCCAATACGATACGGTAGAAGGCTTTTTGGAAAAGCGTGAAAATGCGGCACAACTCTTAAAGGCAAATAAAAGCGACGACGTAAGTGTTGCACTGGGCGCAGAGGTTTATGCCGTAGCAGGGATTGAAAATTTAAAAGGGCTTGAAAATCTAACTATAAAGGGAACAAACACCCTGCTTTTGGAGATGCCCTCAACCTTTTGGAATACCAATATTATAGATACTGTGTTTGCTCTTGATGAGCGTTTTGACCTTGTTATTGCTCATATTGACCGATACCATACAAATTCTTTGGATAAACTTCTTTATGTCGGAATAAGGGCTCAAATAAATGCGGGCAACATATTAAATTACCATAATAAACGCCGCCTTCAGGAATGGCTTTCGGGTGACAATGTTTGGGCACTCGGAAGTGATATACACATGGCTGATAAAAAGGCGATGAAATCCTTTGTTAAGGCACAAAAGTTGTTGAAAGATTATAATGAGGAAATCTTTGGACGATCCGAAAGTCTTATAAAAAATGCCGAACTTATATAAAAAACTAAACGGCAGTTGTTCTTAGGGATAAAACGCCTAAAAAGCCGTGGTAATGCTAACGCATACCACGGCTTTTCGCATTTTTTCATTTGATAAAACAAACTACAATAATTATAAATTGTTATTTTTAAAATAATTGAAATATTTGAATATTTATGGTAAAATAAAATGAATAATTGTGTAAAGGAAGAAAAAACACTTGTCCTACCCGCTTGATAAAATTCGTAATTTCTGCATTGTTGCCCATATTGACCACGGTAAATCAACCCTTGCCGACCGTCTTTTAGAAAAGACCGAGTCGGTTGCCGAACGCGATATGGAGGAGCAACTTCTCGACAGTATGGATTTAGAGAGAGAACGCGGAATTACCATAAAAGCACATGCCGTAACCCTTTATTATAAGGCAAATGACGGCCAAGAATATGAACTTAATTTAATCGACACCCCCGGACACGTGGACTTTAACTACGAGGTTTCCCGTTCGCTTGCCGCTTGTGAGGGCGCGGTTCTTGTTGTTGATGCTTCGCAGGGAATAGAGGCACAAACCCTTGCCAACACATACTTGGCGGTTGACCACGATTTGGAACTTTTGCCCGTTATAAACAAAATTGATTT
>JAZNJE010000040.1:0-2850 GCA_045577905.1 Acutalibacteraceae bacterium | reverse complement strand
AATAAGCTTCATAAAGGTACTTTTACCTGCACCCGAAGCGCCCACAACAAAAACAAATTCGCCCGGGTTGATTCTGATATTAACATCAGAAAGTGCGTGAGTACCTGTTTTATAAGTTTTTGAAACACCATTAAACTCGATTATCGGTTTATCGTTATTTAAAATCTCTGCACCTTTAATGGTAATCAACCTTTCTTTTAAAATTTAATGGGATTTGCTTGTAAATATTTGTTAACCATCAGAGCAATCTTAAATACAATTGCTTGCTCAAATTCTCTAAGGTCAAGACCGGTTGTTCTCTTAATCTTTTCAAGTCTATATACAAGAGTGTTTCTGTGTACGAAAAGTTTGTCAGCCGTCTTTGAAACGTTAAGGTCGTTTTCAAAGAATTTTTGAATGGTCATAAGGGTTTCTTGATCAAGACTTTGAATAGAACCCTTCTTAAATACCTCTTTCAAGAATGACTCGCAAAGTGTTGTGGGAAGTTGGTAAATAAGTCTTGCTATTCCGAGATTATCGTAACTAACAATGGTCTTATCAGTATCAAATACCTTACCGACTTCAAGTGCCGCCTGCGCCTCTTTAAAAGACTTTGCAAGTTCCTTTACAGATGAAACTGTTGTTCCGATTCCGATTGATACGCTTGTATAAAACTCACCTGAAAGTGTGTCTGCAATAGAGAGTGCAAGTTTTTCGATATGTTTAGTTTCAATATTTGGTTTTGTTTCCTTAATGAGGGCAATATCCGTATCGTTGATATTTATTACAAAGTCCTTATTCTTGTCCGGAAAGAGGTTCTGAATAATGTCATACACAACAACATCGCTATCATCAACAGTTCTGATGATTAAAACAGTTCTGCTGACATCGTTATTGAAATGAAGTTCACGGGATTTAAGGTAAATATCTCCGGGTAAAATGTTATCTAGAATTACATTCTTGATGAAATTACTGCGGTCATACTTTTCGTCGTAATAGAATTTAATGTTAGAAAAAGCAATAGAAAGCAGTGTGCAATATTTTTCAGAAATAGGGTCGTCACCGACTACGAAAACATAATAATCGAATGACTGATTGTTTCCGATGGGTTTAAAGGTTATACCGTTAGAAACAAAAGAATCTGAAATAGCGGCAACAGGTAGATCAACATTAAGTTTCTCTCCCATTTTTCCAAGTTCACTACAAGAGATAATCACTGCATTGTCATCAACGACACCTATAACCTTGTCAATTGTATCCTTCATTTGATGAATTATACTTTGAAATAAGCGATTTGCCATTTATAACATCCCTTTCGAGCATATATACTAATACAAAATAATTATACACAAAAAACTAAAAGATTTCAAGTGATATATTGAAAAAAATTACAAAAGAATTACAAAATTAAAAGACCGCCCTAAAAGGGCGGTCTTAAAGTAGATATTAGTTACAAATGGTAACTTCAGTATCCTTGTCGAAGAGGTGAATCTTTGCGGGTTCAATAGTGATTCTAATTCTGTCACCGGGCTTCGCGGTATTAGTAGGAGCAACGCGTGCATTGATAGACTGCTGCTCACAGTTCATATAGAGGTAGGTTTCAGCACCCATAAGTTCGGAAACTTCAACATCAGCCTCAACAATACCGTCAGGGAACTTCTCAATGAGTTCTTCCTCATTATGAACATCCTCAGGTCTGATACCCATAATAAGTTCTTTGCCAACATAATTATCAAGTGCACCGTTTTCATTCTTAGAAGCAGGAAGTTTAATCTTATATTTAACGCCTGCACGGGTCTTAGTATCCTCTGTACCGAACTCTACAAAGAAGTCGTCGCCTTCCTTAAGAAGAACAGACTCGATAAAGTTCATCTGGGGAGATCCGATAAAGCCTGCAACGAAGAGGTTACAAGGATAGAGATAAAGTTTTTGAGGTGTATCAACCTGCTGAATAAAGCCATCCTTCATAACTACGATTCTGGTACCCATCGTCATAGCCTCGGTCTGGTCATGAGTAACGTACATAAAGGTTGTGCCGAGTCTTAAATGAAGTTTAGAAATTTCGGTACGCATCTGTGCACGAAGTTTAGCGTCCAAGTTTGAAAGAGGCTCGTCAAGAAGGAATACCTTAGGCTCACGAACGATAGCACGACCGAGAGCAACACGCTGACGCTGACCACCCGAAAGAGCCTTCGGTTTTCTTTCGAGAAGGTGGGCAATATCAAGAATTCTTGCGGCTTCTTCAACTCTGCGCTTAATTTCTTCCTTCGGAGTCTTGCGGAGTTTAAGACCGAATGCCATATTATCGAAAACTGTCATATGAGGATAAAGAGCGTAGTTCTGGAAAACCATCGCAATGTCTCTGTCCTTAGGTGCAACATCGTTAACGATTCTGTCGCCGATATAAATCTCGCCTTCGGTAATTTCTTCAAGACCTGCTACCATACGGAGAGTTGTTGACTTACCGCAACCGGAAGGGCCAACGAGAATAATAAATTCTTTATCTTTAATTTCAAGATTAAAGTCAGATACCGCGGTAACGCCGCCAGGGTATTTCTTGTAAACATTTTTTAATGATAAACTTGCCATAATGACCTCCTAAAAATTCAGTACACAATTGCACCTATTATGCAGATATTATATCAAATCGCCCAAATAAATACAATGTATTATTTTAACAAATATTTATCGATACTTTTGTAAAAAAAGTAAAATATTTTGAACCATTTATGAAATAACAAGAGAGAGCTCTTCCTTTATCATTTCTCTGCTCTCCCCTTCCGAAAGTTCAATCGGTAAATCAAACTTACCAATCGACAGTCTTTTAAGATGGTTAACTCCGAGACCCACAACGCCGAACATTCTCTTAAC
>JAZNJE010000039.1:0-4481 GCA_045577905.1 Acutalibacteraceae bacterium | reverse complement strand
GGTAAGTTTTGCACCGATACCAACTGCGGTTGTAGTGGTGGCAACGGTTGCGCCCGTAGTAACGGTAGCGGTAGAAACGGCGCCTGCCGTGAGCGCAATGCCCGTCTTGGCAGTAACAGTAGCAGCGGCAGACTGTGCGGCAGCGGCAGGAGCCGCAAAAGCAGCCTTTTCGGGAGTAAGAAGGAAGCGGAAAAGGGGAAAGAAGGGAAGTGCGTGCAGTTTGATGCCGTTCTTCTTTTCATAGTCCTCAACAAGTGCCTTGATAGATTTTCTCGCATAATTGAGGCGGCTTTTAACAGTGCCGTCAGAAACGCCCTGAATTTCGGCAATCTGCGAAACCGAAAGCTCGTCGAAATAATACATAATAACGGCAGAGCGCTGTTCTTCGGAAAGTGTGTCGATAAACTCGAGCACCGTTTTCTTAAAATCTTTTTGGTCGAGAGCCTCCTCGGGGATAAACTCGGCAGACTCCTCCTCGACTGTGCCGAAAAGCGAGCCGTCATCGCCGTCCTCATCTCCTGCGAGCAAAACGTCCTTTTTCTTTCTGAAATACCGTGTACACTGATGATATGTAATCTGTCTGCACCAAGCAGGGAAGGCGACAGGGTCCAGAAGGTCGTTTATTTTTGAAAAGACCTCAATCAGCGACTCCTGTGTAATATCTGCGGCAAGGTCATCATCCTTTACCGTTTTGAGAGCAAAGTAATAAACGTCGTTATAAATCTCGCTGAAAAATTCATCGGCAACCGAGCGGTCACCCTTTTGAAGTGCAAGAATCAGTTGAATTTGTTTTTCTTTTTCCATATTTTTTACCTATCGATTCCTATTAAAAAATCACGAAGACTGCTTAAATACAGTTCCTTGTCAATAATGTATGAAAGGCCGTGACCAGCGCCGGGAACGGTAACAAGTTTCTTTTTAGAGACACAGGCTTCATAGCAACTTCGGCTCATATCGCAGGGAACAAAATTGTCTGCTTCGCCATGGAAGAATATTACGGGGAGGGAAGTGTGTTTTAGTGCATCAATCGAGGTCTTTTCCTCTAAATCAAAACCTCCGTAAAGTTTTGCACTGATTTTTACAAAGGGATAGAACAAGTTGGGCGAAAGACCTCTGTCTAAGATTACCTTTTTAATAATTTCCTTGGCAGAGGAATAACCACAGTCTGCAAGCACACCAACCACATTTTTTGGTAATGTTTCGCCTGCGGCAATCATTACGGTAGAAGCCCCCATAGAAATTCCTGTAAGAAAAATACGGGATTCACTGCCAAATTCTTTATTCAGAAAATCAATCCACGAAAGGCAGTCGCGGTGTTCATTGATTCCGAAGGTAATAACATTACCCTCACTTTTACCGCAGGCTCTTTGGTCTATAATAAAGGCGCTGTGACCGAGGGAAAAACTTCTCTGTACCGCACCGGCAAGGTCACATTCACTGCTACCCCTGTAACCGTGCATCATCAGTTCAATAACCGCATTAGGTTCGTATTCATAAAATTTTCCGTAAAGGGTCAGTCCATCAAACGATTTTATTGAATATTCGCGGTATTCCATACCTCGAGTTTCAATAATCCAATCAGTAATCTGTTTATGATACGGTATGTAAGCGTCTCCCTTGGGAAGACGAATTGCGTCAGGATTTATCGCTGTTTTTCGCCTTTCGTAAAACGTATTTATATAACAATAAATGGTTATTGAGAAAAACGCTATAACAATAAGTGCCACTATGCCTATGAGTGTCCACAAAAGCCACATAAAAACTTACCTTATTTCCTTTCAAATTCGAAATACAACTACTTGTTTTAAGCGAAAGAAATACGCATCATTTAAAATATAAGCACCAAATTTAACCGAAAGAATATACCGACCTTGCTGTTGTAGAAGAATTCAATAAATTACATTTTATATAAATTATCCGTTATTTCGGCAAAAAAGTCAATAAACAATTAAGTGTTGCAAGTATAAATATATAATTGTAAATAAAAATATATTTAGAGGAGTGATTGTATGAAAAAAATAGGGAATAGGACCGTAGTGTTTGAAAATCCCCCTGCAATTATTAGCGCTGCAGGTGTCGTAGGGCCAAAGGAAAGCGAAGGACCGCTTTCAAAAGATTTCGACAGATGTTTCAGCGATAGCAGGGTAGGACAGGAATCGTGGGAAAAGGCCGAATGTTATCTTCAACAAAGGGCATTTGAATTGGCACTTAAAAAAGCGAATTTGACAAATTCTGACATTAACGCTGTTTTTGCCGGAGATCTTTTAAATCAGTGTACCGCAAGTTCTTTTTCATCAAGAGAGAGCCAAATACCGTTTATAGGCTTATATGGTGCTTGCTCAACAATGGCTCTATCGATTATAAATGCCGCTGTCTTTACCGAGAGTATAAAGGGAAGCCGAAATGCAGCGATTACTTCTTCACATTTTTGTTCAGCGGAAAGACAGTATCGTTTTCCTCTTGAATATGGCGGAGTAAGACCGCAAACCTCACAGTGGACCGTTACGGGAGCAGGAGCGTTGATAATCGGAGAAGGCGAGAATTTGCCTAATATATCCGCATTTACCGTCGGAAAAATCATTGATATGGGTATAACAGATCAGAACAATATGGGAGCCGCCATGGCACCTGATGATGTTAAAATAAGACCATACCCAACAAACGAGGGTATGGTCTTTTTCTACACACAAATCTACATAAAGGGAGGTTTATTTCACCACATAAAGTCTTAAAAACCCTGTGTTTATGCGGGTTTCGGGTGTTTTTGTTTATTGACGCCTAAAGCAATACAAGGAAGTGTTTAACACTATTTTACAACAAAATTTTATCAAAATCAATGAGAGAAAAATTAGGAGTTTATCTTCAAATTTCTCTCAATAGACAGGAGGAAAAAATGACTTTTTTTGAAAAACTAATTAAAAACTTCGGGTACAACCAACCTATTTTGGTTAGTGAAGTTGAGTATGATAATTATGATAGTCAAGCAATCTATAGAGAATTGAGCAGACTATGCGCTAAAAAATTCGTGGTAAGATTTGATACAGGTATTTACTACATACCAAAAACAACACCGTTTGGAGTTGCACATTTTAATCCTAAAAAGGTAATTGAAAAGAAATTTATAAAAGATGGCGAAAATGTTTTCGGATACTATTCAGGAAGTTATCTGCAATACGAACTCGGCATATCTAAACTCAAACCCGCCACTATCGAAATCTATACCAATGAAGAAAGCCGAGATTTGCACAAGGTTAAGTTAGGCAATTATCAAATTGCTCTCCGTAAACCACGAACCAAAATCGATAAATTTAATGCATCTGTTCTTTGCTTTCTAGAACTAATGAACGGCATAGATACCGAAACTCTTGACGAGTATAAACGAAAACTAATCGCTGATTATATCACCGATAACCGTATTACCCAAAGGCAAATCACCAAATACATACCGTACTTTCCCGATAAGACCTGCCGAAATCTAATTGAAAGCGAGGTGATCTACCGTGTCCCGCAGTAATAGTTGTATGGTTTGTACATATCTAATCGAACTTGTAGCAGGAATAATGACCGGTTACATATTTATATATCTTGACGATGCTATAGTGATGAGATTTGCGCTTTCGATTTTATATATCCCAGCCGTTCTTGTGCTTGTGGATGCCAAATCAAAAATGGTGCGGTTTTTGGTCTATGTAATACTAACCGCAGTCTGCTTTTGGGGAGTGCTTTATGCTATCTATTTCCGCAGACAATTTGGCTTTTCTCTTATCTTTTGTGCCATTGTCGGCTTTGTCTACTATGTAATATTTACCGAACCCGCCAAAAAAGACAACCTGTCAAAAATACTTATCGTCAACGTCTGCTTTTTCATGCTCGTGTTCTTAATCGCCCTATCTTGCAACCTGATGTTCAACCCTAGACACGCCGGTCTCCTCAACGGCGGAGCAGTTATGTGGTGATGCTTTATCGACCAAAACAGCAACAGCGTGTTGCTTGTGATTAACAGTCAAGGATGATATAATACTATTACAATGATAAAAGGCGGTTTTGCATATGGAAACAAAAGATATTATTTTAGAACTCAGGACTAAAAAAGGATTATCGCAAGACGAACTTGCGGAAAAAGTATTCGTAACCCGTCAGGCGGTTTCTCGTTGGGAAAACGGTGAAACTACACCGAATACTGAAACTTTAAAACTGTTATCAAAACTATTTGATGTATCTATCAATACGCTTCTCGGCTCTCCGCAAAAACTAATTTGTCAATGCTGCGGTATGCCTCTCGAAGATTCTAATACAAGTCGCGAAAAAGACGGCTTTTTCAATGAAGAATACTGCAAATGGTGCTATGCAGACGGTGAATATATGTATCATAATATGGATGATTTAATAGAGGTCTGCGTGCAGAATATGGCAAATGAGCACT
This sequence comes from Acutalibacteraceae bacterium, assembly GCA_045577905.1. Classification (GTDB taxonomy): domain Bacteria; phylum Bacillota; class Clostridia; order Oscillospirales; family Acutalibacteraceae; genus SFWF01. The sequence goes on along the minus strand of JAZNJE010000039.1, from coordinate 58 downwards.
TTCCTTCAGAGCAGGCTCGTGCGTATATGAAGGATATGTTACCTAAACTCGATTATTG
>JAZNJE010000038.1:0-1681 GCA_045577905.1 Acutalibacteraceae bacterium | reverse complement strand
GGTCGAGGCGACAGGCGTTGGCAAACGCGCTGTAAGCGCCTTCAAACCAGCCGCGACGATAAAGCACCGAGCCGTTAAGGAAATACCACTCGGCATCTCTACCGTCAAAGGGCACTCCGTCAAGAAGCATCTGCGCATCATCAAGGCGGTTTTTCATAATAAGGTTTCTTATGTCAGAAAAACGTGAATCGGCGTTGTTGTAACTTCCCTTATTCTTCTTGCCACCCTTACGGGTTGCCATTATCGAATCATATGCTTCGTTAATTTCCTTCATTTTCTCGCTTGCCAAATCGGCAAGAGGGTTATCGGCATAAGAATCAGGATGATACTTCCTCGCAAGTTCACGGTATGCCGCCTTAATTTCTTCGTCGGTTGCGTCTTTTGACACACCGAGTAACTCATAGGGGTCTTTCATATTTTTAACTCCTTTTTCATTGTATCTTCAAGTCCGAGATAGACTATGTTGTCAAGAATGTTTTTGAATTTTTTTACATCTAAAAGTTCCAGCGCTTTTGCCGCTTCCGACATTGTCACGTAAAGACTTGGAACTATCATATTTTTGATGTAATCCTTGTCCTGTGCGTATTGTTTAAGAGGATTATATGCATTCTTTTTAATATCTTCTGGCAAATCGACCGAAGCATCCAAAATATAAACATACCGTCCGATGCAGTATCCGAGACGAGACAAAATCCTTTTTTCGGCAGGGTCGTCACAGAGAAGAGCAAATGCCTCTCCAAGAGAATTTGCAGTAGGCTCTGCCGCCTTATCAATACTTTGACAGTTTTCGTTTTCGGTTGCCTTTTGAAGGGCGATATACCTACTGAAAATTTCCTCAATTTGGGGGTAATCTTTTGCCGCCTTTTTATGAGCGGAGGAGAAAATTCTCCTCGCCGCGCGGCAGAAAATCCGATTTAACCCCTTCTCATCATCAACATTATCCGAGAGTTTATAGTAAAGCAAAATTACCGCCGCCGCAGAAGGCAATGAAAAATCCTCCTTCTCGCAGATATAGTTGCACCTTTTAAGGGGATTGCACTTGCAACATTTACGCTCGGTCTTAACTTGTTTTTGGTTGAGCGACATATTAAGCAAGCAGACAAAAGCAAAATCATAACTGAGTGTAAAGCGTGTTAAAAAGCCGTATCGCTTTCCCATTTCACGGCAGAGCGTACAATATGCCGCCTTATACATTTCAAGTTCCTTAACTCTAAGTTCAGGCTTGCAGGCTCTTACATATCCGAACATAAATCTCCCCCTCTCTTCTATTTTATTTATAAATATTGTCTAATGGTTAATAAGTTGTAAATTATAGCACCTCTTTAAGGAATTGCCCCGTATATGACTCCGAACAAGCGGCAACCTGTTCAGGTGTTCCCGAAACCACGACAGTGCCACCCTTGTCTCCTCCCTCAGGACCCAAGTCAATAATATGGTCAGCAGTCTTTATGACGTCAAGATTGTGCTCGATGCAGATTACGGTGTTTCCGCCCTCTACAAGACGGTCAAGCACCTCCAAAAGTCTGTGAACATCGGCCGTATGCAAGCCTGTTGTAGGCTCGTCCAGAATATAGACCGTTTTGCCGGTTCCCCTTTTGGAAAGTTCTGTTGCGAGTTTTACCCTCTGCGCCTCTCCCCCTGAAAGGGTAGTTGCGGGCTGTCCGAGTTTGATATATCCAAG
>JAZNJE010000037.1:0-18107 GCA_045577905.1 Acutalibacteraceae bacterium | reverse complement strand
GATATTTACCGTGAATATTTCCTATACCTGCGGCAAGCATTGTAACGCCGAGGTCAGCAATCATTTTGCATTCAGCAGGGTCTGCAACCTCTCCGCCGCCGATAACTCCGTCTTCCTCGCCGCCGATGGCTCCAACCTCTGCCTCAATGGAGATGCCGAGTTTGTTGGTGAGTTCAACAAGTTCCTTTGTTTTTTCAATATTTTCATCAATCGGATACTTAGAGCCGTCAAACATAACCGAAGAGAAGCCTGCTTCGATACACTTCTTTGCATGCTCATAAGAACCGTGGTCAAGATGAAGGGCAACAGGCACGGTAATTCCGAGTTCATTAATCATACCTTTAACCATTCCTACAACGGTGGTGTAACCGCACATATACTTACCTGCACCCTCGGAAACACCGAGAATTACGGGAGACTTTAACTCCTCAGCGGTAAGAAGAATAGCCTTGGTCCATTCAAGGTTGTTAATATTGAACTGACCTACGGCATATTTGCCTGCTTTTGCTTTTTGAAGCATCTCTTTTGCAGAAACTAACATTTTTAATTCCTCCGATTGATGTAGTTTTTATTACATTAAATATTGTATATCAAGCACCAAAAAAAATCAAGCGGTAAATAACATTTAATTTGCTTTTTTCGGTGGTTTTTCTTCAAGCAAGGCCGGATTTTCGAGATAGGTGCTGAGTTTTCTGAAAGCGGCGGCAAAATAAATGCCCGAACAAATGCGTTCGTCCATTACCACACCGAGAGGTATGCACTTTTCAGAAATAACCTGACCGTCACGTTTTTTTACCACCTCACGGTTTTTACCTATCGCAATAAATACACTTGTTGTACCGAAATTATATATATGATGATATATATGGTTCGTTCTGATAGACGCTAAATTGGTAAGGGTCATTGATGAATGGAAAGGACTGAGTTCAATAATCGGTTTGGGCAAAAGACCGTATCTGTCAAGAAATTTTAAAAAGCCCACGCCAACCGAAAGAAGTCCGGGAATAGAAACCAACGTCTTTATCATTTTGTCGGTTGAGTTGACAGTCGTTACCTTTCTGTTCTCCTCAACATAATCGTTCATTTTCTCGTTAACCTCAAAGATGTTGTCATCAAGTTCAAACTTTACTTTTGACATTGTTTCCTCTTGTGTTATGAGGTTTTTAAGAACCACCATAGCAACGCTGAAATCCTTATGAGTATATATCTGTTTGTTGACAATAAAATTATTTAGTAGAGGAAAATCATATACCGTACGAAGATATGCTGCCATAATAACGCCCATATGGGTAATTCTAACACCCTCCTTGCGTTTAGCATTTATATAACTCTGTATAGGTTCAAGCGGAACATCTACCGTTACCATATTTAAGGCGTCGTTTCTCTTGGTCATTATATACGGCACTACGGTGTACATAGGGTCTGCCTTTTTAACCTTTTTGCCGTCTGCTCTGAAAGCCATGCGATTCCTCCGTTCACAAACTGTTAATAATATACTAACACTTGTTTCGACATAATGCAACAAAAAAATGCCCCGAAAGGTAAAAAACGATGCCGAAGTTTCCTTCGACATCCCATTTTTTATACTAATCTCTCAAATAAATTGTCCTTGAATTGCGATGTTTATATACGCTTAACATTAATCCAACTGAAAGCATAAGGCATAAAAGAGAAGTTCCTCCTGCACTGAAAAAGGGTAAAGTAACTCCGATTACCGGCAGAACAGAAAGGCACATTCCAAGATTTATAACCGTCTGTCCAAGAAACACTGCAAACACACCTACCGATATATACATACCTCTTTCGTCGGTGCAAATTCTTCCCACTCTTATGCATCTAAAACAAATAGCGGAAAGCAGAATGACTACCGCAAGGCAGCCAAACAAACCGAGTTCTTCGCCTATACTGACAAAAATAAAGTCATTATGTCCCTCGGGCACGGTACTTGCCTGGGTAAGTTCTCCCTTAAAAAGTCCCTGCCCTTTTATTCCGCCGTTCGCAAGTGCTATTCTGCCCTGCCATTGCTGATAATCAGCGCCCAGAAGGTCATCCTCCAAATTGAACATTCCAACAATTCTGTTTTGTTGGTCATCATTCATAACAAAGAAATATATAAGGGGCGATGATAAGACCAAAAGAACTGCGGCGATTATATAATATCTGATTTTGAGACCTGCCGAAAATAGCATTGCCGCAAACATAAAAGCGAAAATCAACGCCGACCCCGCGTCGCCTTGAAAAAGGATGAGTACAACCGGAAACCCGCCGTGCAAAAGCAGAGGTAAAAGGGTTTTAATTTTGTTAATATCCCGTTCCTTCGCCCAACCTATATGTGCCGAAAATGTTATAATAAAACACACCTTTAAAAGTTCCGACGGTTGAAAGGTGCCAAAACCCGGTATCAAAAGCCAAGCCTTGTCATCAGTGCCTGCGGGGGCAACTCCTATAAAGAAGGTCAGTATAACAGGTATTATGCCAATGGGTGCTGCAATATACCAATATTTTAAAATATTTTTATAATCAATGTTGGCGATAAGGAGAGCCGCCGCCAAACCGCCGACCCCCGCTATGCATTGGGTAAAAAACTGTTCGTAACTTCCGGTATATCGTGTGGCGGATAAAACCGCAAGACAACCGTATGCCGTCGCAAAAAAGACAAGCGAAAACATAACTTTATCGGTTTCACGGATATAATCTGCCAATCCGCTCCAACTCCGCTTTGGCATAAAGGCACCCCCTTTAACGTTTATATATTATATTTTATTACATTACGATAATAATTTCAAGTAAACTCTTTATTATTTTTGTAAAGTGTGTTATACTGATATAAATATATACAAAAAAATGATTTTTGAGGTGATTTTTAATGTTGACAGACATCGAAATTGCAGGACAGGCTAAAATGCTTCCTATTGAAGAGATTGCCAAAAAGATATCGGTAGATACAGATTGTCTTGAATTTTACGGCAAATACAAGGCAAAATTTAGCGAAGTACTTTTTGAAAAGGTTAAGAACAAGCCTGACGGAAAACTCATTCTGGTAACGGCTATAAACCCAACCCCCGCAGGCGAAGGAAAAACCACCACATCGGTCGGACTTGGTCAGGCTATGCCTCTTATCGGCAAAAATGCAATTATTGCCCTTCGTGAGCCGTCACTCGGTCCCGTTTTTGGAATTAAGGGAGGTGCCGCAGGAGGCGGATATGCACAGGTTGTACCTATGGAGGATATTAACCTCCATTTTACGGGAGATATGCACGCCATTACCGCCGCAAACAACCTCTTATCGGCATTGCTCGACAACCACATTCAACAGGGCAACCTACTCGGTATTGACCAGAGAAGAATTATATTTAAGCGTTGTCTTGATATGAATGACCGTGCGCTCAGATATGTTAACGTAGGTCTCGGCGGAAAAATAAACGGTGTACCCCGTGAAGAAGGCTTCCAAATTACCGTTGCAAGTGAGATTATGGCTATTCTTTGTCTCTGCTCTGACTTGTCTGATCTGAAACACCGACTCGGTAACATTCTCGTTGCCTATACCTACGACGGAAAACCTGTTTTTGCAAGAGATTTAAAGGCAGAGGGCGCTATGACCGCACTCTTGAAGGATGCCATAAAACCCAACCTCGTACAAACCCTTGAAAACACACCCGCTATTGTACACGGAGGTCCTTTTGCTAATATTGCACACGGTTGTAATTCGGTAAGAGCGACTCGACTTGCGCTTAAACTTGCAGATTATTGCATTACCGAGGCAGGTTTCGGTTCCGACCTCGGTGCAGAAAAGTTTATGGATATAAAATGCCGTCTTGCAGGCCTCAGACCCTCGGCGGTTGTGCTTGTCGCTACCGTCCGTGCATTAAAGTATAACGGTGGTGTCCAAAAAACCGAACTTGCAGAGGAAAATATAGATGCTTTGAAAAAGGGCATTGTAAACCTTGGTGCACATATTGAGAATATGAAGAAATACGGTGTTCCGGTTGTTGTTGCTATCAACCGTTTCGGCACCGACACCGCTGCGGAACTCAATATAATTTCCGACTACTGCAAAGAAAAGGGTGCAGATTTCGCCCTTTCGGAAGTCTTTGCAAAGGGCGGTGCAGGTGGTATAGACCTTGCACAAAAGGTTGTTGAGGCCTGCGAGAAGCCCTCAAATTTTGCCCCCATTTATGATGCAAGTCTTTCTATCAAGGAAAAGATTTCGGCAGTTGCCAAGACTATTTACGGGGCTGCGCAGGTTGCTTATACCGCTGATGCCGAGAAAAATATCCGTGAAATTGAAGAATTGGCAAAAGATATGCCTGTTTGTATTGCAAAAACACAGTATTCTCTCTCCGATAACGAGAAACTGCTCGGCAGACCCGAAGGCTTTACCGTTACCGTACGTGAGGTTAAAATTTCAGCAGGTGCAGGCTTTGTCGTTGCACTTACCGGTGCTATTATGACTATGCCCGGTCTTCCTAAGGTTCCTGCCGCAAACAATATTGATGTCAGTGCGGACGGAAAGATAAGTGGTTTGTTCTGATGGCGGAATTTATATCTCATTCTCCTCTCGACACCGAGAATTTAGGCAAAAAACTTGCGACTCGGCTTTCGGGAGGCGAGGTTGTTGCATTTCGCGGCGGTATGGGTATGGGCAAAACCTGCTTTACAAGAGGCTTGGCGGCAGGACTCGGATTTTCGGGCTCTGTTACCTCCCCTACCTTTGCACTTGTAAATGAATATATCGGAGGCAGGTTGCCTCTTTATCACTTTGATATGTATAGGGTCGAAAGTTGGGAGGACCTTTATTCAAGCGGATATTTCGACTATCTGGAAATGGGCGGTATTATCGCCGCAGAGTGGAGCGAAAATATCCAAAATGCACTCTCCGATAAGGTCATCACGGTTGTTATAGAACAGGTCGATGACAATACCCGTAAAATAACAATATCGGGGGTAGAATTATGAAAATTTTAGCCTTGGAATGTTCGGCAGGCCCTGCCTCTGTTGCCCTTTTGGAGGACGGAGTAATCATCGCCTCTGAATTTACAAATGTTCGGCAAACGCACTCGCAAACACTTATGCCTATGATGAGCGGTATGCTTAAAAAGGCTAATATTTCTCTCTCGGATATTGATGCCTTGGCAATAAGTCAGGGTCCCGGCTCCTTTACGGGTATCCGCATAGGAATAAGCGCAATAAAAGGTCTTGCCGCCCCCCGTAAACTTCCCTGCTATGCCGTTTCTACCCTCCGCGCAATTGCCGAAAATAAGCGGGATGAAAACGCCATTATTGCGGCGGTTATGGACGCTCGCTGTAATCAGGTATATAACGCAGTTTTCAGGGCGAAGAACGGCAATCTCGAAAGGCTGACCGAAGACAGAGCACTTATGACCGATGAACTGATAGACCAACTTTCGGCTTATGACGAAAAGGTCGTGTTTGTCGGAGATGGGGCTGGCCTTTTTGAAAAATATGAAAACGAAAAATACAGCATTGCCAATATTGATACCCGTTATCAAACGGCAGTAGGTGTGGCTCTTGCGGCAACAGAGTGTGAGCCTATCGATGCCGACAGGCTTATGCCTTTATATTTAAGGCTTCCGCAAGCCGAAAGAGAACTTAAAGCAAAAAAGGAGAACTGATTATTATGAAGATTGCAATTGGCTGTGACCACGGTGGTTTGGAGCACAAAAACGAAATAAAAGAACATCTTATTAAAAGAGGTTTTGAGGTTAAAGATTTTGGAATTTATGAGCAACAGTCGGTAGATTATCCCGATATTGCCGTCAAGGTCTGCGATGCAATCGTTTCGGGCGACTGTGAACGAGGAATTTTGGTCTGCGGTACCGGAATCGGTATGAGCATCGCCGCCAATAAAGTAAAGGGCATACGTGCCGCCGCAGTCAGTGACCATTTCAGCGCAAAATACACAAGACTTCATAATGACTCAAACATAATTTGTCTCGGAGGCAGGGTTGTGGGCGTTGGCACTGCCATCGAACTGGCAGACATCTTTGTCGATACCGAATTTGAAGGTGGAAGGCATGCAATCCGTGTAAATAAGATAAAAGAAATTGAGAACGGGCAATAATCGGGAGGAATCGGTTTGAGCAACATTTGGCATAACATTAACCCAAAAAGAATTACACCAAAGGAATTTATTGCTGTTATTGAGATTGAAAAAGGCAGTAAATGTAAGTATGAACTTGATAAGGAAACGGGAATCCTTATTCTTGACAGAATCCTTCATACCTCTACCCACTATCCCGCTAACTATGGCTTTATTCCGAGAACCTATGCAGATGACCTTGACCCGCTTGATGTGCTTGTGCTCTGCTCACAGAAACTCGGTCCCATGACAAGTGTTAAGTGTTACCCCATCGGTGTTATAACGATGATAGACTCAGGCAGAAGCGATGAAAAGATTATCGCCATTCCCGTAAATGACCCATCTTATAACTGCTATACCGAAATCGACCAGATTCCAAAGCATATTTTTGAAGAAATGAAGCATTTCTTTAAGGTATATAAGGAACTTGAAGGAAAAGAAACCGCCGTTGACGAGGTCAGAGGCAGAGAGGACGCAGAAAGGGTCATTGCCGCCGCCATCAACGGATATATTGAGAATTATTGTAAATAAACCCAAAGCGCACAGAGGTACGAGGACTCCCTACAAACCCTGTGCGTTTTATTGTTAGAATCAAAGGGATAGAACACAAAATAACCGTCCCCTTTGTTGTAAATATGCCGATTTTTTATTCTTGGTAAAAAGACGGCAAAAAATCAGTCGAATTTGGCAATTAATATATCGCAAAGAATTATAAAAATCAGGCAAAATAAGATGCAGAAAGTTTTTTCTTCGAGCGAAGATGTATGTAGATACTTTAAGCGAGAAAAGGCGGCAAGATAATAAAAGACACCCTTTCGGGTGTCTTTTTTATCGTTCTGCACCAAATTCGGCGATTTTTACTCGTCTTTTCCGCAGCAGCGTTTATATTTCTTTCCGCTTCCGCAGGGGCAAAATGCGTTCTTTGCGACCGCGCCCTTGCCTCGCACCGTAGAAGATACGGTGCCGTCACCCGAAGTGGGGTTTTCCTCGGCAACCTTTTCTCGTTTTATATCCTCGTCACGGCGAACGCGGACGGTAAGAACAAGTTTTGCGGTCTGATTGCGGATTGCATCGGTCATATCGCTAAACATATCGAAACTTTCGTTACGGTATTCAACGACAGGATTGTGCTGACCATAGGCACGAAGGTTAATTCCCTGCTTTAACTGGTCCATAGCATCAATATGCTCCATCCAGTTGGTGTCAACACTCTTTAAGAGCATTACCCTTTCCATTTCACGCATAACAGGAGTGCCGAGTTCAGCCTCGCGTTGTTCATAAAGGCTCATTGCTTTTTCTTTAATATAGTCGGAAACATCGCTTATTTCAATATTGTTAAGTTCCTCAACTGAATATTTAAGGTCATTTTCATCCAAAAGCCAACCGAGGAAGAACTCACGAAGTCCGTCAAGGTTCCACTCATCCTCGCTCTCACCTTCAAGATACTCATTGACCGTATTATCGATAAATCCTTCTATCATCTTCTTAACGGTATCGCCTATGTCTTCCCCGTCAAGCACCTTGTTTCTCTGGTCATAAATTAGTTCTCTCTGTCGATTCATAACATCGTCATATTCAAGAACGTTCTTACGGATAGCAAAGTTTCTGCCCTCTATTTTGCCCTGTGCAGACTCTATCGAACGTGAAAGCATACCGTTTTGCAGAGGCATATTTTCGTCAACCTTTAAGGTGTCCATCATCATACCCATTCGCTCTCCACCAAAGAGACGCATAAGGTCGTCCTCCATAGAGACGTAGAACCGCGTGCGACCCGGGTCGCCCTGACGGCCCGCACGGCCACGAAGTTGGTTATCAATTCGTCTTGATTCGTGCCGTTCGGTACCGATTATGAAGAGTCCGCCTGCCGCCTTTACCTTTTCGGCTTCGGGTGCAATTTGAGCCTTAAAGGCTGCATAAAATTCGGTGTATTCCTGCCTTGCCTTTAATATGTCAGTGTCATCGGTATCACCGTATCCGGTTGCCTCGGCAATAATCTCATCGCTGTATCCGTTCTTTTTAAGTTCGCTTTTTGCCAGATATTCAGCATTACCTCCAAGCATAATATCGGTACCGCGTCCTGCCATATTTGTAGCGATTGTAACGGCTCCGAACTTACCTGCCTGAGCAACGATTTCGGCTTCTTTTTCGTGGTGTTTTGCGTTCAGAACATTATGAGTAATGCCCCTACGCTTTAACATATTGCTGAGTATTTCACTCTTTTCGATAGTAATAGTGCCGACCAAGACAGGTTGACCCATTTTATTACACTCTTCAATCTGGTCGATTACTGCATTGAACTTTGCCTTTTCGGTTTTATAAACAACGTCCGGCTCGTCAACACGAATAACCTCTTTATTGGTAGGAATCTCAATTACATCAAGGCGGTAAATTTCCCTAAATTCGCCCTCCTCGGTCATTGCCGTACCCGTCATGCCCGAAAGTTTTCCGTAAAGGCGGAAAAGGTTCTGGAAGGTAATTGATGCCAAGGTTTTTGACTCGTGAGCCACCTTGACTCCCTCTTTTGCCTCAATTGCCTGATGAAGTCCCTCGTTATAACGTCTGCCGAACATAAGCCGTCCGGTAAACTCGTCAACTATAATAACTTCCCCGTCTTTAACGACATAATCGACATCCCTTTTCATAATTCCGTGTGCACGTATTGCCTGCTGAATGTGATGGGAGACGGTTATATTTTCGGCATCGTTTAGATTTTCAATCCCGAAATATTCCTCTGCCTTTTTAACACCCGACGGAGTCAAAACGCAGGTTTTTGCCTTTTCATCGACAACATAATCGCCGTCAAACTCCTGCTCCTCGTCAGATTTTTTATCATCGCTCTCTGTAACTACCACCCTTTTTAGGCCTTTTGCAAAACGGTTTGCTCTGACATAAAGGTCGGTTGATTTATCCCCTTGGCCCGAAATAATAAGCGGTGTTCTTGCCTCATCCACCAATATCGAGTCAACCTCATCTACAATGGCAAAATTATAGCCGCGCTGAACTCGGTTTTCCTTATAAATAACCATATTGTCGCGAAGATAATCAAAGCCGAGTTCGTTATTGGTACAATAAGTAATGTCGGCCGCATAAGCCTGTTTCTTTTCCTCGTTGGACATTCCGTGAACGATAAGACCGACCGACAGTCCCATAAAACGGTAAAGTTTGCCCATCCACTCCGAGTCACGCTTTGCAAGGTAGTCGTTGACCGTAACTATATGAACGCCCTTGCCCGAAAGTGCGTTAAGATATGCAGGCAGGGTTGCTACGAGGGTTTTTCCTTCTCCCGTTTTCATTTCGCTGATTCTGCCCTGATGAAGAACTATACCGCCGATAATCTGCACGGGGAAATGGCGCATACCCAGAACTCGGTCGCCCGCTTCCCGACAGGCGGCAAAGGCTTCGGGCAAAATATCGTCAAGTGTTTCGCCCTGTTCTAACCGAACCTTGAATTCTTCGGTTTTTGCCTTTAACTCTTCGTCGGACAATGCCCGATATTCTTCTTCAAGTTCTAAAACTTTTTTTTGCAAAGGAAGTATTCGTTTTATTTCTTTTTCGCTGTAATTTCCGAAAAGTTTTGTAATTAAACCCATTTTAACCTCTCAAAACAATAATTTTAGTTTGCATTATTGCTTATTATACTTTATAATGAGTAAAAAATAAAGTATAATTTGTAAATAAGTTTAAATAGTGCTATACTGATGTTTGAGGTGTTTTTAAATGAACTTCAAAAATTTTAAAAGAATTGTTATAAAGGTTGGTTCTTCTACACTGACATACGAAAACGGAAAACCCAATCTCAGAAGAATAGAGCAACTCTGCCGAGTTGTCAGCGACCTTAAAAACAGAGGTATGGAGGTTATACTCGTTTCGTCGGGTGCAGTTGCAGTCGGAGTAAACCGTCTGCGTCTTGCCGCCCGTCCGACAGACACCAAAGGGAAACAAGCCGCTGCCGCAGTCGGTCAATGCGACCTTATGAGCCTTTATGACAGAAATTTTTCGGAATACGGTTATGTTTCGGCTCAAATTCTTCTCAACCGCGACGTAATTGAACATGCAGACCGCAAGCAAAATATTATAAACACCTTCCATGCCCTTTTGGAACTTGGTGCAGTTCCCATTGTAAATGAAAATGACTCGGTTTCGGTAGAAGAACTGGAATTTGGCGACAACGATAATCTGTCCGCAATCGTTGCTTCCCTTGTAGAAGCAGAGGGACTTATAATTCTTACCGATATTGACGGTTATTATGACGACGACCCGAGAGAAAACCCCGATGCCCACCTTATTCACGAAATTTATGAAATTTCCGACCAAATGATTGAAGCGGCCGGCGGCAAAGGTTCTTCTCGCGGCACAGGCGGTATGAGAACAAAGTTAGAAGCAGCAAAATACGCTCTGCACCACGGTATAGAAACAATAATTATGTCGGGCAATAACCCCAAGAAGATATTCGATGTTTTTGACGGATATTCGGTCGGCACACAAATAAAGGTGAAATAATTATGAATTCACTTATAACACTCGGTCAAGATGCAAAACAGGCTGCACGTCTGCTTGCACTTGCCGATACCCACACAAAAAACAATGCTTTGCTCCTTATTGCAAAGGGTTTAAGAGAAAACTATTCCCTCATCCTTTCGGAAAACGAAAAGGACATCAAGCAGGCAAGACAAAACGGAATGAGCGAAGCGTTAATAGATAGGCTTTCCCTTTCAAAGGAACGAATCTTCGCTATGGCAGATGGTGTTGAGGCTCTTGTTTCACTCCCCGACCCCGTCGGTGTTGTGTTGGACTCAAAAACACGTCCTAACGGTATAAAAATTACTAAAATTTCAGTCCCTTTCGGCGTTATAGGTATTATCTACGAGGCACGTCCCAACGTTACGAGCGATGCGGCGGCAATCGCTTTAAAGGCTGGTTCGGCCGTCATTCTGCGTGGCGGGAAAGAGGCTATAAACTCAAATACGGCAACGGTTAATATTATGAGACAGGCATTGGCGCAGTCCCAACTTCCTGCCAATGCAATTCAGTTGGTACTTGATACATCCCGTCAATCGGCTTTTGACCTTATGACGCTAAACGGTTACCTTGATGTTTTAATTCCGAGGGGCGGAGCGGGACTTATAAAGTCTGCGGTTGAAAATTCCACCGTTCCGGTAATCGAAACAGGTACGGGTAACTGCCACGCCTTTGTTGACTCCTCTGCCGATATAGAAATGGCAAAAGATATTATTTTTAACGGAAAGGTTCAGCGTCCGTCGGTTTGTAACGCTCTTGAAAGCCTCCTTGTTGCAGAGGATATTGCCGAAAGTTGTTTGCCCGTAATCTGCGGAAAATTAAAGGATGAAGGCAATGTCTGTATTGTCGGCTGCGACAAGACCTGTGCTATTCTTCCCTATGCCCAAAAGGCCGACGAGGAAGATTTTAGCCGAGAATTTTTGGACTATAAGATTTCGGTTAAAATTGTTAAAGATATATATGAGGCGGTTGAGCATATCGAAAAGCACTCCACCCATCATAGCGAGGTAATAATTACCAAAAACCAAAAAAATGCCGAATATTTTAAGCGTGCAGTTGATTCTGCGGCCGTTTATGTCAATGCATCAACAAGATTTACCGACGGCGGCGAATTTGGGCTCGGTGCGGAAATTGGTATATCTACCCAAAAACTTCACGCAAGAGGTCCTATGGGACTTGATGAACTGACCTCATACAAATATATTATTGACGGAAACGGTCAAACGAGATAAAAATTTTAGGAGATATTTTTAATGTGCGGATTTGTCGGTTTTACAAATCAAATCAAAGATGACGGAACTCATCTTCACGAAATGATGAACAAGATTGTCCACAGAGGCCCCGATTCTGAGGGTATGTATGTAGGCGATAATGTTTGTCTCGGTTTCAGACGTCTGAGTATTATAGACCTTGCCGACGGCGACCAGCCCATGTATAACGAAGACAGGTCGTTGGTTTTAACCTTTAACGGAGAAATATATAACTTTTTGGAACTTCGCGAAGAACTTCTCTTGAAAGGACACGACTTTAAAACCCGAAGCGACAGCGAAGTTTTGCTTCACGGATACGAGGAGTGGGGAGAAGATTTGCCCAAAAAACTTCGCGGAATGTATGCCTTTGTAATTCATAATATAAAGGAAAACACCCTTTTTGGTTGTCGTGATATTTTCGGAATCAAGCCCTTTTATTATGCATTTATGGGAGACTCTTTTATCTTCGGCTCTGAAATTAAAGGTTTTCTTCCTCACCCTGATTTTAAAAAGGAAATGAATGAAGAGGCTCTTGCTCACTATCTTTCTTTCCAATATTCAGCTGTTGAAGAAACATTTTTCAAAAATGTTTATAAACTGACACCGGGTCACTATTTCACCTACAAAGACGGTGAAATGAAAATAACCCGTTATTTCCGACCCGATTTCAAGCCAGAAGAGGGCACACTTGAAGACTTTGCAGAGGCTACCGATCGTGCAGTCAGAGAGTCGGTGCGTGCCCACAAGATTGCCGACGTTGAGGTCGGCTCATTCCTTTCAAGCGGTATTGATTCGAGTTATATAGCCGAAGCCGCCGACGTCGATAAAACCTTTACTGTTGGTTTTAAAAGCAAGAATGACCAATATAACGAAATAAACTATGCAAAAGATTTTGCAAAGGTTATCAATGTTGAAAATATCGCAAAGGAAATTACTCCCGAAGAATATTGGTCTTCCTTCCCCAAAATTCAGTATCAGATGGACGAGCCTCTTGCTGACCCTGCCGCTATTGCCCTTTACTTTGTTTCAAAACTTGCGGCAGAGCATGTTAAGGTTGTTATGTCAGGAGAGGGTGCCGATGAACTTTTCGGCGGTTACAGAATTTACCAAGAGCCGATAACCCTTACCGCCTATGACAAAATTCCCTTCTGCATCAGACGGCTCGTTTCAAAGGTTTGCTCCCTTCTGCCCCAAAAGCACGGCATAAACTATTTGGTAAGACGCGGAAAAACCATTGAAGAAAGATTTATAGGAAATGCAAATATCTTCTCTAAAAAGGAAAGAAATAGGATTTTAAAGGTCGGACGTGATGCAATTTCCCCAAATGCTGTTTGCAAAAAATATTATGACGAGGTAAAAGATTACGATACCGTTACCAAGATGCAGTATCTTGACCTTCATATGTGGTTGGTAGGCGATATTCTGTTAAAAGCAGACAAGACGAGTATGGCAAACTCTCTTGAACTCAGGGTTCCGTTTCTTGATAAAAAGGTTTTGGAACTTGCCCAAAAGATACCTATGAAACATAGAGTAAATACCAAAACCACAAAACTTGCCCTTCGTTTGGCGGCCGAAAAGACTCTGCCGGAACGTACCGCCCGAAAGGATAAACTCGGCTTCCCCGTACCGATTCGAGTCTGGCTCAAAGAGGATCAATACTATAACACAGTAAAAGCAGAATTTTTAAGCGAAACCGCTGAGAAATATTTTAATACCAAGACTCTTATAAGGCTTCTTGACCGCCATAAAGCAGGAAAAGAGGACAATAGCCGAAAGGTTTGGACGGTTTACACATTTTTAATTTGGCACAAGCAATTTTTTGAAAATTGATTTTTCGTAAATAAATCCCCCACTTTACGCTAACAATAGTTTAGGAAAGTGAGGGATTTTTTATGGGAAGTGCAAAGGGTTTTGCAAAAGGTGCTATGGCAGGTCTTGCGGCAGGCGCAGCAGTAATGGCGGTCACTAAAATTATCAAAAACAAAAATGACCACCATATGCAAAAAGGCGGCGCAAAGGCAGTAAAGGCAGTCGGAGATTTCGTTTCGGGCATACAGACAATGATTAAATAGCCATAGCAACCAAGCCACGATTAAAATCGTGGCTTTTGTGTTGACTAAAATCCTTTATTATGGTAAAATCATCATATTAAACTTTCGGTGGTTACAAAAGATTTAAACACCCACCGCCTAGAAGGATATTATTATGAGTCAAAAAACAGAAAAAGCCAAAGCCCTTTTTTTAGAGGGATATAATTGCAGTCAAGCCGTTGTAGGTGCCTTTGCGGAGGATTTGGGTATGGATTTTGATACCGCAATGAGACTTTCCTCTTCATTCGGTGGAGGTATGGGTAGACTTCGTGAGGTTTGCGGTGCGGTAAGCGGGGTTTTCATTATCGCAGGTATTAAATACGGCTACTCCTCCCCTACCGACAAGAATGCAAAGTCTACTCACTATAAATTGATTCAGGATGTTGCGGCAAAATTCAAAGAAAAAAACGACAGTATCGTCTGCCGTGAACTCTTGGGTCAAAAGCCCTCTGAAAAGGTCGGACATGTACCCGACGACAGAACGGCAGAGTATTATAAAAAGCGTCCCTGCCTTTTAATGGTTGAAGATGCCGCAGAGATTGCCGAAGAAATTTTAAACGGAACATTTTATAAGTAAAAAAGCCTTGGCTGAATTTCAGTCAAGGCTTTTTACTTTAAGTATTTCTTTTATCTCCTCGGGGCTATCCACAATGTAGGTTGCACCTGCTTTTTCAAGTTCTTCTCTCGTACCGTACCCCCAAGTAACACCGACCGAATCAATAGAAAACTGCTTTGCGCCCTCTATGTCAAAGCATCGGTCTCCCACCATTAAAACACGGCTCATATCGGTAATGCCGTTTCGGTCGAGGGCGTATCGGATAATGTCGGGCTTGGTTATTCGGCTGCCGTCCAGAAGTGCGCCCGAAATAGAATCAAAATACTTTTTATAATCAAATTTTTCTGCTATTCTTTCGGCATAAATTTCCGGCTTAGAGGTGGCGACAATAACCGTTTTGCCTGCATTTTTTAAAGACTTCAACAAATCGATTATTCCGTCATACAGTGAAAGTTCGAAAATACCGCCTGCATTATAATATTCACGATAAAAAGCAACCGCCTCTACCGCCTTTTCGTGTGAAAAGCCGTAAAGTTTTTCATAAGACTCATAAAGAGGAGGTCCCACAAAATAACGGAGTTTCTGGTCATCGGTTTCGTTTATACCGTATTTTTTAAGGGAGTATTTTACTGAATTGATAATTCCTCTGCCCGAATCCGCAATGGTGCCATCCTGGTCGAAAAGTATTACATCGTATTCTTTCATATCAACCTTACCTTTTGAAGCACGGCTGCAATCTTGCCGCCCAACGGAAATTCCAAAACATCTTCCTTTTTGAAGGTTTTGAATACAAAAAGGAAAATTCCGTAAACCAAAACACCTACAAACACCGAAATTACGGTGGAGAGGGTATTACCTAAAACTTGTTTTATAAGCAGATATATGCCAAAAACCGCACCGCTCATAATAAGGGCGGACAGCGCAGGTTTTAAAAGACTCTTTTTAAGGTCAATTTCCAGTTTTACCGTTCGCATTGTAACTATAAGTTCAATAATCATAACTACCGTTTGATAAACTATTGTACTGATTACTGCACCGTAAATATTAAGGGCAGGAATACTTATTAAAAGAATATTTAGGCTTAATTTTACAATAGCGCCTATACCGAGCGCAATGGCGGGAACTTTAAGTTTACCCGCGCCGTAAAGCACACCGTTTAATATATAGGTTAAGGAACAAAGGGGCAAGGTTATTACCAAAAGTTGTAAAATAAGTGCACCGTCGGGTACGCTCGGATAGAGCATACGAAGTATCGGGTCGGCAAGTACCGCCAGACCGCCCATACAAGGGCAAATTATGAGCGAACTCATAAATACCGCAGAAGAAATTTTTTTATTTGCGGCGGCGACATCTTTTTTTGAAAATGCTGCCGACACAACCGGCACCATAGCAGCGTAAAGGGTAGAACTTACCGCCATAGGCAGATGGGTAATGGTTTCTGCTTTTTGGAGCATTCCGTAAAGGCGCATAGCCTCGGTTTCAAGGGCAAGTTTGCTCGAAAAACTGTCGGCAAAAACGTTTTGTATGCAATGGCTTACCGTAACGGTGTCAATGGCCGAGTTTGCGGTGGAAATGAGCGAACTTATACTGAAAGGAATCGAAACCGCCAAAATAACCCAAATGAGTTTTTTATACGGTATGTCCTCGCTAACTTGGGTTTGAGCAGAACATTCGGCATCAATTTCCCCTTTTCGGCTCTTATAATAGATTGCCAAATAAACAACCGCCACAAGGCAGGCAAGACTTGTTGACAGATTGCCGGCCGCTGCCATTACTGCCGTATCACTTCCGACCGCGGCATAAACGAAACCTACCGACAAAACGCAGTTAAAGAACTGCTCCACCACCTGCGAAGTAGAGTTTGCCTTCATACTGCCGAGACCTGCAAAATATCCCCGAAGCACCGCCGATGCCGACACAAAACAGAGGGCGGGAGCAAGTGCCATAAGGGTATATTTTACACCCGACGCACGGAGCAGGGTGGTAGCAACAAAATCCGCCGAAATGAAAAGGATGATGCCGAGCAGGGCACCGATCGAACTGAACATTACCATAGCCGTTTTAAATATCCGTTTTGCGGCTATATAATCCCCTTTCGCTACCCTTTCCGACACCATTTTTGAAATAACATTGGGTATGCCCATAGAGGATATTGCAAGCAGTACCATATAAATTTGATACCCCGTGGAATAATATCCGTTTCCTATGTCGCCAAAGCCCTCTACATCTACAATGAGTATGCGGTAAACGAGACCCAGCACCTTTACAAGTACCTGAGCCACCATAAGCATCATAACATTTTTAATGAAAGAGGTATTATTCTCTTTTTGAAGTCTTGTTTTTGCCATTTACCGCACCTCCTTTGATAGTTTTATTCGTCAAGTTTCAAAACTGCCATAAACGCCTCCTGCGGAACCTCTACGGTACCAAGTTGACGCATTCTCTTTTTACCTTCCTTCTGTTTTTCAAGAAGTTTTTTCTTTCGGGTAATATCTCCGCCGTAACACTTTGCAAGAACGTCCTTGCGGAGAGCCTTTACCGTCTCTCTTGCGATAATTTTACCACCTACCGCAACCTGAACGGGCACCTCGAAAAGTTGACGCGGAATAAACTCTTTTAACTTTTCGGCAATGCGGCGAGCCCTTGCATAGGCATTATCCGTATGCACGATAAAGGAAAGTGCATCTACAACATCTCCCGCCAACAGAACATCGAGTTTAACGAGTTTGCTCTTTTTATAACCCTTGGGTTCATAGTCATAACTTGCATAACCTTTTGTGCGGGATTTGAGAGCATCAAAAAAGTCGTACACAATTTCTCCCATCGGCATTATATAATGAATGTCAACACGGTCTCCCATATATTTCATATCGGTATATTCTCCGCGACGTTGTTGACAAAGTTCCATTATGGTTCCTACATATTCGCTCGGGGAATATACATGAACATCGGCAATCGGCTCATAGGCATCTACTATTAAAGCGGGGTCGGGGTAATTGGTCGGGTTGTCAACCGAAACCGTACTGCCGTCCTGCAAATCAAATTTATAAATAACGCTCGGTGCAGTTGTAACAAGGTCCAGATTAAACTCTCGTTCTAATCTTTCCTCAATAATCTCCATATGAAGAAGTCCCAAAAATCCACAACGGAAACCAAATCCCAATGCGGTCGAGGTTTCAGGTTCAAAAAGCAAGGAAGCATCGTTTAACTGCAATTTTTCAAGTGCTTCCCGAAGGTCAGTATAGTGGGCACCATCGGCAGGATAAATGCCGCAAAAAACGACCGGATTGACCTGACGATAACCCGCAAGTGCCTCCTTGGTAGGGTTGTTTGCAAGGGTTATTGTATCACCCACGCGGGCATCGCCAACCGTTTTAATTGAAGCCGCAAGATAACCTACCTCGCCTGCCTCCAAACAGTCGCAAGGCTCCATAAATGTGGCTCTTTTTCTGCCTACCTCAACAAGGTCAAATTCAGCACCCGTCGCCATCATCTTTATTCTGTCTCCCGGCTTAATTCTGCCCGAAACAACACGGAAGTAAACTATAACTCCCTTAGATGCATCATAATAAGAAGTCGGAGCCCAAGCGGTC